>CALAQT010000216.1 GCA_937888775.1 uncultured Actinomycetes bacterium | reverse complement strand
TGTGTGGATCGGAGCTGCCGCCACGATCTTGCCCGGTGTGAACATCGGAGCCGACTCCGTCGTCGCAGCCGGTGCAGTTGTGACGCATGACGTCCCTCCGGCAACACTCGTGGCGGGTGTCCCAGCGACGGTTATCCGGCACCTGTAAGAGCACTCGGCATGCGGGCCGGTCCCCCAAACCGAAGGTGCGAACCGCATCCAACTTGGCCGCTGGTTCAAGTCGGCACTGCTGCCCCGCCAGTTCCCCGCGCAACCACCTCGCCGCGGCCGGCTGCCCCTGCAGACTTGGTCGGTGGATCCAGGCTTACGTAAGTTGCGTAGGCGGACGTAGCGCGCCCCGCACACAGTGAATACGATCGCCTCCACGAAGGGGAGGTACGGAACCGCGAGATCCGACTCCGAGCATTCGCCGAGCAGAACCGCGTACCCGATGTCACGCGCCCGGCGCCGCACCTCGGCGACCAGCCTCGACTTGTCGACCCCGGCCTCGCCGCTCAGAACCACGAGCCGGCCGTCGCCGGACTCTATGTCCCGGAGGCGATGCTCGAGGCGGGAAAGCTCGGCGTCGCGCCCCACCATTACCGGGCTCGTGACTTGCGCGACCAACCGAGCGCTGCTCCCGATCTAGCCTGCTTGAGAACAGCAAGCGTACGGGAGCACGGCGCAAACGTCAGTGCGCCCTGGGTCAGGCGGTCTGCGGACCCCGGCTGTCGGCGGGCAGCCGCGGGAGGCGGACCCGCTGGGTCACGAGCAGAACCACCACGGCGACGTGAGGCCGATGAGGAATGTCCACGGTGCCGGTGCCGACCAGCCCACGGCTGCGTCCAGCGAGTAGCTTCCCGGGCCGCTCAGTCCCACGGCGACCGCCACGGTGGCGAGCACGAGGTTGTACTCGAAGCCACCCTGGTTCACCCAGAGGCCCGCGGCTCCAGTGTACTGTCCGAACCGCCACCGCCGTCACCGCGACGAGTGCCAGGGCGGCGATCGGCGTGATCAGCCCCGCGGCGAAGAGAGCCCCTCCCAGAGCCTCGCCGGCCGGCGGCGACGGCAGCCACAAACGCGCCGGCCGCACCCCATCTGCTCGCATCCGGCGGCCGTGCCCTTGAGGCCATGGCCGCCACCGACATGACTGACCTTCTGGAGCGCGTGGCCGACGAAGATGCCACCGACGACCAAGCGGATGATCGGTAGCGCGGCGCTGAGTGTCATCGCGTTCACCATTCCCTGATACTCCCGTTATCGGGATATCAACCTCCGGCAGCGCCGAAACACCCCATCCGACGATGGGCCGTGCGCCGGCCGGCAGTGCGCGCAGGGGCACGAGAGCGCTTCAAACGGGCTAGAAGCATCCGTGGCCTCTCTTGGAATCGAGGGTGCGAAGGCCACGTCGTCCAAGGTGGGAGCCAGCGATGGTTCGACCTCATCGGTGGACCCTCGAGCAAGCGGGGCGACCCGCAACCAGTAGCGCATCTTTGGGGGTCGTGGCGCCAACGTACGGATTGCTGACGATATGGGCGACCGAGCCCTCATCCACGTTGCAATCCGACACTGAGCGGGGTGAAGGAAGTGATGGTCGCCGCCAGCCCTTGCTCGGGTCGGCGTGCCGTCGGCTGACGCGGCTCGGATCTGCCGCGACCATCGACCAAGCTGCGGCGCCCCAGGGACGTGACTCGCCGCGTCCACTTCGCGTCCAATTCAGGGGGCGCCACCCGGCTGCTCATGGCCCGCTATGGCGGCTGCTTCGTACTCCGCCGAGCGCGTTCGCGCTTGGCTCCGACGCGCTGGGAAGGTTTCGACTCCCTTTCCCGGCACCACGGTGACCGCCGGCGACGGCGCGCTCCGTGCTGAACGTCGTCGCAGCGTCGGGGCCCCTGTCACCTCGGCGTCACAACCATTCCGATCCTGGCGCTGATGATCGGATGCGTGAGCAGCATCCGTCTCCGTCGCGCGCGCCGAGGACGGCACGCCACGCTGGTGGCCTGCGTGCTCGGCCTGAGTGCGTGCGGGAGTGGTCCCGCAGCCGCGCTCGCGACGCCGGCGGCGGTGAGCCCGAGCGCGCGCGCCACCACGGCCGCGGCCGGATCACCTGGTGCTGAGGCGTCGACCGCGCCACCGTCGCCTGCGTCGACCCCGCTGCCGTCGCCCTCGTCCCATCCGGGTTCCGGCTTTCGCCCGACATCGCCGCCATGGCCGGGATCCGTCGTCGGGGCTTCGATCGGTGGATGCCCGACCTTCCCCGCCGACAACGCGTGGAACCGCGACATATCCAGCGCGCCGGTGGATCCCAGCTCAGCCGCCTACGTCGCGCGCATCGATTCCTTCCGGTCGTTCGTGCACCCCGATTTCGGCTCCGACCCCTCCTACGGCATTCCCTATGTCGTTGTCGCGGGAAGCCAGCCGCGGGTTCCGATCACGTTCACCGCGTACGGCGACCAGAGCGACCCGGGCCCCTACCCCGTGCCGCTGAATGCGCCGGTCGAGCAGGGCAACGATGGCCACGTCCTGGTGGTGGACTCCGGTGACTGCCACCTCTACGAGCTGTACCAGGCGCAGCGCAACGGCAGCGGATGGGACGCCGCCTCCGGTGCGGTGTTCGACCTTCGCAGCAACGCGCTTCGCCCTGACACCTGGACGTCGGCCGACGCCGCGGGCTTGCCCATCCTCCCCGGGCTGGTGCGGTACGACGAGGTGGCGTCGGGGGTCATCCACCATGCGCTCCGCTTCACCGTCGACGAGACGCAGAACGGCTTCATCCATCCGGCCACCCACCAGGCGGGTGTGGCCAACGCCAGTGACCCCCCGATGGGAGCGCGTTTCCGACTGAGGGCGTCGTTCGACCTCACGCCCTTTCACGGTGAGGCGCTGGTGATCCTCACCGCGCTGAAGCGCTACGGCATGATCGTGGCCGACAACGGCAGCAGCTGGTTCGTGAGCGGCTCGACGGACTCGCGGTGGAACGACACCGACCTCGACCAGCTGAAGTCAGTGCCCGGCAGTGCCTTCGATGCGGTACAGACCGGTTCCATCCAGCGCGGCTGACACCACCTGCGGCGAGGCGCGCGCAGCCCTCGGATCGGTAGCGTTGGCGGCGATGAGCACCGGTCCGCACCACACGCCTGCCGGTGAGGATCCCGCCACCGAGGAATGGCCACGGGTGCGGGCCGCCGTGCTGCGCAACGCCGCGGGCATCGGCATCGCGACCGGCGCGTATGGCGTGTCGTTCGGTGCCATCGCCACGGCGGGTGGACTGTCCGTGCTTCAGGCCTGCCTGCTCTCGCTGCTGATGTTCACCGGAGCGTCCCAGTTCGCCCTCGTCAGCGTGCTGAGCGGCGGCGGAGGACAGGTGGCGGCCGCCGCAACGGCGGTGCTGCTGGGCACCCGCAACGCTCTCTATGGGCTGCGGCTGTCGGCGCTGCTTGGGGTGCGCGGACCCCGACGGCTGTTCGCCGCCGAACTGGTCATCGACGAGAGCACCGCGATGAGCCTCGGCAGCACGTCCGACCGCGCCAACCGGCTCGGATTCTGGGCGGCCGGCACCAGCGTCTACGTCCTCTGGAACCTCGGGACCCTGGTCGGAGCCCTCGCTGGGCAGGCGCTCCCCAACCCCCACGCGGTGGGTCTCGACGCCGCGGCACCGGCGGCCTTCCTCGCGCTGCTCGCCCCGCGGGTGCGCAGCCGGGGCGCCCTGGCCGTGGGACTCGTGGCCGCCACCATCGCCATCGCGTCGGTGCCTGTGCTGCCGGCCGGGGGCCCGGTGCTCGTGGCGGCCCTGGTTGCGATCGTCGCCGGCGCCGCCTGGCGCCACGAGGGATCGAGCACAGTCGACAGCATTCAGGGCGGTGACTGACGTGTGGTTCGCGGTGCTCGGCGCGTCGGCGGGGTGCTATCTGCTCAAGTTGGCCGGGCTCTCACTCCCGAGAGGGGTTCTCGCCAACCGGCGGGTACGCAGGGTGGCCGACCTGGTGCCGGTGGCGCTGCTGGCCTCGCTCGTGGTGCTCCAGACGGTCTCCACCGGGACACGCCTCGCCGTCGACGCCAGGGTCGCCGGGGTCGCTGTCGCGCTCCTCGCCGTGCTGGTGCGCGCCCCATTCCTGGTGGTGGTGGCTCTCGCCGTGGCGACCACCGGGCTGATCCGGCTCATCCACTAGATAGTCAGAGGTCAGCCGTTGGTGCACTGTTGCGTGGACACCGGCTGAGTGCGTCCGCGTCCGGCCTGGAGGTCCGGTGCGATCTGCGTCATGGTGAGCGCGTAGCCCTCGTTGGGGTCGGTGGTACTGGCGGCGAAGACCAATCCCTGCACGACGCCGGCGTTGTCGACGACCGGTCCGCCCGAGTTTCCGGGGATGATCTGCGAGGCGAGCACCTCGATGTCACGGTCGACCAGGCTCGAGTTGTAGATGTTGTAGCCGCGCGCCGTCTCGGTGCCGCGCACCGCGGCCGGCACCACCTTCTCGGTCTGGCCGCCCGGGTAGCCGATCACCGCGCCGGTCACGCCGCGCGCCGGATCGCCCGACGCCCGTGGCAGCGCCGACTGGCCGAGGCCGGGCACCTGAAGGATGGCGACGTCGACAGTGGGGTCGATGAACACCACGACCGCCGGGTGGGTGGCGCCGTCGGTGGTGTCCACCTCGACGCGCTGCGAGCCCGCAACCACGTGGGCGTTGGTGACCACGTCGGCATTCCCGATCGGCCATGACGAGCCGGCCTCGGCTCCACCGCAGCCGAAGGCGATCACCTTGGAGGTGACCGCGGTGGCGGTGCGGATGCCCGGAGTGTCCACCAGCGGCGGGATCGATGCCGGCGCCGGCGCCCCCGGGGAGAGCCCGGAGAAGGGGTTGGGGAATTGGTTGTTGCGCAGTGAGTTCTCGAGCTGTGCCAGGAAGCCCGGCGGGCGCGGGGCGATGGTGTCGAGTGCCTGCTCGATTGCCGAGCCGCGGATCTGGGTGTCGAGCCCGGTCCACGGGCTCTGCGAGAACGTCAGCCCGAGGTACCACGAGCCGGCGAGGACACCGAACACGGCGACCACGGCGCCGAGCACGCTGTCCCATTGAGCGAACCGGGTGCGCAGAGTTCGCGTCCGGGCGCGGAACCCGATCGTGGTGCCGATGCCCTGGACGATCAGCACCATGCCGAGGAAGAGGCCGGAGGTGACCAGTGGTTGGACGTCGCTGCGTTTGCTGAACACCGCCGCCAGTGGCGGCGCCACGGCAGCACCGATGAGGATGCCGACGACCAGCCCCACCAATGACGGGCCCACCCAGCTGATCCCGCGGCGGAAGCCGGAGACCAGAGCGGCCACGATGAGGAGGATGACGATGCCGTCGAGCAGATCCACGGCGGACAGTTTGGCCGCTGCCGGTGCCGCCGCGCCCATTGTGATCGCTCCCGTCGGCGCCTCAGCCCGTATGCTGCGAGGGCGTCGGGGCGTGGCGCAGCCCGGTAGCGCACCTGCTTTGGGAGGCGCTGGTCTGCGTGGGGCCCGGATGCCTCGGGGCGTAGCGCAGACGGTAGCGCGCCTGGTTTGGGACCAGGAGGTCGTGGGTTCGAGTCCCGCCGCCCCGACCAATAGGTATGCGTGGTGGCCGTGACAATGAAGTGGACGGGTCAGCACCTATCTCCCCGAAACGCGGCGCCAACCCTGCTCACTCAAATGGTCGACATGAAGGCCATGAGCACGCGCCGACGCAGCGCGCGCGGCGTTCACCGGTGCTGTCGGCTCTTAGATTCACTATGCGTGGCACCACCACCCACCAGGCGACGATGCTGTCCACCCTGACCACGGACAGCCTGATCCCGATGGACCACCCGATCCGCCGGATCAAGCCGGTGGTGGAGGCGGTGCTGGCCGAACTGGCGCCGGAGTTCGACGCGATGTATGCGCGCACCGGCCGGCAGACTCCCCTTTCAGGCGGCCTGGGCGTCCAGAGCGGTGATCCGGATCAGGTCGAAGCCCTCGTCATCGACGTTGAGGTCGAGGAAGAACAGACGCGCCGCAGCGCTACCACAGCGTGGTCGGGCTCTCTTCGCCTGTCACTCCAGTTCAGACAGCCGACGCGATCCGGTAGCGGAAGTAACCCCGCCGGCGCCGGTGGTACTCCCGCGGGAAACCCTCGTCTCCCGCCCCAGCCGGATCTCCTGGCGCCAACTCACTCTCGCCGCGCTCCGCCAGTACCAGCCCGGGGCGGTCGGCACGGTGCTACTGGGGCAGGTCGGTGCGCAGCGCCGCCGCCCCGCGCAGGTACACATGGTGCAACTCGCGGCGGCTCCGATCCGTCTCCACGTGGGCGAGGAGGCGGAGCACGCGCGGCATGGCATCGGGCACGTCGATCTCGGTTGCCGACAGCATGGGGACGTCGGTGATGCCGGCGCGACGTGCCGCGTAGGCGGGGAACTCCGCGTCGAGGTCGGCGGTGGCGGTGAAGATGATGCTCACCAGGTCGTCGGTGGTGAGCCCGTTGCGGTCGAGCACAGCGTGGACGAGCTCGGCGATGGCGTCGAGGATGAGTGCGCGCTCGTTGGCATCCACCTGGGTGCCTCCGCGGATGGCCCGGACAGTCATGCGCTCTATGGTGTCGGGTTCGGGCACGTCTGCGCCGGGCCGACCGCCGACTGGTTATGGTCAGGTGGAGCGATGAGTGCGGTCGACTGAGTTGGCACTGACGCGCCGAGGACGGCGCCGCAAGGCTCTCGCCCAGCCGTTCCCCTCGGGGTGGCGTGACCTGCTCGCGGCCAACGTGGCCCACTGGCGGCTCCTCGACGGCGACGAGCGAGTGCGGCTCGAGACACTGATCAGGGTGCTGCTCGTCGACAAACACTGGGAGGCGTCGTACGGGTTCGAGCTCACCGACGACATCCGGGTCGTGATCAGCGCCATCGCCTGCCTGCTCATCCTCGGGCTCGACTACGACTACTACCACCGCGTCACCTCGATCATCGTCTCGCCGACGGCCGTCATCCTCGACGGCGAGCACTACGTTGGCGACGGTGTGTACAGCGACGAGCCCGAGCCGATCATCGGAGAGGCTCGGTACGACGGCCCCGTTCTCATCGCGTGGGACTCGGCCCGGTACCAGGCCCGCCATCCCGACCACGGCCACAACGTCGTCTACCACGAGTTCGCGCACAAGCTCGACATGCTCGGCGGGTCGGTCGACGGGACCCCGCCGCTCGAGTCACGCGCCCAGTTCGACAGATGGGTCAGGGTGTGCAACGCGGAGTACACGACGCTCCGCAACGGCGCCGGCGGCGACCTCCTCGACCCGTACGGTGCGGTGAGCACAGGCGAGTTCTTCGCCGTGGTCACCGAGGTCTTCTTCGATCGTCCGGTCGACCTCGAAGAGCAGAAGCCGGAGTTGTACGCTGTTCTCCGCGACTTCTTCCGCCAGGACCCGGCGTCCCGTGAGCGGCGCGCCTCCGGGATCTCTGCCGCCCGGTGAGTTCCCTGTGGGCGGGGCCGAGCGAGGGCAGCCCCCGGGTGCACGGAGTACTGTGGGTGCGGCAAAGAGATGTGGCCGCACGGTGACGACCCGCCCGGTCGACTCTTGGTGGGCCGCTCGCGGGCTGACCAGCGAGGAGCGCTGTCATCGAGGCCAACGGGTGGTGGCCGGCAGCGGGCTCATCGACCTGCTGGGGGGCTTGATCAGCCGGAGACCGCGTCGAACGTCCTGCAGCAGTACATCTGCTGCGGCGGATCCTGGATCCTCAGAAGCGAGGCCCGTGGCGTCGCTACTTCGAGGGACTCGCAGAGCAGGGCCCGTTGGCACTGCTGTTCAAGGACCTCCACTGAGCGGGACGACAACCTGGGCTGGTAGACACCGCCGTCGAGTGCATCGCGTGACACTCACCGAGTCGTATTTCCGCTGAACGCGTCAATGATCGACCGCGTCGCTCAGGCTAGGGGGCCTCGGCCGGTCACGCCAGTTCAACGGATCGAGGCGAAACGATGGCTGGAGGTCTAACAGCCCTTCCGAATACGATTTAGACCCCCATACTTTGGGAGGCGCTGGTCTGCGTGGGGCCCGAATGCCTCGGGGCGTAGCGCAGACGGTAGCGCGCCTGGTTTGGGACCAGGAGGTCGTGGGTTCGAGCCCCGCCGCCCCGACTGTTGGGAATCCTCCCGGGTCCTTCTCGGCCGATGGTCGCCAGCACGTGTGGGTGGCACCCGGCCGAGCTTCTTCACCTGGCCAAGCCATTGGCGTCGGCGGTCTCGAGCTGCTTGCGAAACCAGGCCCAGGGGTCCGTGCTGGTCGTGGCCACTGTCGTCTCCTTGAGGTTGGTAGAGCTTCGACAAGGATGACGCGATGGTCCTTCTTTGTCAGGACGCCCCGGGGCTCCTCATACACCACGTCCGTGGACACTAAGCTCGCTAACAGCCGGTTCGAGTCGCAGAATCGACAAACGCCGATCGCTCTCGCTTTCAAGCGTCGATCGCGAAGGCGCTGCCCGCGGACTCTCCGGAATCGCCGGACATGCCAAACCCGATCGTGTACCCGCTCCTCGCAGCAGGAAGCCTCTTTACCGTGTAGGTAGTCGCGAAACCACCGTGTCCATCGGTCGTCACGCTGACGATGTTGGTGACGTCGCACTGCGCCAGTGGGTTCTGAACGTTGCCCTGAGCGTCCACCGCGCAGATGGTCCCGGTGAGCATCACGTTGGGTCCGTATCCGCTGCCGGTGACGCGAACGGTGACGCCCAGCGCCCCATGGGTTGGATCCAGGACTAGGACGGGCTTCCGTCCCGCTGTTGCGTCTCTGCTGATCGGCGATGCGGTCGCGGTGGGCAACGGTGATGGCGTTTGAGACGCCGGGCCTGAGGAACCGCAGCCGGCGAGGAGCAGCACTGTGCCGGCCAGCGCGCCGGCTATGGATGCCACCGTCCCGCGTGGGCTAGGCAACGTTGTCTTGCCTCACATGCATGGGCGTGACGCGGGTCTCGAGCAGCGGCTCCACCTCGTTCGCGGGCAGGGGATGGGCGAACAGGAATCCCTGCCCGAGGTCGCATCCCATGGCGCCGACGGAGTCGAGTTGCGCAGGCGTCTCGATGCCCTCGGCCAGCGTGACCACCTTGAGCGTGCTGAGCAACCGGACGATTGCCAGCATCATGGAAACGTCCTCCGTACCACTGCCGATCGACATCACGAAGGACCGGTCGATCTTGACGACATCCAGCGGCAGCTGCCGCAGATGAGCGAGCGATGAGTACCCGGTGCCGAAGTCGTCCATGGCGATCCGGATGCCGTGGCGGCGGAGGCGCTCGAGGCTGCCGATGGTTCGCTCGGGATCCTGCATCAACACGGTCTCCGTGACCTCCAGAACGAGCTGGTGGGGATCGAGGCCGGTCTCGTCGAGAATCCGCAAGGTCTGATCGACGAAGTCGATGGACATCAACTCGCGGAAGGAGACGTTCACACTCAGCTCCAGCGGAGGCTGATCAGGGTAGCGCTCTGTCCAACCGCGCACGTGACTTGCTGCCTCCGCGAGTACATACGCGCCGATCGCGCCGATCTGCCCCGTCTCCTCAGCCAGCGTGATGAATTCCATTGGAGGCAGCAGCCCTTTGGTTGGATGTTCCCAGCGAACCAAGGCTTCGAGACCGATGAGCTGGCGGCCGTGGAGGTCGACAATCGGCTGGTAGTGGACCACAAGCTCTCTGTTCTCGACGGCGCGGCTGAGAGCCGCCCGCAACTCCAGCCGCTTCTGCACGATCTCGTGCATGTCTTCGCCGAAGAGTGCCCAGCCACCTTCACCGCGCGCCTTCGCCGCATACATGGCGACGTCCGCGTTGCGGATCAAGCCCTCCGGGACGACCGAGTCGCCGGAGTCATCAAAGGCGATGCCAATGCTGGCGCTGACATGCATGTCGATGTCGAAGACCCGGAAGGTCTGCGAAAGGACCTCCGCAATCCGCTCGACAAGGTTCGTGACGTGGCTCGGGTCGGCCACGTCCTCGACCAGAATGGCAAACTCGTCGCCTCCGAGCCGCGCGACGGTGTCGCCGGGCCTCATCACCTTGGGGATCCGGTCGGCGACTTGGACGAGCAGGTCGTCGCCGGCAGAATGGCCAAGGCTGTCGTTGACCGTCTTGAAATCGTCGAGGTCGAGGATGACCACGGCACAACCGAGGCCGGTGCGCCGGCCGCGCAGAACTGCATGGTGCACTCGCTCTCGAAAAAGAGCCCGGTTGGGCAAGCTCGTCAGTGGATCGTGGAACGCCTGGTGGCGCAACTGCTCCTCCAGACGGTTTCGGTCGGTCACGTCTTGGGCGAGGAGCAGGATGCCGTGCTGCCCTTGGAGAACAGAACGGTCTGACGTCATCTCGACCTCGATGACCCGACCATCCGCGAGCCGGTGCGAGGCGGTTGCGTGGCATGAATCAGCTCCCGCAACCATCTGGCGCACGGGTTCGGAGCTCTTCGCGTCGACAAAGAGCTCGGTGACCTCCATCGTCAGGAATGTGTCATGACTGTAGCCGTAGGCGGCTACTGCGGCATCGTTGACCATGGTGATGCGAAGACTGTCTGGCCCTAACACCCACATTGGTTGCGGGTTGCGCTCGAATAGAAGGCGGAACCTCTCCTCACTCTTGCGCAGTACGTCCGTCTCCGCCGCTGCAACGGCCATGACGCGGCGGCGGCGCTGCGATCGCCACAGCAGCGCCGTGACCGCGGCGCAGACAGCAAGGATGACCACGATCGTGCCGATGTCCTGCAGCAGTGCCGCGCTATCGTTGTCCACTTTGAGGGCACTCTGGGCGCGATCCGATGCGGTATGGACGGCCTCGTATGTGTTGAGAACCTTGAGCGGACCTCCAGCGAAGAGGTCGAGCTGGCCGCCCGGGACCTGCACGCCGTTGCTGCCGCCCGTGATCGCCGTGGTGTAGGCGCGGGCTGCATTGCCCAGATCGGTGACCGCCGCCGGAGCCACGCCGTCCAGTTGCAGGCTCTTCAGGTTCGCGTCGATCTCGCCGAGGAGGGCGACGACGTGCGGGTGCACTGAAGCATCGGGAATGGATCCAGTGATGCCCTGCCACTCCACAAAGAGCAGCTCATCAGCCGTGCTGACCACGCTCGCGACCACGAGCGACGCGTCCATCCTGTGGCGGGCGTTCTCGTCGAGGTCGTGGACGGCCACTATGCTCGCGACGACGGGCACGATCATGCAGAGCCCCAGGATCCCCACACGGAACCGCTCCGACGTAAGCAGTCTCCGTCCGATCTTGGGCACCGGGTCAGGTGCGGTCACCAGGCTCCCTCTGTAATGGTGGAACTACCAACCCATGATGGCCGGCGCTTGTCACAGAGAGGTTGCGTTGTAGTGCGCATCGACTGCGCATATCACGTTGATCGGTAAAGACAGGGGTCTAATGACCCGCACTGAGAGGTCATTTGACATGCGACGAATCATGTGCGCGCCGAGGTCCGTGGCGCACCGTCGAAGACGTCGAGCCGGCGACGCTCGAGTGGGTCGATTGGCACAACCAGCGCCGTCTGCACAGCGCCTGCGGGGACCTCGCGCCGACGGAGTTCGAGGCTCTCCATCAACCAACGACGGCAGCCTGAGTCCATGAATCGCCCTGGCTCTCTGGAGACGGCTCTGTTTGGGATGGCGCGGCCAGGGCTGCGGTTCAAGGGCACTCCAGTCTGCTGTCGACAATGGCAGGCAGGTGGTCCAACGCATCCGCTGAACTCGAATTAGACCCCCATAGTTTGGGAGGCGCTGGTCTGCGTGGGCCCCGGATGCCTCGGGGCGTAGCGCAGACGGTAGCGCGCCTGGTTTGGGACCAGGAGGTCGTGGGTTCGAGTCCCGCCGCCCCGACTGTCAGACGCAGGGCAGTTTTCGCCGTGTTCGCTTCAGCGGATCCTCGGCGACGGCGGCGGGTCGCGAGACACGTCGTGACCTTGGGCGGGCTCAATAGATCTCAACCACGCAGTGCGGCCGCTCAGCGAGATGGGCGCGGACGACTCCGTCGCGATCAGGTAGATCAAGGGTCACCGCGCGCTCCGCATCATTACCCCGGGAGCGAAACGGGCCAAAGAATACAACCGTGCCGACTGCCAACCCCTGCGCGAATACATCGCACTCGACCGCGACATTCGCGACGACCTTTTCGCAGGCGAAGACCTGACCGCACGTCGGCTTGCGTGAACGCACGGTCAACGCGCCTGGCTCGATGCCGGTATACTGACGACGGGTGAGCCGGGAAGTCTGGTCGGCAGCGTGAGCATCACGCCCACCGGTGCCGGGCCAGGATGAAAGACCGACTCAGTCGAGCCACAGGCCGGAGCGGCCGCTTTTCCGTTTCACGTGCTCGCCGCGAGGCGATGCGGACGACCCTCTGGATCGTGCCAGCTGCCATGGTCGTCGGAGCCGCGCTCCTCTTCGGCCTTACCTATGTCGTCGACCGAGCTGCCGACGGCGGCGCGATCACGCTCCCGGGCTTCGTGACCAGTGGCAGCCCCGATGCCGCACGACAGATCCTCATCGCCATCGCTGCGGCAATCATCACCGTCGCCGGCGTGCTGTTCTCCATCACCATTCTCGTGCTCCAGCTGGCCTCGCAACAATTCGGGCCACGCATGCTGCGCAACTTCATCCGCGACCTCGGTACTCAGTTCAGTTTGGGCGCCTTCGTTGCCACGTTCGTGTACTCGGTACTCGCGCTCGGGTCGGTGGAGAGCGCTCCAGCGCGCAACTTCGTTCCTCATGCTTCGGTGACCGTATCCTTGGTTCTAACACTGGTCGATCTCGGCATCGTCATCTACTTCATCCACCACGTCGCGGCGTCGATTCAGCTGACGTCTGTGGTCTCGGGGATCGCCGGTGACTTCCGTCACACACTTGAGAACTTGATTGCCGACCGCACGGCCTCGCCTCGGGCGGCAACTGACCGGCTGGAGCCCTCAGAACTGAGCGAGCGTATTCTCGCCACTGGTGTCCCGGTCGCGGCTCGGGTGAGCGGCTTCATTCAGGCGGCGGGCCATCGCCAGCTCATCGGGCTGGCGGTGTCGTCCTCAAGCGTCATCAGGTTCGTGAGGAGGCCGGGGCACTTCGTCGTCGAAGGGCAGACCGTCGCATTTGTCCTCCCGGTCGAGGCTGCAGGGGAGGTCGCGGAGGCGTTGGGCCGCGCCCACATCGTGGGCCCGAATCGCACACTGACGCAGGATCTTGGTTTCGGTGTGGACCAACTCGTCGAGGTCGCCATTCGGGCACTATCGTCAGCAGTCAACGACACATTCACGGCCCTCAACTGCATCGACTGGCTCGGCGACTGCCTATGCCATGCCGCGGCAGTACGACTGCCCGACGGGATTCACCGCGACGCTCACGGGCACGCTCGTATCATCGAGCCGGTGATCACCATGGAGCGGCTCGTCAAGGGAGCCACCGACAAGATTCGGCAGGCGGGTTCGGGGATGCCAGCGGTCCTCATTCGCCAGCTCGAGAATCTCGGCAAGCTCCGTCGGGCTGTGTCCTCGAATGATCTTGGGGAGGTCATCGAACACCACGCTCGACTGGTCCTGCGCGCCGGGGATGAGACCGTGCGCGAAGAGGCGGACCGGGTTGACATCCGCGCCGCCTTCGACCTGGTCATGTCGAACGTCGTTCTTGGCTCGTCGGTCGGCGACTCCTGGCGAGCGATGGTTTGACGTCGCTGAGCACGCCGTCCGCGCTGTGACCTGGTCTGTGTTCCCAATAGGGCGCCCTCGGGGAGATCGTTGAGCTTGCGTTGAGGGTTGACTGTGTAGCCTCGCTTGTATGGGCACTGTCCGGAGCGTGGGCGAGATCGTGGTGGAGCTCAATCCCGCGGGTAGAACGATCTGGAGAGCGCGTGTGGATCCACTGAACGTCACGGTGGAAGCCGACAGCGTCGCCGCCGCGGAGGCGGCCGCGCTCGCAGCTGTCGTCGAGGCAGGCGCGCAGCTGTCGGATGACCTCCTCGTCCGCGTTCGGTTCGGTACGCGGGCACAACGACTCGCGGCCGGATGGATACCACCCACCACTCGTCGGCCCCCATCGGACGACTGAACCGCGGACCGCGTCCCGCGCCCGGCCCGTCATATCAGGCCGCAGCAACAGCCACCCCACCTGGAGTTCTTCGTGGACGCCCCGGACTTCACCGACGCGCACGACCCGCACAGGCGAGAGGGAAGTGCGAACCCGGGCGCGCCCCACACGACCGTAAGCGACGCGCTTGGGGCCCAGATTCTGCTGATAGAGGACGACCCCGCCCTGAGAACTGGCATCGCGGCTGCGCTCGAGCGTGCCGGCCACCGAATCACCGCCGTAGGTGACGGTGTCTCCGGCATGGAGGAGCTCAGGTCGGAACGCCATGAGATCGTCCTCCTTGACCTCGGATTGCCGTTGATCAGCGGTTGGGAAATCCTCGAGTCGCTTCCGCAGCCGACCAGAAGGTCAGTGATCGTCATTTCAGCGAGTGGAGACGACCAGGCCAAGGTTTGGGCACTTGACCTCGGCGCCGATGATTACCTCACCAAGCCCTTTACCTCCGACAAGTTGATCACGACGGTTGGCGCGGTGCTGCTTCGGGTCCGGTTCCACGGACCCCGCCGTCAAACTGTCTCGTGCCTCCACGTTGTGCTCGACATGAACACTCGCATGGTGTTCCGAGACGGCGTGGAGGTGCTCCTGTCGCCAACCGAGTACGTTCTCCTAACAGAGCTCGCCGCCAACGCGGGGCACGCCATCGAGGCGACGGCATTGTTGTCTCGACTGTCGGCGCCCACCCACGTCGGTGATCGCGGCTACCTGCGGGTGTTCATCAAGAGACCCCGTGGCAAACTTGAGGATGACCCGGCGAATCCCGCCCTCATCGTCACGGTGGACAGGCATGGGTATCGCTTCGGACCGACGCTCCGTAGCTGACCGGAGGTCAGGGGCTGGCATGGCCGCGGTGGTGGCCGACGCGCGCGGGTGGACCGACGCTTTCGTTTGTACCACTCGATCGCGCCTCATGCCTCCAGAGCCTGTGCTGATCACTCCTGCGACCCTGTCGGCGCCCAGCCAGCCTGTTGAGGATT
Source organism: uncultured Actinomycetes bacterium (assembly GCA_937888775.1). The sequence continues at coordinate 47,968 of CALAQT010000216.1, read as the reverse complement.
CGTTGAGCAGCGCAGCGACACGATAATCTCGTGGCAGAGCTGGTGCCGCTCGACCGACGTGTTGCCGAACTCACGGCACGGACCCTGTGCGGACTCAACGTTGTGGGTCCGGACGGCAAGTGTCTTGGGTACATCTTCGTGACCGGGCGAGCGGCCGACGGCCGGCGACTCGCGATCACCCGTCGGGGTCACCCGCGCTGGCAGCTCCTTCTTGTGGACTTGCTGCAACGTCGGCGTCTACCGCGACGTGGCGCGGTGATTGCCCTCGACTCTGCGTACATCGGTAGTGATGCGGCCATTCATCTCTGTGAGGTGCCGCCGTCGCACACGCTGAGCAGCCGTACCTGACGCCGTGGCAGACCTTGTGCCTCGCATTTACCTCCGGCAATACCGCCGATGTGTACGCGGTTCGTCAGCGAGTGCCCGCCAGGATGTGAACGTCGACGTCCACGAGCATGCGGATGAGGCGGCGTATGCTGGTCGACTGGCGCCGTCCGAGAGTTCGCCTGAGAATGATCTCGGTGATGCCGTGATCGCGTGCGTACTGTGCGATCGTCGCTGCCAGGTCCTTGCCGTCGATGACGGCGAAATCGCCGCCCAGCTGGTGTAGAAGCGTCGCGTACCCCCCGAGCAGTTGCCTCTCAGCGTCTGTCCGGCTCTTCCGGCGCACGGAGACAGCGGTCAGAGCCTCATCGCGGCTGGCAGCAAAACGTGCCGCCGAGCTCACCAGATCCTCCTGGCCGGGCAGCGGCGGCACGCACACCAACGTGCGTGGGCGCGCCTCCCAGGGGGCGGCGATGTTCTTGGACGCCATGTAGCTGAGCAGCCTCCGATCCGTGTGCTGGGCAACGCGGCGGAAGGTGAGCTCGCGCAGTGTCGCCAGCACCGCTGGTCGGAAGGCTCCCTGCAGCGCGCGTTGCGCCGCCTGCGGGGTCATGATCAGGCCGTCGCGCAACCTCTGCTCGAGCTCGGCCGGGAGGATGTCGACCAGTTCGACCTCATCGGCGGCGTCGAGCGCGGCATCGTCGACGACCGGGGTGTCCGGTTCTCGTTGCAGCAGGTCGCCCATCGCTGAGACGGTGCTCTGGAGGTCGCCCATGGCCACGGTGCCGATGACGGTGATGCCGGCGGCCCGGATCGTTGGGATCACGTCGGCGACGATCTCGCCCGCGGTGGTGCGGCCGGCAAGATCGTCCACCGCGGCGACCTCAGGGTTGCGCGCCAACAGGGCGGGAAGATCGAGAACTCCCCGCGCGGTGGGCGAGCGCCGTCCACCCAGGAGCGTGAGTCCCTCGAGGCCGCCGCTGGCGCCGTCGGATAAGGCGGCCACCACCACGTCAGTGCCGCGAGAGGCTCTCCGACGCGCCTCGTCGAGCATGGCCGTCGTCGTGCCGGATCCGCGGGCGTAGCCCAGGTAGAGGCGAAGGTTGCCGCGGATGTGGGCGTCTGCCTGCAGCCGACTCAGGAGGTCGTCGGGGTCGGGACGGTCGGGATCATGGCTCGCGGCGATGCCATGGCGGGCGATCACATGAACGTCGACGTCGGGGAGCGCCTCGACGACGCGGTCAACGATGTTGCCCCTAAGGCTGACCAGTGGTCCCGCCGCCTTCGGCTCGCCGATGACGACATGCCGCGCCATGCGTTCCCGTGCCGCGCCTATGACTGTCCCGGCGATATCTTCCCCATCGCGTTCGACCACGGCGCATTGGAGCTCGGCGGCCAGGCGCCGATACACGGTGTCGTCCGCGTCGGGCATGGTGGCGTGCTCGTGGACGTGCACGATCGTGCACAGGCCATGACGGCGGCGCGCCAGCCGGACCGCCCGCCTGATCAGTTGCTCCGCGGTGCTTCTGCCGGACACGGCGACGATGACGTCCTCCGGCGGAGCCTGGACGCCACCGCGCTCGGTTCCCACCCGTTCGGCGACGAGCCGCAGCCCGATCTCGCGCAGGGCCGCCAGGTTGCCGGCGCGGAAAAAGTTCTCCAGCGCTGCGTCCACGCGATCGGGCGCGTAGATGTTGCCGTGGCGCATCCGCTTGCGCAGGGCTTCGGGCGTGATGTCGATGAACTGCACCTCATCGGCGCTATCGAGGATGCTGTCGGGCACGGTCTCGTGGATGGTGATCCCGGTGATCTTCTCGACCAGGTCCTTCACCGATTCCAGGTGCTGCACATTCATGGTGCTGATCACGTCGATGCCCGCCGCGCGGATCTGCTCGATGTCCTGCCACCGTTTGTCGTGGCGCAGGCCGGATGCGTTGGTGTGCGCCAACTCGTCGACCAGGGCCACGTGTGGGTGTCGCTCGATCACCCGGTCGACGTCCATGTCCGAGAGTGTGGTCCCCTTGTAGTCCACGCTGATCCGAGGGATCACCTCGAGCGTGCCGACGGCGTCGGCGGTTCGGCGGCGACCGTGGGTCTCGACGAAACCGACCACCACGTCGTCGCCATCGTCGCGCCGGTCGCGGCCCTCGCGGAGCATGGCAAAGGTCTTCCCAGATCCGGGCGTGGCTCCCAGATACACCTTGAGCCGGCCTCGCGGCGGGGATGCCTCGCCCACTGCAACCGCTACTGCCGGCGAGCCAGTCTCAGCAGCGGCGACATCATCAAGCTCCACGCTACGTCCCCCTGCGACGCGGTGCAACCCAGCAGAGCCCGGCGGTCGGCCGTCAAGGTGGGCTCGGACCATCTGGCTCACCTTGCCAGGATGCGAGGTATCAGGTGCCCGGCGGCGAATACGGTGTGGGCCGACTCGATTCTGACACGCCCCACGGCGATGCGCCATCGACTCTGAGCCGGCCTTCTACGCGGACCGCGTCGAACCACACCCTCGCAACCCGGCTGCGGTCGTCCTCCTCCACGCCCTGGGGCCACCATGACGTGGCATCCGTCCGATTCGGGGAAGCGCTGCGAGGGAGGTGGACGAGGACCCCAGCTTCGGTGGCTGTCAGGTCGTCCGCACTGAAGCCGTAGGTGCGCCGACGCAGCCAGCGACGGCCCTCGACGAGGACCTCGACGCCGTCGCGCTTGTGAATGATGGCGACGACGCGCCCGAGTCGGCGTGCCTCCGAATCCGTCACCGGGAGCCCGATGACCGATTCGGCCAGTGGGGTTTGCATGGGCACAACTCATGGTGGTCGGCCGGCCCTCAACACTCCCTCAACAGATCGACGGCGTGCGGCCTGAGTCCCCGCCGGCCCAAGCCACGTATCCTGCCCCGTGTGGTCCCTGCGCGCACCCATGCTGGCAATGGCTGCTCCTGACGGTCGCCGGGGGCACATCCTGGTTGTCGAGGATGACCGGGTGCTCAGAGAGGTCATCACCGAGGCCGTCGCCGAGGCCGGCTACGCGGTCGACGCCGTCTCCGACGGCATCCAGGCGGTGCAGGCGCTGAGAGCCAGCTCCCCGGACGTGGTGCTGCTCGACATCGGTCTGCCGTTTGTGGATGGCTGGGCCATTCTGGAGAAGCTGGATGGGCAGCGCCAGCCGTCGGTGATCGTGATCAGCGCCCGGGGAGCGGAGCGCGACAAGGTCCGCGCGCTGGACATGGGCGCCGACGATTACCTCACCAAGCCGTTTGGATCCGAGGAGCTTCTCGCCCGTGTACGCGCCGTGCTCCGCCGCATCCACAGCGCCGACGGACCCGACGAGACGGTCAGTGCGGGTGACGTGACCGTCGACCTTGGGCGTCGGACGGTGATGCGCGGTGGGATCGAGATCAAACTCTCGCCCACCGAATGGGTGTTGCTCGCGGAGTTGGCGAGCCATGCCGGCCGGGCGCTGGCACACCGAACTCTTCTCGGGAGGGTGTGGGGGCCGGAGTACGTCGGGGATCGCAACTACCTGTGGACGTTCATTCAGCGGCTGCGCCGCAAACTCGAGGCGGATCCCGCCAGCCCCACCGTCATTCAGACAGTCGGAGGTCAGGGGTACCGTTTTGGACCCCTCAACCCAGACCACTGAACACCCCTCGGTGGGCGGCCGACGTCGTTGAGTGATCGTTGAGGGGTGCGAGCCGAGGATGTGCGGCATGCGAGAGGGTGCACCGTGAACATCGATCTGCTGATGCTGCTGGTTCTCATCGTTTTGATGGCCGCGTCTGCGGCGTACATCGCCGCGTTGACGAAGCTATGAGTGGCGATGTCCTCGGCTACGCCGTCAGTGTCGTGATCGCCCTGCTCGTTCTCTGCTACCTGGTGGCAGCGATGCTGTTCCCGGAGAAGTTCTGATGGCGCTCGAGATCATCGGCGTCCTCCTGGTCTTCGTCGCGGTGCTGCTGTGCGCGCGCCCGCTCGGCACGTACATGGCCAAGGTGTTCAGCGGCGAGCGCGTGTTCCTCAGCCGGCCGCTGCGCCCCATCGAGCGCGGTATGTACCGGGTGATCGGCGTCCACGAGGACGACGAGCAGACGTGGGTGAAGTACCTGGCCGCCGTGCTCGTCGTCACGGTCGTGGGCATCCTGGTCACCTTCCTCCTGCTCCGCTTCCAGGATCGTCTGCCCCTGCAGAGCGTCATCAACCCCAACGGCTTCCCCGGTGTGGCCCCCGACCTGGCGATGAACACGGCGATCAGCTTCGCCACCAACACCAACTGGCAGAACTACGGCGGCGAAACCACGCTGAGCTACTTCTCGCAGATGGTCGGGCTGGTCATGCACAACTTCCTCTCCGCCGCCACCGGCCTGGCGGTGGCGATCGCGCTCATCCGCGGGCTGGCACGACGTTCCGGACGGACGCTGGGGAGCTTCTACGTCGACGTCACCCGCGGCCTCCTCTACGTCCTGCTGCCGATCTCCGTGATCGGCACCCTGGTCTATGTCTCGCAGGGCGCCATCCAGAACTTCTCCGCATCGACCGTGGTGCACACGCTGAGCGGCGTGACCCAGACGATCGCGCAGGGTCCGGTCGCCTCGCAGGAAATCATCAAGAACCTCGGCAACAACGGCGGTGGGTTCTTCAACGCCAACGCCGCGCACCCGTTCGAGAACCCGAACGGGTTCACCAACGCGTTCATGATGTTCACCATCCTGCTCATAGCCGTGTCACTGACCTTCACGTTCGGCAGGATGGTCGGCAACCTCAAGCAGGGGATGGCCGTGCTCGGGGCCATGGGAGTGATCCTCCTCGGGATGACCGGCATCGCCATCGCCGCCGAGCAGACCGGCAACCCCGCGTTGACCCGGACCGGGGTCACCCAGGTGGCCAGTTCGACGCAGTCGGGCGGCAACATGGAGGGGAAGGAGGTCCGGTTCGGCATACCCCAGTCGGGCCAGTTCGTCGCGGTGACGACGGGCACGAGCACGGGTGCGGTCGACGCGTCGCACGACAGCCTCACCGCGATCGGCGGCCTGGTGCCGATCCTCTCGATGGAGCTGGGGGAGATCAGCCCGGGCGGCATCGGCGCCGGGCTGTACGGAATGCTGATGTTCGTCATCCTCGGGGTGTTCATTGCGGGGCTCATGGTCGGCCGTACTCCGGAGTACCTCGGCAAGAAGATCGAGGCCCGCGACGTGAAGCTGGCGGCGCTCGCCATCCTCATCCTCCCCCTGTCGATCCTCGGCCTCACAGCGATCTCGGTGCTCGTGGCCCCAGGTCAGCTCGGCCCGCTCAACTCCGGGCCGCACGGGTTCAGCGAGATTCTCTACGCCTTCAGCTCGACCACCGGAAACAACGGCAGCGCCTTCGCCGGTCTCACGGGGAACACCGTCTACTACAACACGACCCTCGAGCTGGCCATGTGGATGGGACGGTACCTCTTCCTGATCCCGATCCTGGCACTGGCCGGATCGATGGTGAAGAAGAAGATCATCCCCGCGAGCGCGGGAACCTTTCCCACTGACACACCGCTCTTCACGGGCCTGGTCGTCGGGGTGGTGCTCATCGTCGGGGCGCTGACCTTCTTCCCGGCGCTCGCCCTTGGACCGCTTCTCGAGCATTTCCAAATCGCCGCCGGCCACCTTCACTGAGAGCAGGAATGACTGTCGTAGCCTCCAGTTCGAGCCCATCGCCCGCTCCGGTCCGCACCCCGCGGCGTCGTGCCCAGAGTCTGCTGGACCGCGCCATTCTGATCCCGGCTCTCGGCGATTCCTTCCGCAAGCTGAACCCTCGTTGGCAGGCCCGTAACCCGGTGATGTTCGTCGTCGGCATCGGCGCCGTGATGACCACCTACGCCTTCATCTCGGGGCTGTTCACCAACGGCCCCAACAATGGCTTCGTCTTCCAGATCGCGCTCTGGCTGTGGTTCACCGTTCTCTTCGCCAACTTCGCCGAGGCGGTGGCGGAGGGACGCGGCAAGGCCCAGGCCGCCACGCTGCGCAAGACCCGCAGTGACACGATCGCGCGCAAGTTGGTGGACGGTCGCGAGGTTGCCGTACCCGCGCCAGAGCTTCGCAAGGGTGACATCGTGGTCTGCGAGACGGGCGACGTCATCCCCAGCGACGGGACGATCATCGAGGGCATCGCATCGGTCGACGAGTCGGCCATCACCGGCGAGTCTGCCCCCGTCATCCGCGAGGCGGGCGGCGACCGTAGCGCGGTGACCGGCGGTACGCGAGTGCTCTCTGATCGCATCGTCGTGGAGATCACCCAGAATCCCGGCGAGACGTTCCTCGACAAGATCATCGGCCTGGTGGAATCGGCCTCCCGGCAGAAGACCCCCAATGAGATTGCGCTGAACATTCTCCTGGCCAGCCTGACGATCATCTTCATCTTCGCGGTGGTCTCCTTGCAGCCCTTTGCGGTCTTCGCCGGAACCTCGATCACGGTCACGGTGCTCATCGCACTCCTGGTCTGTCTGATTCCGACGACCATCGGAGCGCTGCTGTCAGCGATCGGAATCGCGGGCATCGACCGTCTCATGCAGAAGAATGTGCTGGCCATGTCCGGACGGGCGGTGGAGGCGGCGGGCGACGTCGACACGCTCCTGCTCGACAAGACCGGAACCATCACCCTGGGGAACCGGCAGGCCGCCGAGTTTCTCCCGGCAGACGGTGTCGACATGCAGCGATTGGTCCAGGCGGTCAATCTCGCATCCATCCCTGACGGGACCCCCGAGGGCCGCAGCATCGTCGCGCTGGCGAGGAGGCTCGGCGCCTCGGCGAGCTCCGCTGAGGGATGGGAGTTCGTGCCGTTCTCGGCGACCACGCGCATGAGCGGCGTGGACAGGTCCGGAACGTCGATCCGCAAGGGAGCGGCGGACTCGGTGGCGAGTTGGTGCTCGGACGGGGGATCCAGAGCGCTGCCGGCGACCGTCAGTGCGGACGTCGAGAAGATCGCCCGTAGCGGCGGCACGCCGCTCGTTGTCGCCGAGAACAAGATCGTCCTCGGAACGATTCACCTCAAGGACATCGTCAAGCCTGGCATCAAGGATCGATTCGAGGAGATGCGCCGGATGGGCCTGCGCACCGTGATGATCACCGGCGACAACCCGTTGACCGCCGCGGCCATCGCCGAGGAGGCGGGGGTCGACGACTTCCTCGCCGAGGCGACGCCCGAAGACAAGCTCCTGCTGATTCGCAAGGAGCAGGATGAGGGCAAGCTGGTCGCCATGACCGGGGACGGGACCAACGACGCACCGGCGTTGGCGCAGGCGGACGTTGGCGTCGCCATGCAGAGTGGGACCCAGGCGGCCAAGGAGGCGGGCAATCTCGTCGATCTGGACTCCAACCCCACCAAGCTCATCGAGATCGTGGAGACAGGCAAGCAACTGCTCATGACGCGCGGCGCGCTGACGACCTTCTCGATCGCCAACGATGTCGGCAAGTACTTTGCAATCATCCCGGCGCTGTTCATCGCCACGCCCGCGCTTGCCGATCTGGGCGCGCTCAACATCATGCGGCTGCACAGCCCGAACAGTGCGATCCTCTCTGCTGTCATCTTCAACGCCCTCATCATCGTTGCGCTGATCCCCATCGCATTGCGGGGAGTTGCCTACCGCGCCGTCGGGGCCGCCGCGCTGCTGCGGCGCAACCTGCTCATCTGGGGCGTCGGCGGGATCATCGCGCCCTTCATCGGCATCAAGCTGATCGACATCATCATCACCGCGATCCACCTGGCCTAGGAGGTCATTCACATGTATCGCAAGCTCCTCCACGACCTCTGGGTGGGAACGCGTATCACCCTGGCCATCACCATCGTCTGCGGCATCGCCTACCCGCTGGTGATGACCGGGATCAGCCAGGTGGCGTTTCATAACCAGGCCAACGGGAGCCTGGTCACCGACGCCCAGGGCAACGTCGTGGGATCCACGCTGATCGGCCAGTGCTACTACAAGACGATCAAGGATTCGAGCGGGAACGTCACCTACCAGACGATGAAGGACAAGTCCGGCAACGACATGTACTTTGCCGTGGATCCCAAGTACTTCCAGAGCCGCCCTCTCTGGCTCTTCGCCTCGACGACGAACCCCAATGGGTCCACCACGAGCAGCCTGGTCCAGCCAGCGTGCAACGCCGCTTCTTCAATCGGAAGCAACCTGGGCCCGAGCAACTCCATCCTCATCACGCATGTGACGGAATACACAACCTATCTCCACAGTCTGGGCGTCGCCAAGAACCCAGATGGGACCGACGCTCCGATGCCAGTCGACCTGGTCACCGGAGACTTCACGGGGTTCGATCCCGACATCAGTGAGGCCGCGGCGCTGGCGCAGGTCAGCATGGTCGCCACTGCCCGCCACCTCGACGCCACACGCCTGCGCCAGGTCGTGGAGGACCACCTGAGTGGACGGTCCCTGGGGATCTTCGGATCCCCTTACATCAACGTGCTGCAGCTCAACCTGGCCCTTGATAACGGTGCAGCTGGCTGAGGTAGACGCCGTCCAGAGCTCGGTAGCCACCATCGCCCGGACTGGTCAGACCGGCGACCACCGCATCCCTGAGGTCGAGATGCCCCGCGGTGAGCATCACAGATCAGCGATGCTGCGCAGGACCATCCGGTCGCGTGTTGACGTCGACGTGCGCATCCTCGCCGCCGTCGGGTGACGCGACTCTCTCGGCGAGAGGGAGACTGAACGCAAAGCGTCCAGAGTCTCCGTCTTCGAGCCACACTCGACCGGCTTGGGCTTCCACCAAGCCGCGGACGATCGCCAAACCCAGCCCAATACCCGCGGGCTCGTTTGACGAGGAGGGCCCCCGAACAAAGCGCTCGAAGATGGTGTCGCGCAGTTCGGGCGGGACGCCCGGGCCTTCGTCCAGCACGCGCGTGACGGCCATCCCCCGCAGCCCGCGCACAACAGAGATCTCAATGGGCATGCCAGCGTCGCCGTGCCGGTGGGCGTTGGCAATGAGGTTGTCTAGGATTTGTCCCAGGCGATCCCAGTCGGCCACGACCTCGAGTGGGGGTCCGCTCCGCGCCGTCCTGATCTCGCGGTCGGGATGCGTGTAGCGGCTGCGTTCAACCGCGGCGGCGACCGCTTCGGTTAGGTCAAGATCGCGCAGCCGGAGATCCAGTGTATGCCCCTCGATGCGAGCCATATCGAGTAGGTCGGACACCAACCGGGACAGCCGCCGCTCCTCACCCTCCAGGGCGGTGAGTCGGCGGCGCACCCGTGGGTCAAGGTCATCGAGGGCCATGAGCGCGGTCGTGCCAGTGAGAAGGCTTGCCAGGGGTGTTCTGAGCTCGTGGGACACACTGGCGAGCAACTCCCGTCGCAGCCTGTCGCTCTCGGTGAGCAGAAGCACCTGTTGTCGTGTCTGAGCGAGCTGAAGCGCTGTGGCAGCCGCACGAGATTGCTCGAGGTTCAAGCGTTCCAGGTCTTGGTTAGCGGCTCTCAGGTCGGAACCGAGTGCCTCGGCGCGCAGCTGGGCGGCTCGACGTCGTGAGCCGAGGCCGCCGACCAGCCCCGCGGTGCCGAAAAACACCAGGAGGTTGATAACGTCGGTCTGATCCGCAATCGTCAGGGTGTGGAGCGGGAGAACGAAGAACCAATCGACGAGAAGGAAGCTCGCGGCGGCGGCAAGCAGCGCTGGGACGAGGCCGCTGAGGACGGCCAAGATGGCGACAACGGCGAGGTAGATGAAGATGTAGTCGCGCGAGACGCCGCCACTGAGGGATAGCAGAGCCAACGTGACCGCGATCGGCGCCACCACGGAGGCTGCATAGCCGAGGAGACGCCGTCCTGAATGGATGTGGTTTCCCGTCATGCCTCGAGCCTAGCTCTGTCGGCTGCCCCACGCGAGAGGGCCGGAGGCTCCCGTAGCGACAGGGGGACACCGAGATGGGAGGTCGTGGGTTCGAGTCCCGCCGCCCCGACCACGCGTTTCGCCTTCAGTCCACCGCCGTACCGGCAGGCACAGTACGCTGGATTGTTTGCCCTCCGCTGGCGCGGCCGAAGTACGGTACAGGGATGCCGCCGCTCCCGCGCATCACCGGCCGCGAGATCGTCCGGGCAGTCAACCATCTTGGTTGGGTGCTCGTCGTCCAGAAGGGCTCGCACGCGCAACTCAAGCACCCGGAGCGCGGTGGGCGCGTCACCGTGCCTCTTCACGCGGGAGAGACAATCGGGCCTGGCCTGCTCCGCTCAATACTTTCGCAAGCCGGCATCAGCCCAGACGAGTTCCGCGCTGCTCTGTGAGAGGATGACCGCATGAGGACGTACACCGTCGTGCTCGAACCTGAGGAAACCGGCGGATTCATGGTGCTGGTCCCTGCTCTGCCGGGCTGCTTCACCCAGGGCAGGACGGTCGACGAGTGCCGGGAGAGAGCCGCAGAGGCGATTGCCGTGCACATAGCCGGCCTCGAGGCGGATGGCGAGCCGGTTCCCGATCAGATCGGGACGCCCCAGACCCTAACCGTCACGGTGGCTGCCTGACGGCTCCCCGACGCCGTCGTCGTCGTCGGTGGCATCTCCGCCGCCGTGGCAGTCAATCGCGCGGGTGGCCCTGCCGTTCTTCAGCCCGCGCCCGCCGTCCGCGCCACAGCTCCGCCCACGCTGAGTCGGTGACCCCTCGCCGAGTACGAGTCCCCGGCTGTGTGGCGCCAACCCCGGACGGTCCGAGTGTTCGCACAGGCTCAGTCCGCCAGGTAGGTAAAGGGGACAACACCCAGGGCAGGCCGGCACCGAGGCGACGGCCCGGTCAGTCTGCGAATTGGGGCCCCGCCGCGGATCCGTTGCCGAGACTCCAGAGTAGACAGATCTGACCACGACCCTATGGAGACGACGGTCATAAGCGTTCGATCGTCGCGAGCCACGCGTGAGCCCCCTCGAGGTCGATGGTGACCGCGAACTTCACTGCTTCGATCGACCCGATCGACCAGCCGTCTGCGAATGCGGCGCTCAACTCCTGTTGCGACACGCGGCGCGGTCCCCAGTCCCCGGGCTGGCGATCGCTAAAGCACATCATGTAATACATGCCGCCGGGGCGAAGGACCGACCTCAGGCTGCTGACGTATATCGGGCGCTGCTCGTCGTCAAAGACGTGGAACACGCCACTGTCGGTGACGACATCGAACTGCCGCCCCAACTGCTCGAGGTGGAGCACATCCGCCACCTGAAACGTCGCGCTGATCCCACGCTCCTCTGCTTTGGCTCGCGCACGCTCGATCGCGAGGTCCGCGATGTCGACCCCCATGGCCTCCGCGCCATGCCTCGCGGCCAACAGCACCTGCTCACCAGTCCCGCACCCGGCGTCCAGGACCCGCCCGCGAAGCTTCCCCGCGTCGGCCAGCTTCACGAACTCGGGCTGCGGGCCGCCAATGTCCCAGGGTGGTGCTCCCTGATAGGCGCTGTTCCAAGAAGGGGGCTCAGCCATTGCCTGAGCTTAAGATTTCGTGTGTGGCCGTCCCCCATGGGAGATTGGCTCCGCCTGGGGCACGGTACGAGAGATACGGACATATCTGTCACCGAGGCGTCTTGAAAGAACCCTAGGGAGCCGTAGAGTGATCTTGATGCGATTAACCCTGACAAAGCGATCGTGTTTGATGGGGGCGTTCGGCACAGTCATCGCCTCGAAGCATGCTTCCGGAGTGCGGTGCGGCGCTTGCGCGTCACTCCACCCTCCTCTGGGTTCGTGCCAGGGAGCTCCAAAGCGTTTCCGCGACGCTGCGCCCCGCCAATCGAGTGTTTGAGATCAACCACACGAAGCGGCTACCCAACGTCGCAGGCGTCTACCCCCCAACAGGAAGCCGGCTACGACGTCCGTCCGCGAGATACCTCGTGGTGCTCGTTGCGGTGAGCATGTTTGCGTTGTGGTTGTTCATCCACATCGGCGGTGTGACGGTCACCATGTGGGTGGATGACCTGGGCGAGCTCGGAGCGGCGGTTGCCGGCGCCATCGCCTGTGCGGTCGCCACCCGTCGCCTCTCTGGCCGGGACAGGCGCTCCTGGGCGCTGATAGCCGCGTCCTGCGCCACCTGGGCGGCGGGTGAACTGGCCTGGTGCTGGTACGAGCTGATCCAAAACACGCCCGTTCCCTTCCCGTCCCTCGCCGATGTGGGTTTCCTCGGCGCAGTCCCATTGATGATCGCGGGGTTGCTCGGATTTCCGCAGCTCATTCGCGGGGCGGCGGCGCGCATGCAAACGGGCGTCGACGGCCTGATCATCGCAACGGCACTGCTCGTGATCAGCTGGTCGACGCTGCTCAGCGCCATCTATTCCGGAGGCTCCGACAGCCCGCTTGGCATGGTCTTGAGTCTCGCCTATCCGATCAGCGACATCGCCATTGTCACCATGGCACTCCTCCTCGCCACCCGCGCTCGCGCCAGCACCAGAACTCCCCTCCTCCTCCTCGCGGCTGGGGTCACTGCCAGCGCCCTGGCTGACAGCAGCTTCGCGTACTTCACGGCGACAGGCAGTTTCGCCAGCGGCACCCCACTTGACAGCGCATGGGTCGCAGCCTTTCTGCTCATCGCGCTTGCAGGCATGCAGGCTGGGACCAGTGCCGGTTCATCGGCGGCACGGGCGCCCCTGCCATCGCGGCTGCGCGTCGCGGCGCCCTACCTTCCCGTAGCAATCGCGGCTGCCGTCGCGATCTGGCGCATCACCGCCCAGCACGGCATTGACACGTTCCTCCTCGTCAGCATCATCACCCTGATCGCGCTGGTCGTGGTCAGGCAGAGCCTCGCTTTGTTCGAAGGTGCCGGCCTCCTGCACACCCTCAGCCATGACGGCCTCACCGGGCTGCCAAACCGTGACTTGCTGCGACGGCGAATCAACGACGCACTCAATACCGCACAGGGCGACTGCACGCTCTTGCTCATCGAACTCGCGGAGTTCAATGAGATCATCGACCGCTTGGGTCGCACGGCTGGGGACCGCATCCTGGTCATCACGGGTCGCCGTTTGCAGATGGGCCTTCGTGGGGGCGACCTGGCCGCGCATCTCGCTGGTGAACAGTTCGGCGTTCTTCTCGACGATGGGACGTCGCTCGACGACGCAGTCAGCATCGGCCGCCGTTTGCTCAAATCATTGGAGGAGCCGATAGAAGTCGATGCCCGACCGGTCCGTGTACGGGGAAGGATCGGCCTGGTCAGTGGTGGTCACGGCGCTCACGAGGCGCACGAGATGCTGCGCAGAGCCGAAATCGCCGTGTCAATGGGCGACGCAACTGAAGACAACGCGCTCGTGGTCTACACGTCAGGCCTCGAGGCTGCCCTCGACGAGCAGGTACGGTGGCGCGCGGAGTTAGAAGCGGCTCTGTCGGCCGATCAGTTCGTTGTCCACTATCAGCCGATCGTCGAGGTGGCGACGCAACGGATCGTCGGTGTGGAGGCGCTGGTGCGCTGGCAGCATGGCCGCCTCGGACTTCTGGCCCCGGGACGGTTCATCGCGGATCTGGAACGTACTGGACTGATCGTCGACGTGGGGGCCTGGGTACTGAAGGACGCGTGTCGCACGGTGCAGCAATGGCGCACTCAGCTGGGCGTGCCGCTGTACCTAACCGTCAACGCGAGCAGTGTTCAGTTGCAGCGGCTCGAATTCGAAACGGCAGTACGCGCGGCTCTCGCAAACAGCGGCCTTCCCGCTGATGCGCTCGTTATCGAGCTCACCGAGAGTGGACTCATCGAAGGTGCCGGGGCAGCGCAGACCCAACTGCGGAGCGTGCGGTCGGACGGGGTGCGGCTAGCTCTCGACGACTTTGGAACCGGATACTCGTCGCTCACCTACCTCCAGCAATTCGATGTCGATCTGCTCAAGATCGACAAGTCCTTTGTGGATCAGGTGACCGTCACCTCATCTCAACCGCTGGTCAAAGTTCTGCTCGACCTCGGCGCGGCACTGGGTTTGGCAACTGTCGCCGAGGGGGTGGAATCGGAGGAGCAGCACGAGGCACTGCACGCGATGGGATGTCGCCTCGCGCAGGGCTACCTGTACTCGCGGCCGGTGCCCGCTGCTGACCTGGAACTGCTGCTACACGGCAACCGCGTCGCCGCCGCCTGACCAGACAAGCCCGACCACTTATCAACTCTCGGAGCGCAGTGGCAGGGTGGCAAGCACCACGCATCACAACTGCAGCGTGATCCACGTATTCAGATTCAGGCGCGCGCAAGAATGGCTGGCCTCCCCTCACACAATGCAAACCTTTTCGGGATCGTCGACGGGCCACACATTCGACTCTCAGCACTCCACGCCAAGGTCAGGTCACGATGAGTTGGCCTCTCGGCGTCCAGTGCGGGGGAGGCGAGACTCGAACCAGCGACATTCGGCTTGGAAGGCTAGTCGTCACCGAAAGCGGTGTTAGATAGAGCCGCGAGAAGCGGCCTAACCGAAAGAGCCGGCCGATCGAGCGCCAAAGGACGGCGCCTCGTCAGGACTGCCGACGCCCGCCGGAACCTAGTCCGCGCACAGCGGGGCTTCGGCGTGATCGGCGTGCGCAGCCTGCCTGACAGGGACGGTTGCCGCCGACGACGGGCTCGCTGCCGAAGCCAGCATCCTCTCACCGGATCAGCCCACTTCACCCCTTCGGCAAGAACCGACGGCAGGATGCCTAAGAGCCCTCGCGAATACGTTTTAGACCCCCATACTTTGGGAGCAGGGGGTCGCTGGTTCGAATCCAGTCGCCCCGACCACACCAAGCTCAGCGCGACACTCTGATTGCGACAGAAATTCATGCGGCGTCGCTGCCCGAGCGGCGTCGTAGCTGTGCGGAGGTCGACACGAACGGCGGGCCACGCCAGTCGAGGCGCTGTGTCTACGCCGCCGAGGGAACCGCCGGAAGGCGCCGTGATTGTTCGGCGCCGCGGAGCAGCGACAGCGGCGCCGACAGCACGCTGATCAGCCCGAGCACCAGCAGCGCGACGCGCACGCCCGTGATGAACGGCGCGACCTCCGCGGCAGGTAGCCCACTAGCCAGCCCGGAGAAGATCTGCAGCATCGCTGCCTTGGGGAGGCTCGAGGTCACGATCGCGAGCACAAACGCGATCGAGATCATGCTGCCTGCGAGGGCGAGAAGCATGCGCACGCCCGACGCGATGCCGCGCTGGGCCGCGCTGACCGACGCCATGATCGAGCTGGCGTTGGGCGAGTTGAACAGGCCGGCGCCGGCGCCGGTGATCCCCAGCCACACGGCGAGCAGCGGATAGATGACGCCGACGCTCAGCGTCGCCGCCATCCCGAGCAGGCCCACGCCGGTGAGCACGAGCCCGGCGGTGCTCGGCAGCCGCGAGCCGATGTGGTCGCTCATCCAGCCGGAGATGGGGGAGAAGACGAACATGCCGATCGGCAGCGGCAGGACGAGCACGCCGGCAGTGATCGGGTCCTTCCCCTCGGGGCCCTGGAAGAAGAACACCAGCAGGAAGAGGAGGCCCATTCGGGCGAGCCCGTTGAGGAACTGGGTGAGGTTGGCGATGGCGAAGAGCCGGTTGCGGAACAGCGTGAGGTCGAGCAGCGGGTCGCGCACGGTGAGCTGCAGGCGGAAGAACAGTGGCGTGGCGGCGACGAACGCGACGGCGCCCGCGACGACGGCGGGGTGCGTCCAGCCCTCGATGCCACCCATCGACAGCGCGACGAGCAGACCGGTCATCGCGACCAGGAACACCAGGTTGCCGAGCCAGTCGACGCGCGCGGCTCGGCGCGGTGCCGTTGAGTCACGCAGCACAATGACGGACGCAATGGTGCCGAGCACGCCGAGCGGCACGTTGAACCAGAACACCCACTGCCAGCCGAACGACGTGAGCCAGCCGCCCAGCACCGGGCCCACCGCGGCGCCGACGGCAATGACCATCGCGTTGATGCCCAGCGCGAGCCCGAGCTCGCGGCGCGGGAATGCGTCGGTGACGATGGCCCCGCTGCTGGCGAGCATCAGCGCACCACCGCACCCGGCGAGCACGCGCAGGCCGATGAGCAGCAGCGGCATCCCGGCGAAGCCCGATGCCAGCGCCATCACGGTGAAGAGCGCAAAGCCAGCCGCGTACAGGCGTTTGCGGCCGTACAGGTCGCCGAGCCTGCCCGCGCTGAGAACCAGCGCGGTCTGCGCGAGGAGGTAGGAGAGCAGCACCCAGACCACCTCGATCAGCCCCGTGTGCAGGCTCCGGAGTAGCTGCGGAAGAGCGATGACCAGCGTGCTCATGTTGAGAGACGCCAGCAGCGCGCCGAGGCTCGTGACCCCCAGCACCCACCACCGGTACGATCCCGTGCCGCGCGCCCCGGGCCCGGTCATGCCATGCCCCCGGACGCGTCAACCATCACGGTCGGACTCTATCTGCGGGCGCCGCTCCCCCGACCTGATGCGCTCCCGTTGCTATCATCTCGGCGAGACGCTGGTGGCGTCCGTCGGCGTCCAGACCCGCGTCCAACACCCGTTTCATCCGAGGAAGGGCAGCATCTCCCACCCATCGCAGACTCAGCCCCCGCAGTACGCGATGACCGTGCTGGTCGCGGACGTCGAGGAGGCTCAGCGGCTCGCTGCTGCGCTTGACGAGGTACGCCGCGCTGACGCTCCACTGGCCGTGATCGCGGTTCCGCCGGTGCGCGGGTTGTCGTTCTTCGCCGATGGCGAGCGGCAGGCGAAGCTGGACCGCTGGTGGGCGCACGCCATCCCCCGCAACAGCGAGCCCATCTACCTGGTCCTCCACGAGGACGGCATCGCGCCGTGGCTGCCCGGACTCGACGGCCGCTTCATCGTCGGTGTCGCCGCCGCCAGGGACGCCGAGCATTACCGCGGACTGCGCAATGTCACCGTTGCCGCCGGTGAGAGCCTGCTCGACCTGGCGCGCTCCGCTGTCGAGCTGCTGGCTGCGACGCACACCTTCCGTGAGGACGCCGAGGCCCGCCTCGAGAAGCGACTGCGCCGCGCTCCTCCGGAGACGAGCGCGCGGTTCCGGAGGGCGCGCCTTCGACCCGCCGACGAGGTCTTCCTCTCCGGCACACCGGCTCAGGCGACGGCGCACCCCATCCCCAACGTCCCCCCGGCGGACGGCGGCCCCATGCTCGCCGAGGACGCCGGGCGCGAGGACATCGTGCGCGCCCTTGCCGACACCCTGCGCCGTTTGCAGCGGATCCGATCGGCGACCTGACCTCACCGGGTCATGGCCGCAGGTGGTGGCTGTTGAGTACGCTGCAGGCGGATGGAGGCGGCGACACCGGAGGGCGGCCGGACAGCGCCGATTCGTCGCGCCCCCTTCGTCTACGCGCTCATCGTCGTGGACGCCGTGGCCGTGTCCCTCTTCAGCGTGGCCACCGGCGGCACCTTCGACTGGTGGCTGATCGTGCTCGGGGTGATCGCGGTCGGCGCTCTCGCGGTGCCCGTCCCGGCGTGGCTCAGCCGCTGGGCGCCGATGCTCCTGATCGCCGTCGTGTTCCTCTCCCTCGGCGGTCTCGCCCACTACCAGGGCACGCGCGCCGGCTCGACCCTGCCGATCCAGTTCGACCGTGCCGTCAGCGGCGTGGTGGTGCCGCTCTGGCTGCAGGAGCACGCACGGGCTCTGCTCGGGCTGCCGGCCGGCGCGCTCACCGCCGAGTACATGCTCCACTACGCGATGCCGCTGCTCACCGCGTTGTGGCTGTGGCGCCGTCATCGCGAGCGCTTCGACCGCTTCGTGGCGACCTACATGCTCGCCATGGTGTTCGGGTTCGCGGTCTACCTCGCCTTCCCGCAGACGCCGCCGTGGTATGCGTCGCAGCAGGGGTTGCTGCCCCCACTGCATCGCAGCATCATCGAGGTGCTGCAGTCGTTCCACGCGGGTGCGCTGTACGCAAGCGCAGATCCCGAACCCTTCGGGGCGATGCCGTCGCTGCACGTGACCATCCCGGTCGTGGTGGCCGCAGAGGTGATCGGCGCCCTGCGATCACGCTGGCGCTGGTTGTGGGTGCTGTACCCGGCCACCGTGGCGTTCGGTGTGCTGCTGATGGCCGAGCACTACCTGCTCGACACCCTCGGCGGCGCCGCGGTGGGGCTGGTCGCCCTGATGGTGGTGCGCTCACTTCCCGCCCGCGTGCTCAGCGGGAGCGAGCGTGATCACCAGACGAACGGGATCAGCCGCCGCGTGGTGCACGAGTACTCGACGTACTCCGGCCCGAGGCGCTGACGCAGCGCGGTCTCCTCGACGGTGACGCGGCGCGCGTAGCCGATCAGGGGAAGGACGACGCAGGCGGCGAGCCCGAGCCAGCTGTCGAGTGCCAGCCCGAGGCCGATCATGGTCAGCATGGTGCCGCTGTAGGCGGGATGGCGGAGCACACGATAGGGCCCGTTGCGGATCACGCGGTGGCCGCTCTGCACGATCACGACGAGGCGGAAGAAGCGGCCGAGGGTCATCACCGCCCAGAGCCGCAGCAGGAGGCCGGCCCACACCAGGGCCATGCCAAGTGCGAACAGCGCGCCGTCGCGCAGGCGGGGCCAGTCCGGGCCGCGCGAGAGGGCCAGGTCGGCGGCGATCGCCGCGGCGATGAGGAGGATGAGGAACGGGCCGCTGCCGCGGTCCTGGCCGCGGTCGATCGCCCCGGCCAGGCCGTCGCGCAGCATCAGGCCGATCTCGAGCGCCGCCCACGCCGCCATCGAGACCCAGAACAGCACGCGCACGGCCCGATGGTACCGGCGGGCGGCGCCGGTCCATCGGGCACAATGACCCCGTGACCGCCGCACCGACCCGGCCGCTGCGCGGCGCGGTCTTCGATCTCGGCGGGGTCATGACCGAGCCGCTCGGCAGGCACCGCAAGCAGATCGATGATCCCCTCCATGTCGAGGTGCTGCACTTCTTTCTCAACGAGTTCAGGGACGTGTACCACCTGCCGACCGGGGCGCACGATCTTCACCTCCTCGAGACCGGGAAGATCTCCGACGACGAGTTCTTCGACCGGATGGTCGCTCGTCACGTCGCCGCGGGCGGGTCGCCGGTCGACGCCCGGACGGCGCAACGCATCGTCTTCGGCAAGGGGTTGGTCGCGTGCGGGGCGATGATCGACGCCGTGCGCCAGGTCAAGGGCGCCGGCTACCGCACCGCGCTGCTCACCAACATCTCGCGCGCCGGCGAGCCGATGTGGCGCTCGCTCCTGCCCGTCGAGGAACTGTTCGACGTGGTCGTCGACTCCTCGCAGGTCGGCCTGCGCAAGCCCGACCCGGCGATCTACCTGCTCACCTGCGAACGGCTCGGGCTGAGTCCGCAGGAGTGCCTGTTCGTCGACGACCTGCGCTGCAATGTCGACGCCGCGACCGAGCTGGGCATGACCACCATCCAATGCTCCGACCCCGTGGCCATCGCCGATGAGGTCGTGGAGTTGCTGCTGGGCAGGCCGGCCGCGGCCGAGCCGCCGGCGAGCACCGGCACCGCGGGATGACCGAGCCGGTCGCAATCTCGGTCACCGACCTCTCGGCGCACGCGGGCGGGTTGATCGAGGTCGCCGCGGCGACCCACATCGGGCCGGTTCGCACCGAGAACCAAGACGCCTTCGCGGCCATCGCCCTGCCGGGCGGTGGCGTGGGCGTGCTCGTCGCCGATGGCATGGGCGGGATGCCCGGCGGCGGGGAGGCGGCTCAGGCCGCGTCTGCCGCGGCAATCGATGTCCTTGGCGCCCCGGGTGGCCCTGACATGCTCGGCGCGGTGCTCGCGGCCAACCGGGCGCTGTCCCGCCTGCGCGAGGCCATCGGTGGCAATCCGGGCACGACCCTGACCCTCGCTGCCGTCCGCGGGGGGCGCGCCGACATCGGCCACGCCGGGGACAGCCGCGCCTACCTGGTGCGGAACGGCGTGGCGACGGTCCTCACCAGCGACCACTCCTGGGTGGGGGAGCGGGTGCGGTCCGGGGAGCTGCCGGCCGGCTCGGAGCGACGCCACCCGCGTCGCAACATCATCACCACCGCGGTGATGGGGGACCCGATCGAGCCCGAGCTGGCATCGACCGGACTGCAGAGGGGCGACGTGCTGGTGCTCTGCAGCGACGGTTTCTGGGAGCCGCTGGAGGACGACCACATCGCCGCGCTGCTCGACGCCCCCGGGCCACTGACCGCGGTCGTCGAACGCGCCGCAGCGGCAGCGCTCGACGCCGGCGCCACCGACAACGTCACCCTTCTGGCGCTGCGCGTCGCCGGCTGAGCGCGCCGCGCGCAGCCGCACCGCGATCGGGCAGACTCGCCGCCATGGCACGTCTCTACGCGCAGCTCTGCACGCTCGTCTTCCTGGTCGTCGGCATCGGTGGCCTCGCCGCGGGCAACGCCGGACCGCCCGCCGCCAACGGCGGCGGCAACATCGGCAGCCTCACGCTGCATCTCACCTGGGCACGTGACGCGCTCGACATCGTGCTGCTCGCGGTCTTCGCGTTCGCCGCCTTTGCCGCCTCGCGCCACCTGGGTCGCATCCTGGCGGGCGCGATCGGGGTCGCCCTCCTGGCGCTGGCGATCGCGGGCTTCCTGCTCGGCGACGACGCCGCCGCCACCCGCAGCTACGCCGGGCTGCACTTCACCACCGCCCTCAACATCCTCGACTTGGCGGTGGGCGTGCTCGGCATCCTGGCAGCGCTCGGCACCGTCGAGGATCCCGAACCGGCACCGGGCTCGGTGCTGCGGGGCTGAGCCGCCGGGATCAGTGCCGCCCGTTGGTCTCGTTGTGGATGCGCACCGAGCCCTCGACCTGGATACCCTCGTCGTCGTCGTGCCGCGCCTTCTCCACCTGGTGGCGGGCAGCACCGGCGGCGGCGCTGGCCAACGGGACCACCCGGCGCACGGTTCGCTCGGCCACCTGGTAGCCATCGCGGGCGGCGGAGCCGAACGCGGCCAGCTGCTGGCGGGTCTTGGCGCCCTGCTGCGGGGCGACGCACAGGCCGACCACGATGCCGGCGATGCCGCCATGAACGAAGCCGCGGATGTAGCCCATCTCTGCCTCCTAGCGATTGCGGTTGACTGCAAACACCCTACTACGTGAGGACAGTCGAGGCCCACTCGCCGTCCGGGGTGATGCGCAGGCGCTCCACGGGGCGGCCACCGACGAGGTGCTCGTCGATGATCTCGTCGACGTTCTCGGCCGCGAGATTGCCGTACCAGACGCCGTCGGGATAGACGATGAGGATCGGTCCCTGGTGGTGCTGCTGGTTGCAGCCCATCCGCGTGGTGCGGACGTGGGTGAGGCCCCGCCTCTCGAGCTCGTCGCGCAGCCGGAGCAGGATCCTCTCGCTGCCCATGCCCCCGCAGTGGTGGCGCCCGACCGTGGTGCAGACGAAGACGTGCAGGGGGCGCAGGTCGGGCGCGACGTCCATCGCCCTCGATGGTGACGGAGCGGGTCCCGGCTTCGCCTGCTGCGCGTCGGCGGGGCCGTCCGTCAGAGTCGGCTGGCCATGGAGATGAGCTTCGCCTTCTTCGCCGACGCCGCCACCGTCCCCGCCGACGGCAAGTTCTACGTGCTGGGCGGCGGCTTCAGCGCCCTGGCCCTGGCGCAGCTGCCCGGGATGGCCAGCTTCACGGTGGTGGCGGGCTTCCGCTTCACCAACGCCGACGCCGGGACCGTCCACATCGTCGAGCTTCGCTTCGTCGACAACCTCAGCAAGCTGGTGCTGCCGCCGACCACGATGCGCTTCGAGTCGGCGGGACCACCGCCGGCCGGCGCCGGAGAGGTGAGCGTCTCGACGGTCACCCTGCTCCAGCCCACCCTCGGGGAGCCGGGCGAGTACGCGGCCGAGTTCTGGCACGAGGGCGTCCTGCTCCACACCGTCCGGCTCCACGTGCTCGAGCAGCAGCGCCCACCGACAGGACCGGGCAGCCCTCCGCCCGCGTGATGCCTCAGCGCTTCTGCGCGCCCTCGTACTCGTAGAACCCGCGCCCGCTCTTGCGGCCGAGGTAGCCCGCCGCCACCATCCGCTTGAGCAGCGGTGGGGCCGCGTAGTCGCGGATCGCGTACTCCTCGTAGAGCGCGTCGCAGACGAAGAGCGCGGTGTCGAGGCCGATGTAGTCGAGCAGCTGCAGCGGCCCCATGGGATGTCCGCAGCCCAGGCACATGCCCTCGTCGATGTCGTCCTTGGTGGCGAAGCCGGACTCGTAGAGGCGGACCGCGTTGTTGAGAAAGGGGATGAGCAGCAGGTTGACGATGAACCCGCCGCGGTCCTGGGCGACGATGACCCGCTTGCCCAGCTTCTCGCCGAGGGCGCGCGTCTCGTTGAGGGTGTCGTCGCTGGTGGCGATGGTGCGCACCACCTCGAGCAGTTTCATCACCGGCGCGGGGTTGAAGAAGTGGGTGCCGATCACGCGGTCCGGCCGGCCGGTGGCCCGCGCGATCTCCATGATCGGCAGCGAGGACGTGTTGGTGGAGAGGATGGCGTGCTCGGGCACAATGCGGTCGAGCCGGCTGAAGACGTCGACCTTGTCGGCGAGGCGCTCGACGATGGCCTCGATGACGATGTCGCAGTCGCTGAACTCATCCAGCGTGGCGCTGAAGGAGAGCCGGTCGGTGATCTGCTCGACGTCCTCAGCGCTGAGCTTGCCGCCCTGGCGCCCGCGGTCCAGCGAGCGCTCCACCCGCCGCCGCCCCGCGGCGAGCGCCTCCTCGTTGGACTCCGCCACTCGGGTGCGCAGCCCGCTGCGGGCACAGACCTCGGCAATGCCCGAGCCCATCAGCCCGGCACCGACGACGCCGACCGTCCTGATCTCCATGTCTTCCTCCAGGGTGCGCGTTGCGCGAGGCGCCAAGTGTGCCAGCCGCCGCGCAGCCCGGCACGGCCGCGCTCCTATGATGGCGGCGATGCCTGGCCTCACGGTCGTCCTGGTCAGCGGTGACCTGCTCCTCGCCAGCCGCCTCCGCGCTGCCCTCCGCGACACCGCGGTGGTCCGGCTTGCGACCGGCGGCGATGTTCCGCAGGCGGAGAACGTGTTCGTCGACCTCAACGCCGACGTCGACGCGCGCATCGAGCTGATCGCCGCGCTGCGCGCTCGTGGCAACGTCCGGATCATCGGCTTCTGCCCGCACGACGCCCGCGACGTGCGCATCCGCGCCATGGAGAGGGGAGCGGACCAGGTGGTCACCAACGGCGCGCTCCAGGAGGCGGCGCTGCGACTGATCGGCGCCCCCAGCTGTGGCTGACCTCGACACCCGGGTCGCCGCGGAGCTGGACCGCGTTCGCGAGGAGGTCGTCGAGACGCGGCGCGACCTGCACCGCAATCCCGAGCTGTCGCTGCAGGAGCGGCGCACCGCGGAGATCGCGGCCGCGCGCAGCGAGCAGCTCGGCTACACGGTGCGCGCGGGCGTCGGCGGCACCGGTGTCATCGCCGACCTCACCGGCGAAGCGGATGGCGATGGTGACGGCCCAACCCTGATGCTCCGCGCCGACATGGACGCCCTGCCGGTGCGCGAGCGCGGTACGGACCGGGTGGTGACCTCGGAGGTCGACGGCGTCATGCACGCGTGCGGACACGACGGCCACGTCGCCATAACGCTGGGCGCTGCGGCCGTCCTCGCGTCGCTGCGCGATTCGTGGCGTGGCACGCTGCGGCTCTGCTTCCAGCCGGCCGAGGAGATCGCCGCCGGGGCGGTGCCGATGATCGATGACGGCGCCCTGGCCGGCGTGGACCGCGTGCTGGGCATCCATCTCTGGGCGCCGCTCCAGGTCGGCACGGTCGGGGTCAAGGAGGGGCCGATCTTT
Source organism: uncultured Actinomycetes bacterium (assembly GCA_937888775.1). The sequence continues at coordinate 23,977 of CALAQT010000216.1, read as the reverse complement.
GGCAGCGCTGACGAGTTCGGCATCACCGTGCGCGGCCGGGGCGGGCACGGAGGCATGCCTCACACCAGCATCGACCCCGTCGTCGCCGCGGCCCATGTCGTGGTCGGGCTGCAGAGCCTGGTCAGCCGCGAGACGTCGCCGTTCGAGCCCGCCGTGGTCACCGTCGGCCGCATCGAGGGAGGCAGCGCCTTCAACGTCATCGCCGACGAGGTGCGCCTGCGGGGGACCGTGCGCGCCGTCGACCCCGACATTCGCGAGCGGCTGCTGCACCGGGTTGAGGAGGTCACCGCCGCCATCGCCTCCGCCTTCGGCGCGACCGCCCTCTTCGAACGCGCTGCGGGATGCCCGCCGGTGATCAGCGACGCGGACTCCGTCTCCATCGTGCGCCGCGCCGCGGCCGCCACGGTGGGGGAGGAGAACGTCGTCACCCCGCAGGCGATCACCGTCGGGGACGACGTGGCCTGCCTCATCAACGGCGCCGGCAGCGGATGCTATTTCCTCGTCGGTGCCGGCGACGTTGCCCGGCACGCGGTGGCGCCGCACCACAGCGCCGACTTCGACATCGACGAGCGCTGCCTGCCCGTCGGCGTCGGCACGCTGGTCCGTGCGGCGCTCGAGGTGCTGCGGTGAGCGATCCCTGGGCCCGGCTTCGCGAGGAGCGCGCCGATCGCACGGTGTAGCGGGAAACCGCCCGCGCGCTACAGTCAGCAGCCATGACCGAGCTCGCCAGCCCCCTGACCGTCCGTGACGCCACGGCGCGGCCGCCCACGGCGCGCCAGCACATCCGGTTCGCCTTCTTCGCGGTGCGCCCCGAGTGGCGCCTGCGCAGCGACGAGCAGCGCAGTGCCGACCGCGCCGAGGTGGCGGCGCTGATCACCGACCTCGATCGCCGCGACAACGTGCTGCTGCGCACCTACAGCCTGGTCGGCACCCGCGGCGACGCCGACTTCATGGTGTGGCTGATCAGCGATCGCATTGAGGACCTGCACGAGTTCTCCTCGCGCCTCAACCACACCGCACTGGGCGCGTTCCTCGAATCACCGTACAGCTACTTCGCGATGACCAAGCAGAGCATGTACGTGGACAAGCACGAGCATCCCAACCAGGAGGGGAGGAGCAACCGGCTGGTGATCGCGCCGACCAACCGCCGCTACCTCTTTGTGTACCCGTTCGTGAAGACACGGGCGTGGTACCGGCTGTCGCGCGAGGAGCGGATGCGCCAGATGAGCGAGCACATCGCCATGGGCCACCGCTACCCGGGCGTGAAGATCAACACCACCTACTCGTTCGGGCTCGACGACCAGGAGTTCGTGGTCGCCTTCGAAAGCGACTCTGTGGCCGACTTCCTCGACCTTGTCCAGGAGATGCGCGAGAGCGAGGCATCGACGCACACCGTCCGCGACGTGCCCTCGTTCACGTGCATGCTGACCACGCCCGAAGAGGCGCTGGCCGCGATCGGCTGAGCGGACAGCTCAGGCGGTGCCGAGCAGCCGCAGCGTGAAGAGAGCGTAGGCGTCGGCGACGGCGTCGATGGTCAACTCTGAATTGGGGCGGTACCAGTCGGCGACGCGGATGCCCATGGCGCCGATGGCCGCGGTGGCGAGGTACGAGTCGGGGACGCTGAAGGCGCCAGTCTCCACGCCGCGCTCGATGGTGGCGATGAACAGCCGCTCGCCGGCGCGGCGCACCTCGAGCACCTGGGCGAGGCTGTCGTCGCTGAGCGAGCCCAACTCCCGGTTGCACACGCGGGTGAGCATCGGGTAGGTGGCGTGGACGCGCACGTGGGCGCGGATCAGGGCGTCGATCTGGTGGCGAGGATCGACGCCGGCGCCATGCAGCGCCTCGGTGAGCCAGGCGCGATGCTCCTCGTGGCCGATCAGCATGAGGTCGAGGAGCAGCTTCTCCTTCGACGCACGGTGCTCATACATGGAGCTGGCTCGGATGCCCGCGCCGCGGGCGATCTCGCGGACCGGGACGGCGTGGTAGCCCCGCTCGGCGAACAGCACCAGGGCGGAGAGGAGCATCCGGCGCAGCGTCCCGTCGGCGGTGGCCCGCGCCGGCAGCAAGGTTTCCGGGTCGACATCGTTGAACGGAGCAGGGGCGCCAAGGTCGGGCCGGCCACTCGCCGGTTGGCGTTCCTCGACCCGCATGGCGCTCATTGGACGGTCTCCGCTGGTTCTTGACAACTCGGGGGCAGATGGTCAGGATACCCTAACGCACGTTCGTTAGGTCAGTGGAGAATGGACGAAGCATTCTCGGCGGACGAACCAGGGAGGGTTTGCGCGATGGCTGGACACCGGGGGCTGTGGCACCGATCGGTACATCCGCGCACCCGGGGAGGGGGATTTCGGCGACTGCGCGTCGCCGCCGGGGTCGGGCTGCTCGGAATCGGGCTGGCCGCCTCGGTCGCTCTGATCCCGCCGACGGTCAGCTACGCCGCCGAGCAGGCGGTGGCGCTGGATCGCCAGGCGTACGTTCCCGATGCGGGCGCGGACCAGTACCAGGTCGACGCGCTCAGCGGGGGCGGCTGCAGCGCCAGCCAGTGCCCGGCTCCCGATCCGAATGCCATCCACGTGGCGGCGGACCCCAGCACGCAGACCTACCACTCGCTGCTGCACGTGGAGCTGAACGCGCTCCAGGGCGAGACGGTCACCTCCCTTGTGGTGACGCTGTCCGTGATCAACCCGGCGACGCTACCGCAGGACAACGTCAACACCACCGCGGCCATCATCGATGCCTACCCGCTGGCCACTGAGCTTCCCACCAGCTTCACGGGTTGCTCGACGTCGGCGAGCTGCACCGCGCCTGCCGTCGACACCAACGGGCCCAAGGTGGTCGGCAAGGTGGCGACGGACGCCGCGGGGAACATCGTGTCGTTCAGCTTCGACGTCGGGCGGATGCTCCCCTACTGGACCGCCAAGGGCACCAACACCGGTTTCGCCGTGGTCCCCGACGCAGGCGCCACCACCCAACCGTGGGCGATTGCCTTCGATCGAACCCAGGGGACGGCGACGGCAACGACAACCTCCTCGCAGCAGGCCACGTCTCCCCCGATCACGACGGCACCGGCGGGATCGTCGGGCGGCGGTGGTAGCAGCGGCGGCGGGAGCGGCTTCAAGTCGACCGCGCCCACTGCCGCGGCGGCGACACCCACTCCGAAGCCCTCGCCGGCGCATGCCGCGGGACCCATCGGGAGCACCAACGCCGGGGGCGGTGGCGGCGGCACCGGTGGCACCGGAATCCCGCTCTGGCTGCTCGTGCTCGGCGTGAGCTGCGCGGCGTCGGTCGCCCTGCTCGCGCAGCCGGTGTCCCAGGCGCTGTCGACCAGCGGCGGGCTGCGTCTCGGACTGGTGCGTGAGTTGAAGATCCATCCGCGCATGTTCGCCGTGGCCGGCACCCTTCTCGTCTGGAGTTCAGCATGGGGCGCGTACGCGGGCGCCACCGGCGCCGGCTCCGTCGGTGCTACGCGACCGGCCGTCGCCTCCACCGGCGGGAATTCGAGCATTCCCAGCTACGCCCCGGACACGACCAGCACGCCCGGCCCGACCGCCTCCGGTTCGACAGGCGGCGGCGGATCCGGCGGCGGTGGTGGCGGCACCATCAATGGGAAGCCGATTGGCGCCGCGGCGTTCTCTGGGGGAGGCGCGCCCAACGCACCGTCGGCGCGGCTCTACACCGGCGCGGACAACACCGTTGGCATCACCGACACATCGATCCAGATGTGCGCCCACGCTGCGCTCACCTTCGGACCTGCCTTCAACATCGGGGCCGCCGACCTCAACGTGTTCTGGCAGATGGTCAACAACCCTGCCACCGATCCGTACCCGCACAGCCCGGGGCAGGGCGGCATCTACAATCGCAAGATCGTCCAGCCCGGCGGGGCTGACGGGATCGCCATCCAGGACGACGGGTATCAGCCGAGCAAGGCCGTGCAGGCGGCACAGGCATGCCAGCAGCAGCAGGGCGGCGACTTCTTCCTGCTCAGCGGCATCGGCTTCGACCAGATCCCCAATGTGCGTGTCTGGGCCGAGCAGAACCACATGCTCTACATCCACCACATCGCCACCCAGCAGGGCACTGCGGGCCTGCAGTACAGCTTCACCATGCTGCCGACGCTCGAGGAGATCGGCACCCAGTACGCCCAGTACTACCTCACCCACATGAGCGGCAAGAAGATCGGGATCATCGAGCGTGGCAGCTCCAACTGGTCGCCCGGGATCGCCACCTTCAAAGCAGCGCTCAAGGCAGCCGGCCAGCTGGGCAACGTGGGTCCGGATGACCAGGTGAGCAACAACCAGGGCGACTACTCCAAGGAGATCATCGATATGCAGACCCATGGTATGCAGGCGGTGTTCATCTGGGAGAACGCGCTGGCCGCCGACTCGATCATCCAGCAGTCGGCCAACCAGAACTATTTCCCGCAGTGGCTGGGGTTCCCGTTCAACCTCACCCTGTACACCCTCAACCAATCGGGCAACAACGGGCAGGAGGTCCAGGGCATGCAGGGGCTGATCCCCTGGCCCGCGTACACCTCGTCCTCGGCGCGCTGCGCGTCGGGAGGCAGCGGCATTACCAGGAACGACGCGGACTACGCCAGGTACCTCAAGGATTTCCAGAAATTCGAGAGTGCCTACGCGTCATTGGACTCTGGCGCGAACATGTGCGGTGACGGTGGCGATCTGCTCTTCGGCACCTGGGAGGCGTGGAGCCAGGTGGCCGACCTGCTCGTGCAGTGCGGCCCATCCTGTGACCGCAACAAGATCGCCGGCCTGATGCTCAACGGCTACAAGTCGCAGGTGGGCGCCAACTGCCCGGTCGACTTCAGCGGCGGTGATCACCATCACGGTGGCATCGGTGGCGAGGACGTCTACGCGACCAAGCCCGAGAACGGGGGGCCCGGCTGGGTCAACACCGGCTACTGCGAGACGACGATCCATTGAAGCGAGTGACTTTCGCGGCCATCGCTGCGGTGGCGCTGGCGCCCGTCTTCGCCGCCCTTCCCCAGAGTGCGGCGGCGGGAGCGGGCGCGATGCCCACCGACAGCTGTTCGCCGGTGTCCGCGGCCGACCTTGCCGCTCACGGCTGGTCGAACGAGCCGCCCGGTCAGCACTACTCGTGTGTGCACACCGACCCGGCTCTCGGTCTGCAGCGAACCTACTGGGTGTACGTTCCAACCGGGTCCACCCCAACGGCCATGCCCCTGATCGTCGTTCTCCACGGATGCACCGAGCAGGCGCCGGACATCGCCTACGTCAGCAGGTTCGACTGGGAGGCGGAGCAGCAACACTTCGTGGTGGCGTACCCGGAGCAGGCCAACTTTCAAATGACAGGCACGACTTCGTTCGACGGCAACGGCAGCAGGTGCTGGAACTGGTTCCTCCCACAGGGGCAGAATCGCGGCGCCGGTGAGCCGGCGCTGATCGCGGGCATCACCCGGAGCGTGATCAGCACGCGCCACATCGACCGCCAGCGCGTCGACGTGATCGGCATCAGCGCCGGCGGGGCCACCGCGGACATCATGGCGGCCACTTACCCGGATCTCTACGCGGCCGCCGGCGTCCTCGCCGGCTGCGAATACAAGGGGTTGCCGTGTCTCGGGTCGGCCGCCGTCCAACCGCCGCAGCTGTCGGGCCAGCTCGCCTACCGGGCGTCCGGCGCGCACGCCCGGGTGGTGCCGTTCCTGGTCGAGAATGGCGACACCGACCCGGTGGTGCCGGCCGCCAATGCGTTCGAGGTCACCCAGCAGTTGCAGGTCACCGACGACCTCGCCGCGCACCACGGGGTGCTCACCAACGCCGTGCCCCCGGGCCCGTGCGCGATCACCGCGGTGACACCGACACCCGCGATCGACACCACCCAGACACCGCCGGTGGCCCGCAACCCGTATGACGTCCTCTACTACTCGACGGACGGCACGGCGTGCCGCGACGCCACGACGCCGGCGCGCGGCCTACTCGGCGAGATGGTCATCGTCCACGGGGAGGCGCACGCGTGGCCCGGCGGGCCGCAACCGACCACCACCGAGATCTACAGCAACCCCGGCGGTCCCGACATCACCGACATCGCGTACCAGTTCTTCATGGCGCACCCCTGCCGGCTGCACGCGGGCGTCTGCGCCGCCGGCGCCTGACCATGGCCCAATCCCTGGTCATCGGTCTCGTCCAGGGCGGGACGTACGGGCTGATCGCACTCGGGCTGGTGCTCGCCTATCGAGGGTCGCGCGTGCTCAATTTCGCGCAGGCGGAGATCGGCACCGCGTCGCTGTTCATCGCCTGGATCGTCAGCGGCGCCTGGCACAAGCCGTATTGGATGGGCGCGCTCGCCGCAATCGGAGCTGCCCTGCTGATCGGCCTCGTCTTCGAGCGCCTCGTGGTGCGACCGATGGCGGACGCGCCGCGGCTCTCCGTGGCCGTGGCCACCATCGGACTCTTCGGACTGCTCGTGGCCCTCGAGGCGTACCTCAACGGCCCCACGCCTCGCTACCTTCCGGTCCCGATCGGTGGTCTGGGTCCGAACATCGCAGGGGTCTACGTGAGCTGGACGCAGCTCCTCACGTTCGCCGTCATCGCCGTCATCGCCGCGGGGTTGACACTGTTCCTGCGCTACACGGACTTCGGACTGGGGGTGATGGCAGCCTCCGAGGACTCGACGGCGGCGCGCCTGGTCGGTGTCCCGCTGAGCCGGGTGAGCATGTTCACGTGGGGCGCAGCCGCGGTGCTCAGTGCCCTGGCGGCGCTGCTCATCGAACCGACGATCACCCTGATCGCGCCCAACGGCATCGGCATCCGCCTCTTCATCTGCGGCCTGGCCGCGGCGCTCCTGGGCGGGATGACCAGCCTGGTCGGCGCCTTCATCGGCGGCCTGGTGGTGGGCGTGCTCACCGCCGAGGCGGCGTACCTCGCACCGCAGGGATTCAACGGGGCGTTCACGGTGGTCCTCTTTGTCATCGTCATGGCGGTGCTGCTCCTCCGCCCGCAGGGCCTGCTCGGCAAAGCGGCGGCCAGGGCGGAAACCGCGTGACCACAACGGTCGCCGAGCCGTCGGACCTCCGCGTCCCGGCGGTGGACGAGGCGGAGCCCGGGCCGGCACCTGGGCGCGAACGAGGGCCGCTGCTGACCCCGCGCCGCAGCAACATCATCCTGGTGCTGCTCGCCGCCGTCCTCCTGCCGACGCTGACCTATCGCGCTATGCCCCTGCTTCCTGCCGGCGTGCCGCAGGCGCTGGCCATCGCCGCGTCCATAGCGGTCGGGGCGATCTCGCTGAATCTGCTGATCGGCTACGCCGGCCAGATCTCGCTGGGCCACGGAGCGCTGCTCGCCGTCGGCGCCTTCGCCGCCGGATTGTGCACCAGCGGCGCGGGGCTGCCGATGTGGATCGGGCTGCCGGTCGCGGCGGTGGTCAGCGCCCTCATCGCACTGGTCGTCGGCTTCCCCGCGCTGCGACTTCGCGGCCTCTACCTGGCGATCGTGACCATCACGTTCGGCTACGCGATGTACAACTCGGTGCTGCTCTGGAGCGTCTTCACCGGTGGTTCCGGCGGGGTGACCATGGTGCGTCGCCTCTTTGGGGCGGTCACCATCCCCAGCGAAGCCGACATGCTGGCGGCGGCGCTGGTGGTGCTCGTCCTGGCGTGGTTGCTCGACTCCAACGTCACGCGTACCAAGCTGGGCCGCGCGTTCCGGGCGATCCGCGAGAGCGAGGCGGTGGCCGGCTCATTCGGCGTCGATGTCGCGCGCTACAAGCTGCTCGCGTTCGTTCTCTCCGGGGGGCTGGCCGGCCTCGCCGGGGCGCTGTTCGGCTTCTGCGTGTACTCGGTCAACTCGGAGACGTTCAATCCCCCGGCCGGGCTCGAGTACTCGCTGCTGCTGATCATCATCGTGGTCGTCGGCGGGTTGGGCAGCCGCGCCGGCGCGGTTGTGGCCGCGTTCGTCTTCTCGACCTTCCAGTACCTGATGGGCACGCTCTTCGGCACCTCCTCGTTCGTGTACGGCATTGCGCCCATCCTGGGTTCGGTGATGCTGATGTACACCGTGGCGCGTCACCCCGGCGGCTTCGCGGGGGCTTTTGCCGAGCTTCGTGAGCGACGCAGCCGGCGAGCGGTGCTCGCCGACGATGAGGAGCCGCCGATGCCCGCGTTGCCGAGCATGCCGCGCCCGGCAGGGCTTCCCCAGGCGCTCACCCATGACACCACCGTCCCCGTGCTCGAGGTGGAGGGCGTCACCATGCGGTTCGGCGGCCTCCTCGCCGTCGACAGCGCCTCGCTGCGCGTAACGCGCGGGCAGATCGTCGGCCTGATCGGGCCCAACGGGGCCGGCAAGACGACTCTGTTCAACTGTATCTCCGGTCTGCTCCGGCCCGACTCAGGCACGGTGCGCATGGGCGGCCAGGACATCTCGGCGCTGCCCGCGCACAAACGCGCGCGCCTGGGACTGGCGCGCACCTTCCAGCAGATCGGTCTCGCCAAGGACCAGACGGTTCTGGAGAACATGCTCCTCGCCCAGCACGTGCTCGCCGGGTACGGGAGAACCTCGGCGCTGGCCTACACCGCGCGGGTGGCGCGCTCCGAAGACGAGATGAGGCAACGCGCGCTCACGGCGATCACCGCGCTCGGCTTCGCCGGTCGTGAGAAGGCACCGGTCCGGCTTCTTTCGGGCGGCCAGCAGCGCATCGTCGAAGTGGCCTGCGCACTGCTCACCGATCCTGAGCTGCTCATGCTCGACGAGCCGTCTGCGGGCATGTCGCCGGCCGCCGGCGAGAGCCTCGCCGACCGTCTCCGCGACCTGCGTGACCGGCAGGGACGCACGGTGCTCCTCATCGAGCACAACGTGCCGCTGGTTCTCGACGTGTGCGACTACGTGTACGTGCTCAATTTCGGCCGCATTCTCGCCGAGGGCACACCGGACGAGATCCTCGCCCATCCCGAGGTCATCACCGCCTACCTGGGCGAGGCTGTCGCATGAGTGCTCTCACAGTGATGCCGCCGACCCCGGACGCCGCCGGCGGCGCGGCCACGCCCGTGCTCGCTGCCTCCGGAATTGTCACCGGGTTCGGCTCCCATGCCGTGCTCCACGGCATCGACATCTCGGTCGCGCCCGGGGAGATCGCGGGGATCTTCGGGCTCAACGGCGCCGGCAAGAGCGTGTTCCTCAAGGTGCTCTCCGGCCTGGTCCCTGCGTGGAGCGGCCGCGTTGTGTTCGAGGGTCGCGACATCATCGGCGAGAGCCCCGAGAGGAGGGTGGCGCTGGGCATCGGCAACGTGCCCCAGGGCCGCCAGGTATTCGCCGAGCTGACCGTGGAGCAGAACCTCCGCATCGGTGCCTACCAGCTGCGCCGCCGCAACAGGGAGCGCTACGCCGCGGTGCTCGACAGCGTCTACGCGCGCTTCCCCGTGCTTGCGCAGCGGCGCAACCAGGCCGCCGGAACCATGTCCGGGGGTGAGCAGGCGAGCCTCGCCGTCGGCCGTGCGCTGATGTCCGAGCCCCGCCTGCTGCTCATCGACGAGCCGTCCGCGGGGCTGGCGCCGAAGATCGTCGAGGAGCTGTTCCACGTGCTCTCCGATCTCAACAGGACCGGGCTGTCGATCCTGCTCGTCGAGCAGAACATCACCTTCGGGCTGAAGCTGGTGCACACCGCCAACCTGCTGCGCGGCGGTCGCGTGGTGTACAGCGGCGACGTCGCCAGCCTCGACCGCGACCGAGTTGTGCAGGAGCTCGGCATCGGGCGGCTGCTCCGCTCACTCCGACCCGACGCATCGACGTCCACTGTACCGGCATCTCCTGAAACGCCATCTCCCACCACCATCAAGGAGCCAGAGCCCATGGCCATTGAACAGGCGCAGGTACCCGCCAGCACACGCTTCCGGCTCAGCTCGGGCGAGATCGCGGCCGAGATCTCGGGAAACCCGACCGCACCGCTGGTCATCGGCATCCCCGGTCTGAGCGCCAACCTGCGCAGCTTCGACGTCATCTTCGAGGCGCTCGACTCGCAGCGTCACCGCCGCCTCGCGTACGACCCCCGCGGCCGCGGTCACAGCGAGAAGACACCCGCTGGGACGTACGGGTGGTCCGCGCACGCGCGCGACATCATCGAGATGGCCGACCAGCTCGGTGCGCAGACCTTCGACCTGGTGGGTTGGTCGATGGGGACGTGGATCGCCATGAAGGTGTGCGAGCTGGCCCCGGGACGGGTGCGCCGGCTGGTGCTCATCGACGGCGGCGGCGTCCCCGACGACTCGAGTGTGGGACCGATCTACGCCGGCCTCGAACGCCTCGGCACCGTGTATCCGTCGCGTGAGGAGTTCAACAGGCTCGCCCAGGCGATCGGCGTCTTCCAGCCGTGGGAGGCATGGCAGAAGCTGTTCGACTACGAGCTCGAGGACGTCGAGGGCGGCGTCCGCGCTCGCACCGCGCCGTACGCCTCGTGGGAGGACGAGAACTTCCGCAAGACACAGGACGCCTACGCGCAGTGGAAGGCGGTGACCATGCCGTCGCTGATCGTGCGCGCCACCGAGCCCATCGTGCCGGGACTCGGCTATATCCTCAACGCGTCCGATGTGCAGCGCTTCCTCGCCGAGGTGCCGGGCTCGCGGTCGGTCGAGATCGATGCCCAGCATTACACGGTCGGCGTGGTCCCGAGCACCGCGCGGGCCATCGCCGAGTTCCTTGGTGAGTGACGCCGACGTCCCCCCGGCGATGATGGACACGCAGCTGAACAGCTGGTTGCTGTTCGCTCACGCAGAGCGTCACCACGGCGAGGTGGAGATCGTCAGCCGGCTCGTCTCCGGCGAGGTTCACCGCTACACATACGCGGACTACAGCCGGCGCACCAGGCAGCTGATGAATGCGCTCGACGGATTGGGACTCGCGGCGGGTGCGCCCGTCGCCACGCTGGCGTGGAACCATCATCGCCACCTCGAGTGCTACTTCGGCATCCCCTGCACAGGGCGGCTGCTGCACACGCTCAACGTGCGCCTGTCGCCCGCTGAACTCGCCTACATCATCCAGGACGCCGGCGACCGTGCCATCCTCGCCGATCCCGACATGCTGCCTCTGCTCGAGCAGGTGCGTGATCACGGCGGCCTGGCCGGCGTCGAACACATCGTCGTGCTCGCCGCCGACGTGCCCGACACCTCGCTCGACGGCGTCGTCGCCTACGAGCAGCTGCTCGCAGTGCAGCCCACCGACTACGCGGAGCGGGACATCCCCGAGAGCACGCCGCTGGGCCTCTGCTACACGTCCGGAACCACCGGCCGCCCCAAGGGCGTCGTCTACACGCACCGGTCGACATTCCTGCACGCGCTGGCGGTGACGTCCGCGGCGGCGATGAGCATCGGACCCTCCGATTGCACGCTGCCGCTGGTGCCGATGTTCCACGCGATGGCGTGGGGAATGCCGCAGGCCGCGCTGGCCGTGGGTGCCAAGCAGGTGTTCGCCGCCGGTCCGTTGGATGCCGCCGCCGTCGCTCGCCTGATTGCCGACGAGGCCGTGACCGTCGGCGCCGGGGTGCCCACCGTATGGCTCGGCCTGGCCGATGCGCTCGCCGCCCTCGAAAGCCGCCCCGTGGCGCTGCGCCACCTCATCTGCGGCGGTGCCCAGCCGCCCCGCACGCTCATCGAGCGCTACCTGCGCGAGTTCGGCGTCCCCGTCCTGCAGGCGTGGGGGATGACCGAGACCTCGCCGCTGGCCAGTGTGGCCTGGCCTCGCCACGCGCACCGCGACCTTCCCGAGGCGGAGGTGCTGACCAGGGCACGCACCCAGGCCGGCCTGCCCATCCCGGGCGTCGACCTGTCGGTTCGCGATGAGAATGGTGTCGAGGTGCCCGCAGACGGCGAGACCATGGGCGATCTCCACGTCCGCGGCCCGTGGGTTGCTGCCAGCTATTTCAAGAACGCCGAGCCCGACAAGTTCGACGGCGGCTGGTTCCGCACCGGGGACGTCGCCATCTCGGCGACCAACGGGTACTTCGTCATCGCCGACCGCACCAAGGACCTGATCAAGTCGGGGGGCGAGTGGATCTCGTCGGTGGACATGGAGGCGCAGATCATGGCCATGCCACAGGTGTTCGAGGCTGCCGTGATCGCGATGCCCGACCCGCGGTGGCAGGAGCGCCCGCTGGCCGCCATCGTGCCGAATCCGGGCGAGACGGTGACCCTCGAGCAGGTCCACGCGCACCTCGCCGCGCAGGGGTGGGTGCGCTGGCAGTTCCCGGACCGCATCGAGGTCATCGAGCAGGTGCCCCGCACCAGCGTCGGCAAGTTCGACAAGAAGGCGCTGAGGGCACGGTTCGCGGCACCGCCGGCGCCCGCCACGGCGACCTGACCGGGCTGGCTACTCGGGGATGATCGCCGCGCGCCGCTGCGCGGTCTGGAGAGACTCGTTGAGCACCTCGAAGACGTGCATGACGCGCACGCCGGGGGCGTAGCGCGCCGCCCCGTTGCGCAGCTGGAGCAGGCACGAGACGTTCTCCGTCACCAGCACCGCGGCGCCGCTGGCCACGACGTGCTCGAACTTGCGCTGCAGGATGGCCTCGCTGCGTTCGGGCTGCTCGTGGAAGTACATGCCCGGACCGCCGCAGCACATCGCCGCCTCCTCGAGCGGCACGAGAGTGAGCCGTGGCACGGCTTCGAGAAGACGGCGTGCGGCGGACCGCGCCGGGCCGTCGATGGGCAGTGAGCACGGCTCGTCGATGGCCACCCTCCAGCGCAGCGGCCCGAGCTCGGCGCGCTGGCCGGCGTCGGCGAGTAGCTCGGTGGCGAGCAGGGTGCGCCGGGCGATCCGGGCCCCGTCGGCGGCGTGCTGCGCATCGCCCGCGAGGATGGAGTCGTACTGACGGTAATGCGATGTGCACGAGGCGACATCTCCGACCAGCATGTCGACCTCGACGTCGCGGAGGACGTCGACGTTGGCCGCGGCCATGTCGGTCATCGCCTCGCGGTCGCCGAGAGACTTGGCGGGCAGTCCGCTGCAGGCCAGCTGCGGGACGATCACCTCGTAGCCGTTGGCGAGGAGCACGCGCATCGTCGCCTCGGTCGCCTGGGGCACGGCCAGGTTCTGGTAGCAGCACACCAGGAATCCCAGCCGCCCGCGGACGGGGGCGGTGACGGCGGGGAGGTCGCGGGCGCGGCGGTAGGCCGTCTGCCGCGGCAGCGGCCCGACGTGCTCCATGAGCGCGCCGCCGGTGCCCAACCAGCGGCTCAGCCCGGTGAAGCGCGCCAGCGCGTGCAGCCCGGTGACCTGGGCCGCGCGGGACAGGCCGTGCAGGAAGCGCAGCGCCCCGGGTCGGGGCAGGATGGAGCGGAAGGCGAACGACTGCCCCCAGGGATGGCCCTCCTGCTCGTGCAGCTCCATCCGCGCCCTGCTGACGATCAGTGAGGTGGGCACGCGGGGCGCGCATGCGGCCACGCAGTTGTCGCAGGTGAGGCAGGTGGACAGCGGGCCGTCGGCGATGTCGCGCAGCTCGATCCTGCCCTCGATGGCATCGCGAATCAGTGACACGCGGCCGCGGGCGGTCTCCCACTCGACGGGGTTGGTGACGTAGGTGGGGCAGACCGCCTGGCAGAGCGAGCACTTGTTGCACTCGCTGGCCGCCTGGTAGACGTCCTCGAGGAAGCGCGGGGGGACGGCGAGATCGGTCACCGGCGGAATTGTAGGGGGCGGGGTGAGCCGCTCAACCGACGGCGCCCGGGGCGCTGTCCAAGAGGCTCGCGCCGGCGGCGGCCCAGATCGCGTTTGACGGTGCCTCCGAGACGCCGCCATGCTTCGGGTCGCCCCAAGCCCCCTCCCGTTGTTGCAGTCGAGGTGTCAATGACCGAGGTCGCCCCATCCCCGTCCGGCCCCCCGGCGGTCTACGTCGCGGAGCCGTTCAACGACGAGGAGCGCGCGGTGCTGTCGCGGCACGTCAGCAACCTCGACGGCCCGGTCTTCGCGCTCGTCGGGCTGCCGCAGGTGACCGCGGCAGCGCTGTTCGCGCGCTACAGCCGCAGCGCCAAGAGCCTGCGGAGGCTGCTGCTCGACGAGTTCCTCAGTGGCGACGGCGCCGCCGTCAGCGATGCAACGGCTGACGCCGGACGGGCCAGGGCAAGCGACCTGTTCGGCCGGGTGCTCGCCGAGTACGGTGACGATTCGGTGGCGCAGCTTGCCGGGGTGCACATCGCCTGCGAGCAGGTGTCGCAGCCGCTGGCCAAGGCCATCGAGTGGGGCCGCCTGGCGGCCTACCTCGAGCAGTCCACCCGGTACATCGCCTACAGCGACAGGCGCGACGGGCGCTACAGGTACCACCTCGACCCGGCGCTGTCTGCATCACCCCACGGGGAGGTGTATGTCCGCGCGATGGACGGGCTGTTCGACACCTACTGCGCCCTTCTCGATCCGATGCGCGAGCACCTCGACCGCACGCTCCCACCGCAGGACGATGAGCCTGCGCGGCGGCGGGCGATCCGAGCGCTCGCGCTCGACATCCTGCGCGGGCTGCTGCCGGCGGGGACGGTGAGCAACGTGGGCGTGTTCGCGTCTCCGCAGGCGTACGAGCAGATGGTCCTGCGCCTGCGCGCGCACCCGCTTCCCGAGGCGCGCCAGTACGCCGAGCTGATCGCCGCCGAGCTGCGCGCGGTCGTGCCCGAGTTCGTCCCGCGGCTCGACCGCCCCGACCGCGGCGGCGTCTGGGTGACCTACCTCGAGGAGACGGCAGCCGCTCTCGCCGCCGCGGCCGCAGAGGTGGCGCCGCCCCTCGAGCCCGCCGTCGACGGTGTGCGCCTGCTTGACTGGACCGCGGACGGCGAGGACCGCATCCTGGCGGCGTCTCTGCTGCCCCACACCGAGGTGAGCTTCGACAGCCTGTTGCGCACCGTCGCGCAGCTGCCCCCGACTCGGCGCGCCGAGCTGTTCACGGCGGCGGTGGGGGAGCGCCGCAACCGCCGCCACCACCCCGGCCGCGGCTTCGAGCACTGTGAGTACACGTTCGAGGTGGTCTCCGACTACGGCGCATTCCGCGACCTGCAGCGGCATCGCATGCTCACCATCCAATGGCAGTCGCTGCGCCCGGACCTTGGGTATTCGGTCCCGGTTGCGGTGGAGGAGGCGGGCCTGGCCCCGCGGTGGCGCGAGGCGGTGGAGCGGGCCGAGCAGGCGCACGACACGGTGTCGCAGGACTTTCCCGAGCAGGCGCAGTACCTCGTGACCCTTGGGCACCGCCTCCGGTACGTCATCCGCACCAACGCCCGCGAGGCGATGCACATGATCGAGCTGCGCACCTCTCCTCAGGGACATCCCAGCTACCGACGGGTGTGCCAGGAGATGCACCGTCTCATCGGCGACCAGGCAGGTCACCACCTGGTGGCAGATGCGATGCGCTTCGTCGGCGCGGACGACGTCCATCTGCCCCGGTACGCGGCGGAGGCGTCGTCGCACTCAGGCGGTGAGTCCGGGACGTCATGACCATCCTGCGCAGGTTGGCCGTGCTCCCGGGGGGACGGCGCGGCAAGTGGGCGGTGCTCGTCTTCTGGCTGCTCGTGGCCGGCTTCACCGGGCCCATCGGCGGCAAGCTGTCGACCGTCGTCAAGAACGACCAGGCGAGCTACCTCCCGAGTGACGCGGAGTCCACTCAGGTGCTCAACGAGGTGGCCACGTTTCCGTCAGGGAAGACGCTACCTGCTGTACTGGTGGCGGTGCGCGACTCCGATGTCACCGATGCCGACAGGGCGGCGGTGGCGCAGATCAGCGCGCAGATCACGGCACGGGTTCACGTCCTGCACGGCCGGGCGGGTGCGCCGGTACCCTCGCGCGACGGCCGCGCCCTGCTCGTCGTGGTGCCGCTGGATGGCGGGCTCGATGGTCCGGCCGTGATCGACGCCATCAAGACGGTGCGGGACATCGCCGCGCAGTCGCCGGCCGGCCTCACGGTCAAGGTCGGAGGCATCGGGGGCATCACCGCCGACGAGGTCAACGCCTTCGGTGGCATCGACGGCACCCTGCTCATCGCCACCCTGGTGATCGTCGTGGTGATCCTGCTGATCACCTACCGCAGCCCGGTGCTGTGGATCGCCCCGCTGTTCGCCGTCGGCATCGCGTACACGCTGGCGCAGGCGGTCATCTATCTGCTGGCGCAGCACGCGGGGCTGCTGGTCAGTGGGGAGAGCCAGGGCATCCTCACCGTGCTGATCTTCGGCGCGGGCACCGATTATGCCCTGCTGCTCGTCGCCCGATACCGCGAGGAGCTGACCCGCCACGACGACCGCCATGAGGCGATGGCGACGGCCCTGCGGCGCGTCCTGCCCGCGGTACTGGCCTCGGCATCGACGGTCGTGCTCGGACTACTCTGCCTCTTGGCGTCGTCGCTGAACAGCGATCGCGGCCTGGGGCCGGTGGGCGCCGTCGCCGTGCTCTGCACCTTCGCCGTGCTGATCACCGCGCTCCCGGCACTGCTGACCATCTTCGGGCGGGGCCTGTTCTGGCCCTTCCGTCCTCACGCCGGGCACACCCCCGATCCGCTCCGGAGCCTGTGGGGACGGCTGGGCCAGCGGATCGCGCTGCGCTCGCGCACGGTGTGGGTGGGCACCACCGTCATCCTGTTGGTCCTCGGCCTCTTCACCCTGACGCTGAAGACCGGCATCACCAACGACCAGGCATTCCGCACCCCGCCGGACTCAGTGGCCGCCGACGCCCTCATCGCCGACCATTTTCCAGCCGGGGTCAGCAACCCAGCGGACGTCGTCGCCAGCGCCGGTGCGGCGCATCAGGTGCTGGCGGCAGCCCAGGCGACGCCGGGGGTGAGCTCGGCGCGGGTCGCCGAAACTGCGAATGGACTGGTGCGCATCGAGGCGACGCCGTCGGACGCCAACGGCACGCCCGCCGCCTTCGCAACCATCGACCGGCTCCGCACCAACGTCCACACCGTCGCTGGCGCCAATGCGCAGGTGGGTGGGGAGAGCGCGATCGAGCTCGACGTCGAGAACGCGGCGGTGCACGATCGCGAGATCGTCATGCCGCTGATCCTCGTGGTGGTGTTCACCGTGCTGGCGCTGCTGCTGCGCGCCGTTGTGGCGCCGCTGCTGTTGATCGGATCGGTGGTGGTGTCGTACTTCGCCGCCCTCGGCGGAGCCGCGATCATCTTCAACCACATCTTCCACTTCGCCGGCATCGACCAGACACTGCCGCTGCTCGGCTTCGTCTTCCTGGTGGCGCTGGGGGTGGACTACAACATCTTCCTGATGAGCCGCGTCCGCGAGGAGGCGGTCAAGGTGGGCACCCGGCGCGGCGTGCTCATCGGCGTCGCCACCACCGGCGGGGTGATCACGTCGGCGGGAGTCGTGCTCGCGGCCACCTTCTCGGCGCTGGGCCTGCTCCCGCTGGTCTTCCTCACCGAGATCGGCGTGCTGGTGGCCGTCGGGGTGCTCATCGACACCCTCATCGTCCGCTCGATCTTGGTCCCGGCGCTGGTGGTCGACCTCGGTGCCAGGGTCTGGCGGCCGAGCCGGCTGGGGGATTGACCTCGGGGGCGAACGTGTGATCGATCGAAAGAGGGGGTATCGTATGATCAGTGCGAGCCGCCCCTAGGGCGCGTTGTCCTCACCAGGCATAGGGAACCCCAGATGATCACCGTCAGCGATACCGCCCTCGGCCAGCTGCAGGGTCTTCTCTCCGAGCAGGCCCACGACCAGCAGATCGGCCTGCGCGTGTACATCACGTCCGGTGGATGTTCTGGCTTCTCCTACGGCATGGGCCTCGACGAGAACCCGCCGAAGGCGGACGACCAGGTGGTCGACGTCAGCGGACTGCGGGTCTACGTCGACTCCTACTCGGCCCAGTACCTCGACGGCGCCGAGATCGACTTCGTCGACGAGCTGATGGGCGGCGGGTTCACGATCAACAACCCCAACGCTGTCAAGACGTGCGGCTGCGGCCACAGCTTCCAGACGGCGGACAGCGCCGGCGAGGCCAAGGCCTGCTCGCACTGACGCACTGAGCGCTGCGGAACGGCCGTGCTGGCCCTCCACCGTGCACTCGCGTTTGTTGCCGTTTTCCTCGCCCTCGGGGGAACCATCTGGGCCGTCCACGACTGGCTCCGCCGCGGTGCCATCCATCCGCGGCTGATGACCTTCACCATCGCCATGTCGGCCGTGATCGGGTTGCAGGCGCTGTTCGGGATCCTTCTGGCGGTCATGGGCAACCGGCCCGCGGATGGCGCGACCCACTTCGTGGTGGGGCCGCTGACCCTGTTCGTGCTGCCGGTGGCGCGGCGGGCGATCGCCGGGCGTCCCGAGCGGCATGCGGCCGCGACGCTGGCGGTGGCGTGGTTCGTGCTGCTGCTGCTCACGTTGCGGGCGGTGGGCAGCGGAGGGGCGCTCGGCGGCTGAGCGGGCAACTCCGCGGGGCGTTGGTATCCTTGGCCGGCGAGCGGGAGTAGCTCAGTTGGTAGAGCGCTAGCCTTCCAAGCTGGATGTCGAGGGTTCGAGTCCCTTCTCCCGCTCCACCGGCCCCTCATCTGGCCGTTGTGAATACGAAATCAGACCGTCGCAGCCCGTCCGTGGGGCGTCGGCATTCCGTCAATGACCCCTCAAAAAGCGTGTAGTTTTGGTGTCTCGGCGGACCCGAGTATCCAGCCGTGCAATAATGGCGTCACCCCGCTGAACGCGCCTGGGCGGCGCTGGCGGGCCCGAGGAGGCGCCGATGCCCCAGGCCCCAGCCCGCCGGCGTCGCCCCAGCCGGGAGGCGATCACCGGTGAGCGCGTGGGCGCCCGGCGCGCCGTCCTGGCGACGCCCGCCCGCCGGAACGTCCCCTGGGAGGACGCCGTCGTCGACTTCCTTCGCGACAAGAAGGGGGAGGGACGGGCCGGGGGGACCCTCGAGCTCTACGAGTCCTACCTGAGCGATTCGCGGATCGTTGCCTGGCGCACGGACTACGCCATCAGGGAGATCGGCGACATCACCGCGGACAAACTCAAAGCCTTCCGCGGCGAATTGATCGAGGCCGGCCTCTCCCTCCAGGGCGGTGTCAGCGGGCGTCTGCGGGTGCTGCGCAACTTCCTGCGCTGGTGCCGGCGCAACGGCTACGAGGCCGACCCCGACGCCGGCGATGTCCACCCGTCCCAGGTCCGGTGGGAGAACGTCGAGCCGAGGACGCTGACCAAGGCCGAGGAGCGAACCGTCTACCAGGCGGCCCGGAGCGACCGTGACCGGTTCCTCTTCCGGTTCCTCCTCAACACCGGGCTGCGCGTCTCCGAGGTGGAGGGCATCACCCTGGCCAGCATTGAAGAGGTCGACCTCCCCGACGGCACCAGCGAGCGGATCCTCAGGGTTCAGCAGGCGAAAGGGCGCAAGGACCGCCACGTCCCGCTCAACACCAGGGCCTGCCCCCGGTTCGATCGGGAGATCGCCACCTACGTCCGCCAGGTCCGCCCGCCGGCCGCCAGAACCCAGGCCCTCTTCCTGATACCGAGCGCGCGCGGCGCCGACCGCCATGCGTACCGGCCCCTGTCGACGGCGGCGATCAAGACACTCTTCGCGCGCTTGGCCCTCGATACGGGCATCCCCATCCACCCGCACGTGTGCCGCCACACCATGGCCTCGCGCTGGATCTCTGCCGGCGTCCCGCCGTCCGTGGTCAAGCGGGCGCTGGGCCACTCATCGATGCGCATGGTGGAGCGCTACGTCCACTTCGACGCGGCCGGCTTGGCCGCCGCGGCTCGCGGGTAGCGCGACAGCGGGCGCCACGCGGTCCAGGACCAGTCTTGCGAGGGCTGGATCAACCTCGAGCCGCTGGAGGGCGCCGGCGATGAGCTTGGCGTTGCGGACCAGGATCGGGCGCTGGCCGAGGGCGTTGTAGATCGTTCCCTCGCTGATCCCCGTCTCCCTGGCTAGGTCACGCCCGGTCACGCCGCGCGCGTCCATCTCGGCGCGAAGGTGGTCCGTGTCGATGAGGACGGTGGCGGCGGCGGGGCGGTTCCGCGGAAATACGCTAATCCCGCGCCGCTCACCGTTTGCGTGAGCGGAACGGCACGGGTGTCCTCGATCCTCGTCGTCGCCCTTGGCACTCGCGTCCGGGTGCTGGTCGAGTGGCACGACCCGCCCGTTCACGAGCACGCGCGTCGGGAGGGCTGCCGGCGGTCAGGTTTACGGGCGCAGCGGCGGCAGGTGTCGCCATCATCGCACCGTGCCCATGCTCCGCAACGCGCGCACCACCAGTGCTGCGGCGTCTCGGGGCCGGGCCAGTCGCCGGGCACAGCCACGGGGGTGGGAATCGACGGGAGTTCCATGGCATCCTCCAACGGCGATGTGCCGCGGGGCCTCCCTGTGGCACATCGCACCTACCCCTCAGAACCCGTCGCTCTGCCGAGCCTTGGGACACAGTCATCCGGCGATGGCTGGAAGACGCGGCTTAGAGATAAAGAGCTCGCGACACTTACCTTGGCAACACGCCTCGGGATTGAAGCCCGGGATTGAATGTAGATCCATGCCACGTGGCAATCGCGACCCGCATCCGTTTCGGAGGCGCGACTCGCTTTTGGATACAAGGATGTTTGCGTGGGCACGTCTCCCGCGATCGCGTGTGAGTCGGTTGGCCCAAGAGGACGCTCCTTGCGTCGTTCGGATTGGCAGGGCAGGCACGAGATCCGAGGCCTGCGGGTACAATCGTTCCCGGTACTTGACCGCGTTGCGCGAATGAGGTTGCTTGTGCGACTGCAGGATGTCGGGATGACACTGGCCGATGTAGACCTCGGCGGCATTGATGCGGAGGCAGACCGCAAGCTGGACGAGTATTTCGTCACGACCCCGTACGTCACGACTGCGCTACGAGGACGGCGCACCTTGTTCTTAGGGCGCAAGGGTAGTGGCAAGTCTGCGCTGTTCAGCCAACTGCCCAGGCTTACGGCTGCGAAGGGGCAGGTCGGCCCAACCGTCATTTCGATCACCCCCGACCAGTACGCGTGGGCTGCGCTAAAGCGGTACCAGGAGCAGGGTATCCTCCCGGAGCAAGCCCACACCAATGCATGGAAACTGACGCTCGTGTTGGAGATTGCTGCACGGCTGGCCAGCCTTGAGCGCGGGTGGGACTCGGAAACCTCTCCTGCCATCGAGTCGTTGCGCAAGTTCGTGGAGGAGAATTACGGTACCACACAGCCGGGGTTCCTTCAGACTGCTACCTCGGTGCTCAAAGGGTTGAAGCAATTCAACTTTTCCGCATTCGGTTTCGGCGTGGGTTTGCAGCGCGATCTTGAGAGTCAACCCATGACGCCGACTGTTGTTCAGGCCTTGCTTGGCGTGCTCGAGCGTCCACTCGCCGCGAAAGGCGTCCTGGTCGCCTTGGACCGTTTAGACGACTCTTGGGACGGATCCGACGACTCGCAGTCTCTGATGATCGGCCTCCTCAAGGCAGCAAAAGAGTTGAACGATCGATTCGAATGGCACGACGGTGCGAGAGGGCTCCGTATCTTGGTGTTTCTTCGTACTGACATTTACGACGCACTGAGATTTGACGACAAAGACAAGCACCGGCCGACAGAGGAGCACATTACCTGGAAGCCTGAAGAACTAAAAACGATGCTCCAAAGACGCTTGCCCCCAGATGTCGCTGTCGATGAGCTATTCGAGCCCGGCGACATGCGCGGGTCGATCTCGCCGTTCAACTACATCGTCAAACGGACATTCTTGAGACCACGAGAGGTACTGCAATTCGTCAGCGAGTGCATTCGCCAAGCTGGCACGCAAGCTGTCCAAGTGACGAAGGACAGTATCAGAGCTGCCGAAGAGCGTTACAGTGGCTGGAAGGTTTCGGACCTCAAGCAAGAGTACGCGAAGGTGTTTCCGAAATACGACGCGTTGCTGGAGTGTCTTAGACAGGAGAGGCACCGATACGACGCCATCGACGAACTTCAACGCCTACTTGAGCGCAAGCAGCCGGAGCTCGTCGCCGAGTACGGGGCTCGGAATCTGCTCGAGATTCTCTTTGACTCCTCAGTGATTGGCGTGCGCCTTGGCGACGCGGGGTCCGCCCGTTTTAAGTCTGAGGATAGTGAGCTTACGCTACCCATGTTTGGAGCCGTGTACGTGCATCAGAGCCTGCACCGCGGTCTCAAGATCCGTGAAGCGCGCAAAGCGGTGGTCGATGAGCAGGAGGCCCAGGCGAGATCTCAACATGCTCGCATCACGATCGAACTGCAGAAGCTGATGATGGCTGCGCTGCCTGTGCAGGACATGACCTGGTTCGGACTGAAGCCGACGCCGGGTGCCATCTTCCGGAACAGCGACTTCCAGACGTTCGCGGAGTCGCTCGGTCTGAAGCTGGTTGAAGATGACACGTTCACGACCCTGCGCAGGCCAGACAAGATTCCCGCAGGCCGCCTGACGGAGGACAAGGCCGTGTACGAGAGGCTGCGTCAACAGATGGGCGATCTCCTAGCCACAAACCAAGTAACGTGGCAACAGTACGTCGACCGAGAGGGAGACCCACGCGGCGCTTGACCAAGAGAAGGAGTTGAATGTCATCGGCTGCGAGGTGAGCTCACGCTGAGTGCGCTTTGCCCGTCTGAGTGATGATCCCCTTCGACGCCGCTTTCCGAGAGCGATCAAGGCCGTGACGCCGGACGCCGCCGGACGCCGCTGCGGGCCGTTTTGAATACGAATCCGACCGCATCGGAGGATGCCGCGGGGTGCCGGGTGACGGGTCGGGGAGCCGCGTTCGGCGCCTTAATGGCGCCCGTTGCGGCCAAAGCTGGCGGTAACTGCTCAGGAGGGCGCTCCATGAGAGGTCCGTCAGCATGCTCCCTTGACCCGGACACAACGCGCTCGGCCGACCGGGTGCGCCGACGCCGGCTCTCGGGCTTCCCCCCGTCGTTGAATGGCTGTTCGTGCCCGGACGAGGGCGCCAAGGCGACCACCTCAGCCTTGCACTCGTCCTGAACCTTCGACGTTCCCGTCGAGCCATCTGACCTCCTTCGCGGGGTGGTTCCCCACATCATGATGGTCCGCCTTATCGGGTCACGCCCACAAGGGACTGGCGCCCGGCTACGTCTATTTCGACGGAACAACGGTCGCACTTGAGACCTCAACCGATAAGGTTCTCGCGGAGATCGCGCGCCATCATCGAGAGCTCTCTGAGGAGATTCTACGCAAGTCATACCTAACACCCTTGTTGGACGACGCCCGCGAGGCATAGCTCGCTGTGGCGTCCTTCTGGCATAGGGTGCGCAGCGCGAGGGGGTTAAGCGTGGTCGGATGCGCTTTCGTCCACCGAACGCTGCAAGGGCGCGGGCCTAGGCGGTCCTCATATTTCGAATCACTGCCGAAGCAAAGGGCGGCTGATTCCCCGCCGCCACAAAGATCGCAATGTTATTGCGCGGGAAGCCCCTAGTGAGAGTTTCCCATTGCTCCGAAGTTAGGGGGAACACCAGCTCATCGAGCCGCCGTCGCTGACCGTTGACGTCCACCGCCGGCGCGCCACCTATGGTGGCAAAGCCGTCGCCGTCTCCACTCCTCTCCAATAGAAGCACGGAACCAGGCCACTCTCTTGGCGTGTCGAGGTGAAGGTCCTCAATTGGTACCCATTCGGGAATCGCAGCTGGAGTAGGGTCAAAGGCGTCCGCGAAACCGGCAGCCATAACGTCCGCAATGTCATCCGGCCACCCCGCTAGGATGACCGGAATCACCCCTTGTGAGCCGTGCGTCGCCAGTGCGGATTCCACGCCCTCACCTGCGGTTGGGCCCACCGCCATCACCAGAACCGTAGTCTCAATCGAAGGGATGGGCACTAACGTCTTCCCAATGTCGGGGGAATTGATGAGGCGGTGACCTTTACGTACCCCGCGCTATTGTCGCGAACCGCCGCGAACCCGGGTGACCTCGTCGAGATGCCTATTCTAGCGATACGCCGAACTGCCCTCGCTCGCGAGCTCAGGCCGCCCAGGCGCATCGATAACCGAAGGTACTCCCGCTAGTGCTACACGGCGTAAATAGGTTGCATGTTGGTGAGGCATCGGGGATGATGT
>CALAQT010000215.1 GCA_937888775.1 uncultured Actinomycetes bacterium | reverse complement strand
AGGTCAGGTAGTCGTCGGTCATCGCCTGGAGGTCAAGCCGGGGATCCTTGGCGAACGGCCGCAGCGAGAGCCGCTTGGGGTCGAGTGCCGCAACGATCTTCTTCTTCAGGATCTTCTCGTCCAGCAGGTCCTGCATCCGGATGCCCAGCCGCGCCGCCTTGTCCGCGTAACAGGGTCCAATGCCACGCCGGGTCGTCCCGATCTCCAGCTTGCCCAGCTTCGCCTCGCCTGCGTGGTCGAGCATCAGGTGGTAGGGCATGATCAGATGGGCATTGGCCGAGATCCGCAGCGCCCGGGTGTCGACATGGCGACGGCGTAGCTCGTCGAGTTCGTCGGTGAGCACCTTGGGATCGATCACCACCCCGTTGCCGATCACGCACAGCTTGCCTGGGTGAAGGATGCCCGATGGCATCAAGTGCAGCTTCCACGTCTCCCCGTTGCGCACGATCGTATGCCCGGCGTTGTTGCCACCCTGGAAGCGCACGACGGCGTCCGCCCGCTCGGCGAGCAGGTCGGTGACCTTCCCCTTGCCTTCATCGCCCCACTGGGCGCCGACGATCACGATTCCGGGCACGGCTGGGTCAGTTTACGTGGGGCCAGGACGATCGCCCTTCGTGGCGCCACGAGCGCTTGACACTTAGCAATACTATGTATAGGGTTACGAGGTATGAAAGCTGAAGCGCTCAAAGGTCATCTGGATGGGCTGATCCTGGCGATCGTGGCCTCGGCTCCGATGCACGGCTACGCGATCATCGAGGAGCTCAAGCGGCGCAGCGGCGGCGCGCTCGCCCTGCCCGAAGGCACCGTGTACCCGGCGTTGCACCGCCTGGAGCACGCCGGCCTGCTGTCGAGCGCCTGGTCGGACGGGGGCCGCAAACGACGCGTCTACGAGCTAACCCGCAAGGGGCGTGGCGAGCTGGGCACCAAGCGCAGCGAGTGGCGCGACTTCGCGCGCGCGGTCGATGCGGTGCTGGCGTGAGCTATCTCGATGAGTGCAGCCGCGCCCTAGGCGCCGTCGGGATCACCGGTCGCCTGCGTGCCCGGATCCTGGTCGAGTTGGAAGACCATCTCGCCTGCGACCCTGGGGCCGAGCTTGGCGCCCCGCGCCAGCTCGCGTGCCGGTTTGCCGATGAGCTGGGCACCTCTCGCGCCCGGCGAGCGGCAATCGCCAGCTTCGCGGCGCTGGCCCTGGCCGGCGGGCTGTTCACCGCCACGTTCCTCACCGCTCCTGCCGGTGCCCTGGTCGGCAGGGGCCACGCCGCGTCCCCCTTCCTGGGCGATCTGGGCAACTTGATGGCGATCTTGTTCCCGCAGCTGGCCTTCGTCGCAGGGGTGCTGGCCGGCCTGCGTGCCTACCGGCGCCGCGGCCGGCCGGTGCTGGCCGGCGCGGAGGCGGCGATGATCGTCCGCCGGGCGGCCGTGGGCGTGGCCGTAGGTCCGGCCACGATGATCGGTCTGGCCCTGATCGGGATCGAGTATCGCGGAGACCTCTCCAGCTCGTGGCTCACCCTCAACCTCTTGGCGGCGGTCGTCGGAGGTTGCTCGCTGGCAGCCGTCGTCCCTTCGCTGGTGGCCGCCGTGCGCGTCAGATCAACTGCGCCGGGGACGGCCGGGAACGTGTTCGACGATCTTGGTGATCTGGCGCCGCGATGGTTGTGCGGCCGGCCGTGGCGCTTCGCCTACGTGGTGTCAGGCGGCCTCGTCGTCCTCGTCACCCTGCTCGGGATCGCCCAGAGCGATGGTTACGACGGCGCCGCCCGTGGTCTGGCGGAGGCGGTGGCGTGCCTGATCGGCTTCGCGACGCTCGGACGCTTCCTCGGCCTGCGCGGAGCCCGCGGGGACGATTCCCCGGCTGACGCCTAGCCCGGTGGCCTGAACCCCCGGGGCGAGCCGCGCGATGACGAACGACAAAACGGCGCCATGAAGAGCAGGGGCTTTTGGCGTTCGCGGGGCGGTGGATCACCGGCCCGGCGGCGCTGGCACGGAATCACGCGTCAACGCCAGGAGCCCCCCAAGTCTCGATCGACGCTCAGCGCAGCTGCGCCGCGCTGAGCGCCTCTAGTTCGCGCGAGCTGAAGTTCGTGACCAGCAGCTCGCCTCCGCCGGCGGAGGCGGCCATTTCACGCGGGAACTGACCGGAGGCGACCGAGCCGATCAGCGCCGGTCGACCGGTCAGCGCGGCCCGGGTGTCGAGCACGGTCAGCTGGGGCCGTCGCCCGGGCGTGTGCTCGAAGTCTGAGTCGGCCACGACCAGCCGTGCGCCACCGTCGGTCAGTGCCAGGCCCAGCGGCGCCTCGCCGACTCGGACCGCCGCCAGCAGGGCGCGACGCGGATCGCGGCGCAGCTCGGCGGCCGAGTAGGCCAGCAGCTCGTCGCTGGCCCTGGCCGCCACCCAGACGACCCGACCGTCGCCTGACACCACGGTGCGGACCGGACTGCAGCCCGCGCTCGCCCTGGCGAGCACCGACTGCGCCGGTGCTCGCTGCGCGCGCGCCACATCGATCACGCTCAGGGTACCGACGCCGGCGGCACCACCGAGCGTTCCGGAGGCGGACTCGCTGGTCGCGTACAGCCAGCGGCCATTCGGGGAAACGGCCAAGCCGACCGGCGCGGTCCCCACGCCAATCGTCCCGACCAGGCTCCGAGCGGCGAACCCGTCGGCGAGCGCTGCGCTCAGGTCGAACACGGCCACCTTGCCGGCGTACTCCAGCGACACGAACACGAACCGACCGCCGGCCGAGCCCGCGACCTCGAACGCGCCGCCGGACGACGCGGATCCGCGGGGCACAGACGACAGCGTGCCGAGCACCGCAGCGGGCGCTCCGCGCTCCAGGCGCGCGACGGCCATCACGATCGCACCGCTGCCGGCCGCGACCAGCAGATACCTACCGTTTGCGGTGAGGGCCAGACCGGCGGGAGCGCTCGTGGGAACCGACACGGTGCGGACCAGCGCCGCCGTGAGGCCGCGATCCGAGATCACCGCGACGCTGCCCGTCGGCCGACCCGGAAGCGAGACGAACGCCCAGCGTCCGTCAGCCGTGACCGCCACGCCGAACGGGTGACCGGGCATCGCCGTAAACGACGGGCGAACGCCGGGCAGTGCGCGCTGAGCAGCGCTGTCGGTCGTGCAGGCGGAGGGTCGCGTCACCGCCGACGCTACAGGGGCCGGCGCCGTGGTCCGCCGACCCTGAGCATGAGCGGAGCGCGCCGGCTGGCCGCCGCAGGCGACGACCGCGACGGCGAGGATCACCGCCCCCGCCAGCCGGGCCGCGTTCACGCCGAGCGGAGATCCATGCGGCGGTCGTGCCCCAGCAGCGGGAGCTCGTCGCACATCTCCGTCAGCCGTGAAACGGTACGAGCCGTGATCTGCTCGCAGAGCTCGTCACGATCGAGGATGTTGGTGGTGATCACGATCGAGCGCTGGTCCTCATAGCGTGCATTGACGATCGAGTAGAGCTCCTCCAGCACCCAGTCGGTCTTTCGCTCCGCGCCGACGTCGTCGATGTGCAGCAGATCAACGGCGGTCAGGCGATCGAGCAGATCGACGTGTGAGCGCTCGCTGCGATGGGTGTCGCGGATCTCGTTGAGCAGCCGCGGCAGCGAGTAGATCGCCACCGATCGCCCTGCCTTCAGGGCCGCCTTGGAGACGAGCATCGCCAGCGTCGTCTTCCCGGTGCCGACCGGGCCCATGAACCACAGGCCGCGGCCGTGGTCGAGCTGTGGTTCGATCTCGGCCGCGAACCGCTTGGTCGCCGCCACGATCTGGGGCTCGATCTCGGTCACCGGCGGGCGCTCGAAGGCCACGTCGCGGTAACGGCGGGGGATCACCGCCGACAGGCTGCTGGCCTTGGCGAACGCCACCCGCTGCGGACGGCAGCGGCAGTCATACGCCGTGTTGCTCGCCTCGTCGTAGCGAAAGCCGGTTCCGTCGCACAGGTCGAAGGGGCACACGTCGTTCATGGCTCGAACCGCTCGCCGGCGTAGTTCATGAACTTCGGGTACTCCTTCTGGAAGGTGAGCACGATCTCGCCGACCGGTCCGTTGCGGTGCTTGGCAATGATGATGTCCGCCTCCCCCGGCCGCTCTGAGTCCTTCTCGTAGTACTCGTCGCGGTAGATGAACATCACCAGGTCGGCGTCCTGCTCGATCTGGCCGGACTCGCGCAGGTCAGACAGGATCGGCTTCTTCTCGCCACCGCGCTGCTCGACCGCGCGGCTGAGCTGCGCCAGCGCGATCACCGGCACGTTGAGCTCGCGCGCCAGCCCTTTCAGTCCCCGGCTGATCTGCCCCACCTGCTCCACGCGGCTTTCCACCCGGCCCTCGTGGCGCATCAGCTGCAGGTAGTCGATGATGATCAGGCCGAGACCCCCGTCGATCTGATTGTGCAGGCGGCGGGACTTGCCCCGCACCTCCAGCACGCCGGTGTCGCTTGAGTCATCGACGTACAGGGGCGCGTCCGACAGGCGCCCGCAGGCCTCCAAGATCTTCGGCCAGCGCTGCTCGGCGACCTTCCCGCGCCGCAGATCCTCGCCCTTGATCCGCGCCTGGGAGGCCACGAAGCGCTGGGCCAGCTCTGACTCGGACATCTCCAGCGAGAACAGCGCCACCGCGTGACCGGCTAGCACCGCGTTCTCGGCGATGTTGGCCACCAGCGCCGACTTGCCCATCGATGGGCGGGCGGCGATCACGATCAGGTTGCCGGGCTGAAAGCCCCCGGTCTTCTCGTCCAGGTCCTTGAACCCCGACGGGGTGCCGGTCAGGGCCGTCTTGGAGACCGACAGACGGTGTAGCTTGTCGGTCTCCTCGTGGAGGATGTCGGCGATCGAGCGGATCTTCTTCTGGCGATCGTCTTGCGCCACCTCCAGCACCGAACGCTCGGCGCGCTCGACGAGGTCGCGCGCGGGCGCCTCACGCGAGAGCACGCTGGCCTGGATCTCGTACGAGGTCGTTAGCAGGGCGCGCATCTGGGCGTTGTCACGCACGATCCGGCCGTACTCGCGGGCATGGCCGGCCGCCGGAACCCAGCCGGCGAGCTCGTCGATCGCCTCCGGTCCGCCGATCTCCTCGAGCTTGCCGTGCTGGCGCAGGATCTCGGTGACCGTCAGGTGGTCGATCTTGCGGTCATTTCCGTACAGCTCGAGCATCGCCCCGAACACCGCGCCGTGCTGGTCGCGGTAGAAATGCTCGGGGCGCAGTTGCTCTTCGACGATCAGCGAATGAAGGTGGCGCTCATCCAGCAGCACGGCCCCCAGCACGGAGCGCTCGGCCTCCAGGTTGTGCGGCGGGACGGCAATGTTCTGGACGGCACTCATCGGCTGGTGATCGAGTCTAGGTTTCGGGGAGGCGGCAGGACTTCGGCGATCCCGCACTTTCAGCGGTTAACCGGCCGGAGCGTGTGTGCTCCGTGGCGGTTTCCCTTCGAGCGCGGTGGGCAGCCGCTAGGCTGCCGACGCCCGATCTGCCAGCTCCGCGCACAGCGCCCGGACGACGGCCGGATCGAACTGGGTGCCGGCGCAACGTCGCAGCTCCGCCTGCGCCTCGTCGGCGGTGCGCGCCGGTCGGTACGGCTGCGTGATGAGCATCGAGTCGTAGGCGTCGCACGTCGCAATGATCCGCGCCCCGATCGGTGCCTCGTCGCCGCGCAGGCCGTCTGGATAACCGCGGCCGTCCCAGCGCTCGTGTGACGAACGCACCAGCGGCGCCACTGGTGCGAGCGACGGTGCCGCGCGCAGGATCCGCTCGGCGATGATCGGGTACTCGCGCATGAACAGGCGCTCGTTGGCGTCGAGCGCGCCGGTCTTCTGGAGAATGGCGTCGGGTACGGCGATCTTGCCGATATCGTGCAGCTCGGCTGCGCGCTCTATCTGTTGCAGGGTCGCGTCGTCGAGGCCGAGGCGGCGCGCGACGCGGATTGCGACGGCGGCCACTGCGCGCATGTGCTCGTAAAGCGCTGGATCACGCTCGTGGAGTATCTGCAGCATCGCGTCGCGGGTTTGCGCCTGATCGGCTGTTCGGCCCGTCTTGGAAACGTACATCCGGCCGTCGGCGATGCGCAGCGCGGTCGCCCCGTCAGCCGCCTCCGCCGGACACGCGACCGAACCCGAAGAGCTCGTGATCGAGAACGCGTCGCCGTGCTCCGACAGGGCGTGCTCGGCGCGGTGCAGGGCCGCCGCCTGTACGGGGCCCTCCATGATCGCGCAGAACTCGTCGCCGCCCATCCGATACGCGACGCCCGGCGTGACGGCATCGGCGAGACGGCCAGCCAGGCGCACGAGCAGCGCGTCGCCGCTGGGATGGCCGAAGGTGTCGTTGTAGCGCTTGAACCCATCGAGGTCGAACAGCGCCAGGACAAACGGTTGCTGCTCGCTGTCGGGCTTGAGCCGGCGATCGAGGTCACGCAACAGCCGCCGCCGTTGCCGAGACCGGTCAGCTCGTCGGCGAGCGCCTGGCTGCGGGTGCGCTCGAGCAACTCGAGCGCGACGGTCATCCGAGCGATCATCACCGCCAGCGCTGCGGCGGCGAGTCCGGCGGCCACCCCACCGGCACCGCGCGCGACCGCGGCGATCAGCACGCCGAGCGCCAACCCGCTGCTGATCAGTGGCGCGGGCAGGCGCCGTGCTGCTTCTCGCGCTGCGCTGGCGTGGCGGCTGGGGTAGAACGCGGCGAGTCCGAGCAGCAGCGCCGAGGCGACGAACATTGTGTCCGCCAGCGAGCCGCGATGGAAGCGTCCGCGGTCGGTGAGATGGACCAAGACCGCGTCACCGACCACATTGACCGCGATCGCCGTGGCGATCAGGGCCCACACCGGCCCTGGTCGCCAACCGGTCATCCCCAGGACGGTGACCACGAACACCAGGCCGAACAGCGCACCGATCAGGAACAGCTTCGGCAGTGCGGCCGGTCCATGCGCGTGTCCTGCGCGGAGCGTTGGGAACAGCAGCACGGCGGCGACCGCGGCAGCGGCAAGCCCGGTCAGCACGCCATCGAGCGCGAGCACCGCGTCGAATCGGCGGACCCGCTCGCGCGCGAGCAGTCCGAGCGTGGTGTAGGCGAGGCTGAAAGCGACGAACAGCATCACCTGCGTGACCCGTGGGTACACGCTGTGAGGATTCGGCGCCGACAGCCGGAAGACGATCTCCGCTGCCCCCCACACGACCACGCCGGCCGCCGCTACGGTCCAGGCGCCGCGACCGTCGCCGCGGCGCCCGCGCAGCGCGCAACTGGCTGCCGCCAGCAAGAACAGCGCGCAGTACAGCCAGTCATCGATCACCGCTGACGTGCTGCCCGCGGGGGAGTGCCATGGTACGCAACCTCGCCCCCCGCGACCACAAATCAGCCCCCACCGCCACCGATCCGCACTGCGAGCCCCTCCGATGCGCGCAGCAATTGAGATATCTATCGAGGTTCTTGTATGGATGGGCAGCTTTGGAGGTCAGGGTACCCCGGCCGCGTCACGTGTATACGCTCTCCGGCGTGTCGGGTGATTGCGCGGGGCTGACGCCAAGCCGCAGCGCCGTCAGTCGACTCGCAGGGTCTCGGCGCCGAGGCGGATGTGGTCGCCGGGGTGAAGCTCGCAGCGGCCCACCCGGACGCCGTTGACCTCGGTGCCGTTGGTGGACTCCAGATCCTGAATCACCCAGTGGCCGTCGCGGAACGCCAGCCGGGCGTGGCAGCGAGAGATACTCAGATCGCCGAGCACCACGTCGCAGCTCAGGTTGCGGCCCAGAAGCAGCTCCTGCTGAGCGCCGCTCCAGTCCAGCGCCAGCAGCTGCGGTGCAACACCCACATCGTGGGATCGAGTGAGGCGGCCGACGGTGGCGTCCAGGAGATCGGCGATCCTGTCCGGCCAGGTGCGTCGTGGCAGCCGTACGGAGAGGTCCCCGACCAGGCGCGCGGGGTCGACCAGGCAGCTTCCAAACAGCAGGTCGATCCGCCGCGCGAACGTGTGCTCGCTGAGCAGCCCGCACGAGTACGCCGCGTTGAGTTCCTCAGCGAGGTTCTGCCGCGACGCGCCGGCGTCAAGCACAAAGCGGAGTGTCGCGCACAACCGTGGCGCTGTCCATCCCCTCCGAGATCGCGCTGTCAGGCGTACGCGAGGGCCTGCCCGGCGCGCTCCCACTGCGAGCCGACGGCGAGCAGGACCTCGAGCATCGCCTCGGTGGCCGGCGGGCGATAGCCGGCGGGCACCGCGGCTACGACCTGGCGCACCGGCGCGCCGGCGCCGAGGGAGCGGATCACGACGTCCTCGCGAGCCGCTCGCGCGGCGAGATCCGGGATCAGCGCGACGCCGACCCCGGCGGCGACGAAGCCGAGGATCGCGTGGTAGTCGTCGTTCTCGAAGGCGATCTTCGGCTCGAATCCCGCCACGTGACAGGCCCGCTTGAACATTCGGGCATCGGGACAGATCGTGGTCGTGCCGAGCATCCATGGCTCGTCGGCGAGGTCGCGCAGGCGCAGCCTCGGGCGCTCGGCGACGCGATGACCACTGGGCAGCGCCACGTACATCGGATCATCGAACAGGTGGATGCGCTCGATCGGCTCGCCCGGTACCGATTCGGCGTCGTTACTGAGCGCGATGTCGAGTTCGCCGCAGCGCAGGCGTGGGATCGAATCCTCGGGCTCCATGATCTCGACGACAAGCTCAACCCCCGGATGCATGTCCCGGAAGCGGGCGATCGCCAGCGGGACGATGTTTGCGGCCGCCGAGGAGAACGTGGCCAGACGCAGTCGGCCGGCCTCCAGTCCGAGGACCGCGCGCAGTTCGCTCTCGGCCTCGTCAAGCGCGGCGAAGATCACCTCGGCGTGGCGCACGAGCACCTCGCCCGCCTCGGTGAGCCGTGCCCCGTTGGCGGCGCGTTTGACGAGCACCGCTCCGGTCTCGGCCTCGAGCGTCGCGATCTGTCGCGACACCGCCGGCTGGGTGTACCCAAGCGCCTCGGCCGCGCCCGAGAACGAGCCATGGCGCGCGACCGCGCGCAGCACGCCGATACGCGTGACGTTAAGCATTACCATTAGTTATAGCTGATCCACGATATCCATATTTGTGTTCATGGTCGTGCGGCGCCAGGATGTAGTCATGTCCCTTGCCCATCACGAGCCGAACAGGAGCACATCATGAGCGCGACCACCACTTCCCGAGCACGACGCATCGTCAGACGGATCACCGCGACCTGGGCCGACCTGGACTACGCCCAGCGGCGTCTGCTCGAGATCCAGACCGGCACCACCGGACTGACGCAAAACCATAAGCGGCGCCCCACCGACTGACGCCGGGGTCGCGACGTAGCATCTGCCGCGCTTGGTGCCGCCGGTTGGTCGGCGCCGTTTACTGGGCGCCGGCGACGCGAGCACAGCGGCGGCAGACGCCTAAGCGGCGACCACCATGGTTTTGACGGCCGCAGTAACCCCATCGGCGATCTCGACCACCACCATGTAGGTTCCGATGTTGCGGATCGGATCCTCCAGGTGGACCTTGCGACGGTCGATGCGGATCCCGCGGGCGTCGCGGATCGAGTCCGCGATGTCCTGCGTGGTAA
The DNA here is from genome assembly GCA_937888775.1 of uncultured Actinomycetes bacterium. Next base: position 54,169 of record CALAQT010000215.1, on the reverse strand, counting down.
CCGAGCCGAACAGGCGGCCGTCGTCGCCGGCCTGCTGGGGAATCGTCAGCACCGTGCGACCGAGCACCGCGGCGTTCTCACGTGAGCGGTCCTCGGCCTCCTGCTTGGCGCGCTCGGCATCCTGCCGACGCCGCTCCGCGGCGTGGATCGAGGCGTTGGTCGCCGGCTCGGCCAGCTTGCGCGGGAGTAGGAAGTTGCGCAGATAGCCGGCCGAAACGTCGACGACGGTACCGCGCTCGCCGAGTGACTCTACGTCTTGAAGCAGGATCGCCTGGGGCATGGTCAGCGACTCAGCGGTCGCGGTCGCGGTCGCGGTCGCCGCGATCACGGTCCCCGCGACCACCGCGATGCTCGCTGCCCTCGGTGACGTACGGCAGCAGCGCCAGCTCGCGCGCACGCTTGACCGCTCGCGCGACCTGACTCTGGTGACGACGGCAGGCTCCTGTGATCCGGCGCGATCGAATCTTGCCCCGGTCAGAGACGAAGCGACGCAGCAGCGAGATGTCCTTGTAGTCGACCTGGTCGATCTTGTCACGGCAGTACGGACACGGCTTGCGACGCGTCGTTATCGCGCCACCCTTCCGGTCTCGCCTGCGTACTGGTCGTCTGCGTGCCTTTGCCACTTCGATTCAGCCTAGCTCGATTGTTGTGCGGGTGTCGTTTGCGTCTTAGAACGGAATGTCATCATCCGCTGCCCCGCCACCGGCGCGAGAGGTCTCGAAGTCGCCGGTATCGATCGGAACATCGCTCTCGGTCGCGCGGACACTGCTCGAGAACCCGTTCCCGCTACCAGCGTCGTCGCGACCGCCGAGGAACTGCACGGATTCAGCGATGATATCGACCGCCTGGCGCTTTTGCCCTTCGGGGCTGGTCCACTCACGCCAGCGCAGACGCCCGTCGACGGCCACTGGACGGCCCTTGCTCAGGAAGCGGGCGCAGTTCTCGCCCTGGGCGCCCCACACGGTGACGTCGAAGAAGTTGGGCTGATCCTCCCACTGGCCGGTCTCGTTGTTCTTGCGCCGGCCGTTGCAGGCCACCCGCAGGCTGCACACGGCCGTGCCGCTCGACGGCAGCGAGCTCAGCTCGGGGTCCTTCGTGAGATTGCCCGTGAGGATCACACGGTTGATGTTGGTGCCGGCCATTGCGCGGGGCTCCTTTCCAGAGAACGATTGAGGCTGGTGGCCGAGTCTATGCCGGGCGCAGACAGCATCCCGGGCTCTCCGCGGAAAATGGGCAGAAACGTTGCCGGTCGGTGTCTGACCCGTTGCCGGACGTCACGATCTGGTGGCAAGTCGGGGTCTGGACAGTCGGCCCTACTCGCCGCCTTGCACGGGCGCGACGGCCGCAAATGGAGCGGCGAGCGCTGGCGCGACGACGGGCGGGGCGGAGTCGGGTGCCGGAGGCGTTCCGGGCACCACCTTGATGATCCGGAAGCGCAACACGCCGTCGTTGATCCGCAGGTTGTGCGAGAGGGAGTCCAGCAGCGCGGGCGGCCCGGTGAATTGGAGCAGGTGAGACTCGGCCTCCTGCTGGTGGCTGATCTCGTAGGCGAGCGGGCGCGTGCCCCAGTCGTCGTTGCGCTCGATCGCTCCAGCGCCACTGGAGATCTGAGCCTCGACGTCGGCGAGGATCTTGGCGCGCTGCTGCTCCTCCGCTTTCGTGGAGAGCAGCAGCACAAGGTCATAAAGGGTTGCTCGTTGCGGCATAGCGATACGCCCACCTGGGCGGCGGCCGACTATAGCGGGTGCCACCATGCGGAGCATGCCGACGCCCGAGCTTCCGATCCATCGATCCGACAGCCGCGATCACTGGGAGCGCTGGCTGGCGTCAAACCATTCCAGCTCAGCCGGCGTGTGGCTGAAGCTCGCCAAGAAGGGCTCGCCAACGCCCTCGGTCACCTTCGCCGACGCGCTTGACCTGGCGCTCTGCTTCGGCTGGATCGACAGTCAGCGGCTGGGCCATGACGAGCACTTCTACCTGCAACGCTTCACGCCGCGAGGCTCACGCAGCAAGTGGTCGCAGATCAACCGGCGGGCAGCCACGGAGTTGATGGAGCAAGGCAAGATGCGTGAGGCGGGGCTGGCGCAACAAGTGCGGCGCGAGCATCCGCGCCCGCTGTGCTCGCGTCGTCGGCACCTCAACTACCGTGCCGCACCACAGGGCGGCACCAAGCGGGGCGGATCTCGACGCCGCGCGCCCGCTGTGCTCGCGTCGTCGGCACCTCAACTACCGTGCCGCACCACAGGGCGGCACCAAGCGGGGCGGATCTCGACGCCGCGCGCCCGCTGTGCTCGCGTCGTCGGCACCTCAACTACCGTGCCGCACCACAGGGCGGCACCCAAGCGGGGGCGGCTGCTCGACGTCGCGACCCGACGCCTAGCTTCGTCCCTTGTCCCTGATATCGGCGAGCTGATCATCAATCCAATCGCCGGGATTCCTCGCCGTGACGATCGACTTCAGCCCCTCGTGGCGGCGCTTGCGCTCAGCGACCGGCATCGTCAGGGCGGCGTTGAGCGAGTCGGCCAGCTCCTGGATGTCGAACGGGTTGACCGACAGGGCGAACTCACCCAGCTCTTCGTGGGCGCCGGTGTTCTCCGACAGGATCGATACGCCGGCGCGCTCGTTGACCATCGGTCCCTCCTTGGCCACGAGGTTCATGCCGTCGAACATCGCATTGACCATCAGGACGTCGTAGTGCTTGTAGGCGGCCACCGCTTCCTCCAGGTCGTCGCGCAGCTTCAGCTGGATCGGCATCCAGTCCGGCGAGCCGTGACGGTGGTTGACGACCGCGACGACCGCCTCGATCCGCTCCAGGTACTCGGCGTATTCGGGCACGTCGGTCCGCGACGGCATCAGCTGCGCGATGAAGGTCACCTTCTCCCGGAACTCCGGATGCTGCTCTAGGAACACGTCAAAGGCGCTGAACCCGCGCAGCACGTTCTTGGACAGATCCGCCCGGTCGACGCGCAGGATCAGGTGGTTGCGCCGCCGGCGCAGCAGCTCGTCCTCAAACTCGCGCGTCCGGGCCCGCGCGGCGACGGCCTGCACAGCGCCTGAGTCGATCGGCAGCGGGTAGGCGCGGACCCACACCTGGCGGCCCTCGCACTCGACCACCCCCTGCTCGTGGTCGACCTTGAGGTCCAGCAGGTCCTCGCAACACTGCAGGAAGTTGCGCCGGTAGGAGCGCGTGTGAAAGCCGATGATGTCGTTGGACAGGATGCCCTGATAGACCTCCTCGCGGATCATCGAGGGCAGCACGCGCCAGGAGTCCGACTGGCTCCAGGGGATGTGGACGAAGTGGTGCAGGAACACATCCGGCCGCGCCTTGCGGATCAGTCCCGGCAGCGTGTAGAGGTGATAGTCGTGGACCATCACGACCGGGTCTTCAATTCCCTCGATCTCCTCCAGCACGGCCCGAGCGAGGTCCTCGTTGACGGCGTTGTAGCCGAACTCGAACGCCTCGGTCTCGTTGCGCCTGATGTCCGGGGCGTTGGACAGATCCCATAGGTAATGCTGGATGAACCACAGCATCGGGTTGGCGATGATGTTGTAGAAGCCGTCGTAGGCGTCGGCGTCCGAAGCCACCAGCTTGACGCTGTACTCGCCTCCGTCCGGCGTGCGTACGGGAAACGGCCGGCCGTCGTGTCGCTCGCTGGCCTCGATGTCCTCGTCGGTCATCGCGGAGGCGACCCAGGTGGCCTCCCGATGGGAGGCCAACCCGATCAGCGCCGTCACGAGCCCGCCGGTTCCGCGCTTGATCTCCCCACCGGGCCCGAAGGTCACCGGGCCGCGGTTGGAGACAAGCACCAGGGGCGTGTCAGAGGCCATCGCAGACCAATTTACGCTGCGCGGGGGTCAAGCGTCGATCTGCTGCAGCAGCATCAGCCAGTCGCGCAGCAGCCGGGGCGTCAGGAAACGGCGGCGCGCGCTCTCCTTGCCCGCCCGGCCGAGCCTGCGGCCCAAGCCGGGATCGTTGAGGATCTCCAGGGCTCGCTGCGCGCACTGCTCCACCGTCGACACCAAGAAGCCGGTCTCGCCGTCTGAGACCTGGAGCGGGATCCCGCCGACTGCGCCGCCGATGAACGGGCGGGCCTTCCAGATGGCCTCGGTGACCGTCAGGCCGAAGCCCTCCCGGGTCGACTTCTGGATCACGACATCGCAATGGGACTGGAACGCGTTCACCTCGATCGCGCCGACGTTGTTGAGGTTGTTGAGGATGTGGATGTCGGGATCGCCGTCGGCGTGAGCGACGGTGGCGTTGAAGTAGTCCCAGCCCTCGGGGTCGTCGGTGGCCATCGAGCCCACCAGCGCCAGTTGGATCTCCGGGACCTCCCGCTTGACGATCCGGTAGGCGTCGATCACGCCCAGCGGGTCCTTCCAGGGGTCAAACCGGGAGACCTGGCAGAGCAGCGGACGGTCGACGTCGATCCCGAACTGCTCGCAGATGTAGACCGCGTCCTCGGGTGAGAAGGCCATGTTCTTGGGTGCCAGCGGATCGATCGCCGGCGGCACTATGTGCGCCCGCCCGTCCATCCCGGCGGGCACGTACTGAGGCATGTGGAAGACCGTCGCCGGGTAGGGATCCAGGTGGGGCAGCAACCGCGCCAACGTGGCGGGGTTGGGGGTCGAGAGGTCGATATGGCAGCGCCACACCCACTTACGCGCCTTGGTGCCGACCAGCGACGCGATCGCCGCCGGCTGCGGATCGTGGACGATGCACACGTCCCAGCCGCCAGACAGCTCCTTCGCGTTGATCTCGTTGTAGTGGTGCCAGATCTCCCACTGCTCGGCGGTCAGGTCCTGGGGATTGCCCTGCAGAGCGTTGTGCATCACCTTGGTGGCGTTGAAGAACTCCTCACGGCCGTAGATGACCTGCCATTCGCAATGCAGGCCGACGTCGACCATCATCGGCACCAGCGTGTAGAGGATCTCCGCCACTCCGCCGCCGAACGAGGTCGCCGACAGATGCAGGATGCGTTTGCCCTTGAGTTGTTCCGCACGCTCGCGGATCTCATCGATCAGTGGACGCCCGACGATGCTCGCGTAATCCGAAAGGTGCTTGTGCGCGACTGAGACGGGCTGGAGCATTGGGTTTCAGACGATCAGCGAGGGCGAATCGAGGCGGCGTGGTAGCACCATATCCCTCCGGCAGGCCGTAACGTTTGCAGAGCGTGATTCCCGGGTCCACCGCTCTCTGAGTGGCAAACTGGTGTGCAAAGCCAACAAACTCGATAAAATTTATTAATATGTTGTTTGCCCGAGTCGAAGGAGAGTTGTAGATGAGCAGCACAAATGATCTGCTGGCCAACAACGAAGGTTATGCCGCGTCGTTTGACAAGGGCGATCTGCCGCTGCCCCCTGGCAAGAAGCTGGCGGTCGTCGCCTGCATGGACGCGCGCCTGAACGTCTACGGGGCGCTAGGTCTGCAGGAGGGCGACGCGCATGTGATCCGCAACGCCGGCGGCGTGGTCACCGACGACGAGATCCGCTCGCTGGCGATCTCCCAGCGGCTGCTCGGCACCGAGGAGATCATCCTGATTCATCACACCGACTGCGGCATGCTCACCTTCACCGACGACCAGTTCAAGGCCGCGATCCAGGAGGAGACCGGGATCAAACCGGAGTGGGCGGCCGAGTCGTTCAGCGATCTCGATCAGGACGTGCGCCAGTCGATCGCCCGGATCAAGGCGTCTCCGTTCATCCCGCACAAGGACTCGGTCCGCGGCTTCGTCTACGAGGTCGAGAGCGGGCGCCTGCGCGAGGTCAGCTGAGGGCCCACGAACCCTAGGGCCCACGAACCCTCAGGCCGGCAGCTCCAGCGTGAACACGGTCGCACCTCCGGCGCAGCGCACGGTCAGACGCCCGGACATCCGGGTCGCCAGCTCGCGGGCGATCGCCAGGCCGAGTCCCGAGCCCTGGGCGTCGTCAGCGGTGTAGAATGGCTCAAAGATCCGTGGCATCGCCTCACCGTCGATACCTTCGCCGTCGTCGCGGACCGCCAGCCGCACCTGACCATCGTCGCGGCCGGCGGTGACCGTGATGCGGGTGCCCGGCGGAGTATGGATGAGCGCGTTGTCGATCAGGATCCGCATGATCTGGGCCACCCGCACGGGATCGCACTGAGCTTCGATTCGGCGTGAGGCGAGCCTCAATTCGAGGTGCGAGTCGTGCTGGGCGAGCGTCGGCTCGAATTCGCCGGACACCGACCGGGTCAGTTCGCCCAGATCGACCTGCTCAGGGCGCAGCTCCAGCGAGCCCGCCTCCAGGCGGGAAAGATCGAGCAGGTTGACCGAGAGCTTGCGCAGGCGCTCCACCTGGCTCTTGACCTGATCCAGGAAGCGTCGGCGTGTCTCATGATCCAGATCCTCATCCTCGAGCAGCTCGACGAACCCGCCGAGTGAGAAGATCGGCGTTCGCAGCTCGTGCGACGCGGTGGCGATGAATCTCTTGCGGGTGAGCTCGAGCTGGCCCAGCTGCTGCTGCATCTCGTTGAAGGCGAGCGCCAGCTGGCCCAGCTCGTCGGAGGAGTCCACCTTGATCGGATGGCCGAACTCGCCGGCCGCCACCTGCTTGGCCGCCAGCTCGAGCCGTTTGACGCGCTGGGCCAGCGCGTGAACGAACAGGTAGCCGAGCACCAGCGCCAGCAGCAGCGCGATCCCGCCGGCGACGAGGATCTGGTGGCGCACCAGCGCCACGTTGCGGACGATGTCGGACACGGGCGCCGAGTAGACGACCACGGCGACGATCTGGCCCAGAAAGCGGACCGGCTCGGCCGCTTCGGCGACGATCCCGTTCTGGCTGGCCCCCGTACCGGTGGCCAGCTGGCCGGAGGCGATCGCGTGGCGGGCGACCGGATAGCTGAGCCAGCCGGCGGCGGCCGGATTGCTGGAATCGGCCTGCACCGACAGCTGAAGGCCGCCCTGCGCCATGTTCACCGACAGCAGCGTGATGCGGTCGCCGGAGATCCCGGCCGTGCGGATCACGATCCGGCTTACCTGGGGCAGGGGGGTGGAGCTGCCGACGGTCGCCGCGATCGCCTTGGAGTCGTGCTGAGCGACGTGCGTCAGTTCCCCCAGCTTCTCGCCCATCAGGCGGGACTGCAGTCCGGGGGCCACATACACGTAGAGCGACCCGATCGCCAGTAGCGTGATCGCAAAGAAGGCCAGCGCGAGCCGGTTGGCCAGCGACAGCCTCAGTGCTCCCCACCGCAAATACTGGCGAGAAGCACCTAGCCGCATTCAGAGCTCCGTATCGCGGAACCTGTACCCAACTCCGCGCACCGTGAACAGGTACTCGGGGTCCTTTGGATCGCGCTCGATCTTCTCGCGTAGGTGGCGGATGTGGACATCGATCGTGCGGGGGTCACGGTACGCCGAGTCGCCCCAGACGCGCGCCAGCAGCATGTCGCGCGTGAACACGCGCCCTGGACCCCGCGCCAGCGCCGAGAGGATCTCGAACTCCACATAAGTCAGCTGGACATCGTCGCCCCGCACCCGCACGGTCCGCTTGGGAAAGTCGATCCGCAAATCACGGACACAGAGCGGGACCTCGTCGGGGGCGGTCTCAGCCGGGCGGCTCATCTCGGCACGCCGCAGCGCCGCCTTGATCCGGCTGGAGAACTCGCGCAGCGAGAACGGCTTGGTGATGTAGTCGTCGGCGCCGAGCTCGAGCCCGACCACCTTGTCGATCTCCTCGGATTTCGCCGTCAGCATGATGATCGGAACCGAGCTGCGGCTGCGCAGGCGCCGGCAGACCTCAAGGCCGTCGATCTTGGGCAGCATCAGGTCGAGCACCACGAGGTCGAACACCTGCTCGTCGAAGCGATCAAGCGCCTCCCGACCGTCGGTGGCCTGCACGACGTCGTAGCCCTCTTTGCGCAACGGATAGGAGAGCAGCGTCTGAATCGACTGCTCATCGTCTACGAGCAGGATGCGCGCTGAGCGATCGGCCACTTTGTCTCCTAAGGGCTCCTGGGCCCTAAGTCCAAGAGTAGTGGCATCGGCTATCCGAGACCGGCGCGGGGCAAGTGCGCGGGGCGGTTGAAGCAACTCGCCCAGCGTCGTGTCACCGGGGCGGGGCCGGTTACTCTCTGGCTGCAATGCTCGATCCGCGGATCTACCGCACCGGGTTTGTCGTGGTGGCGCTCGCCCTGGTCGTGCTCGCGTTCTCGCTGCAGAACCAGCCGGGGCCGGCCAGCACGACGCTCGCACCCGAGGCGTTCAACGGCCCGTCTGCCTACACGACCATGAATCAGATGGCGGCGGACGCCCCACAGCGGCGTCCCGGTTCGATCGGCGATGACGCGCTCGCCACCGAGGTCGCCCAGGACTTCCTCCACGAGAACGAGAACTTCACGGTCTCGACAGACATCTTCAAAGGGCGCACGGTTGACGGCACCCGCACGCTGGAGGACGTGACCGCCGTGCTGCCCGGGATGTCCTCCGGCAGTCTGGTGGTGATCGCCCACCGGGATTCCTTGCAGTCGCCTTCGGTGGCTGATCTGTCGGGTACGGCTACGCTGGTCGAGCTCGCGCGCGACCTGGAGGGCGAGACGCTCAACCGCACGGTCGTGCTCGCCTCCACCAGTGGCTCGGCCGGGACCGCCGGGGCGGTCCGCCTCGCCTCGCAATTGGGCGGGCCGATCGACGCGGTGATTGTGCTGGGCGACCTGGCCGGCTCACGGGTACGTCAGCCGGTGATCGTGCCGTGGTCAGACGGGCAAGCGGTGGCGCCGCCGACGTTGCGCAACACGGTCGCCGCGGCCCTCCAAGCTCAGACGGGACTCGGCGCTGGTGGCACCAGCTTCGCCGGTCAGTTCGTTCACCTCGCCTTCCCGCTGACGGTATCCGAACAGGGCCCGTTCGGCGCCAGGGGCATACCCGCGGTGTTGCTGTCGCTGTCGGGCGAGCGCGGTCCGGGCGCCGAGAACCCCGTCCAGGGCCCCGCGATGATCACCTCGATGGGACGAGCCGTGCTGCAGACGATCAGCGCGCTGGACGGGGGCCCGGCCGTGCCGGCCCCCTCCCCGTATCTGATCCTGGACGGCAAGGTGGTGCCTGGATGGGCGGTGGCGCTGTTCGTGATCGCGCTGATCGTGCCGGTGCTGCTGGCCACCGTCGACGGGACGGCCCGAGCGTTGCGCCGCGGCTGTGCGCTGTGGTCGTGGATCGTGTGGGTGCTCGCGTGCGCGCTGCCGTTCGCCGTCGGCGTGCTGGTTGTACTCGCCGCGCGGCTGCTGGGAGTGATCTCGGCGGCGCCTCCGGGGCCGGTCAGGGCGGGGGCGATCCCGCTCCATGGAGCGGGGATCGCCGTTCTGGCGGTGGCCGGCGTCGCGATCGTCGCGTCGTTCGTCGTGCTGCGGCCGCTGGCGATCAGGCTGATCGCCGGCCGCCCGGCGGCGCGCCGCCTGGGCCGCACCCCTGATGCCGGCGCGGCCGCCGCCGTGCTGCTGGTCATGTGCCTGATCACGATCGCGATCTGGCTCGTCAACCCGTTTGCCGCCGCGCTGCTGGTGCCGGCGCTGCATCTCTGGCTGTGGGTGGTCACGCCCGACGTCGCCCTGTCGGCGCCGCTGGTGCTCGTGCTGCTGGTCGTCGGCCTGGCGCCCGTCGCGCTGGTTGTCGCCTACTACGCGGTCACGCTGGGGTTCGGTCCGCTGGACGCCGCCTGGAGTGCTGTGCTGCTGCTCGCGGGCGGCGACATCGGCCTGTTGGCCGCGCTGGAGTGGAGCGTTGTGCTCGGTTGCGTGGTGAGCGTCGGCCTGATCGCGCTGCGCGCCGCACGCCAAGAGCGCCCGAAGCCCGCCGCCGTCACCGTCCGGGGTCCGGTCACCTACGCCGGCCCCGGCTCGCTGGGCGGTACCAAGTCCGCGCTTCGCCGCTGAGTCCCGTCCGAGATGTCCTCTCGGGCGGCGCGTGGTGACCGGGTGCGCGCGGCGGGTGGGTGGGTGCGGGTGGCCCAGCCACTCGCGAGATCTGCTCCCGAAATCTCGAACCACGACACTAGACTTCTGGGTGCGATGAGGCGCCTGATCCGCGACATCTCCTCGGTTCTGATCCTGTCGGGGCTGCTGCTGGTGCTCGATGCCGGGGTCACGCTCGTGTGGCAGGAGCCGGTCACCGCCGCGATCGCGACGGTCCTGCGCAGCAACATCGACCAGCACTTCCTGAGCTATCGGACCGCTCCGCTGTCCCGGCTTGACGCGAGCGCGCTCGGCTCGCTGCGCTCCACACAGCGGCGGGTCGCCTTCCTGGCTCGGCGTGAGGCGCATCAGGTCAGGACCGGGGATGCGATCGGGATGCTTGAGATCCCCAAGATCGGCGCCAGCTACGACGTCGTGCAGGGCACCGACACGTCGAGCTTGGAGAGGGGGCCGGGCCACTACCCGGCCACCGCCTTTCCCGGTCTGGGCCAGACGGTCGCGGTGGCCGGACACAGAACCACGTATCTGGCGCCGTTTAGGAACATCAACGCGCTGGCGCGGGGTGACCGGATCGTGCTCGATATGCCCTACGCCAAGTTCACCTATGTGGTCCAGTACGACAAGGTCGTGCCACCTACCGCCCTGTGGATCACCCGCAACGTCGGCTACGAGCGGCTGGTGCTCTCGGCTTGCAATCCGCTCTACAGCGCGACCCAGCGGATCGTCGTCTTCGCGCGCCTGCAGGCCGTCAAGCCGCTCGGTGCCGCGCTTCAGGCCTAGCACTTCACCTAGCCGACGGCTTGCCTCTGAGAAGGCCGCGCGCCGATTTCAGAATCGCCGCGTCTGGCCGAATGTCCAATAGTTTGCCCACGATTGGAGTCGGCCATGGGTATGACCGACAAAGATTCAAGACCGGATCCAGGCATCAGACCCGGGGATGCGGAACTCATGGAAGAGACTCGCAAAATGCGCTTGGCTGAACTTCAACACATAATTCGTCGCGGTGAGTACAAGGTGGACACCCGAGCGGTGGCTGACGCCATCCTCCGCCGGCTACAGAAGCCAAAAGTGATCCGCTCTGAGCAGATACCACTCAGAGAGAGTGCTCGTAGCCATAGAGGTCATCCGCGGCGCCGGTGAACGTGATCCCGACCGGGCCGTCGATCACCTGGCCGATCCAGGTGACCTCGGCGCCCGTGGGGCTCTCGTCCACGCCGGCGCGGCCAGCCTCGGGCACGCACGCGCATAGCTCGTAGTCCTCGCCGGCCGTCGCGGCGAACCTGCGCGCGTCGGTACCCAGCGCGGCGGCGACTCGCTCGACGCCTGCCGCGAGCGGGATCCGCCCCAGCGACAGCTCGATTCGTACGCCACTGCGGCGCGCCAGATGACGGGCGTCGGTGGCAAGGCCGTCGGACAGGTCGATCATGGCCCGGGCACCGAGCGCGCTGAGCGCCAGTCCCGCGGTCAGGCGGGGCTCCGGCCGGGCAAAGCGATCATGCAGCGCCGCGGCGATTCCGTCCGGCAGCGATGCGGCGTCGGCTCTGCCCTCGAGCAGCGCCAGCCCGGCCCCGGCCGCCCCCAGCGAACCGGTGACGGCGACCAGGTCGCCGACCTGGGCTCCGTCGCGGCCGACCAGCTCGCCCGGATCTCGCGCCCATCCCACAACGGTGAATGAGACCGTCAGCGTTTGACTGGCGCTGACGTCGCCCCCGGCGATCGTGACCCCGGTCCTTGCCGCCAGCGCCTGCGCGCCGCCGATCAGGGCCAGCGCGTCGGATCGCTCGGTGCCCGACGGCAGACCCAGCGCCATGTAGGCCTCGCCGGCGCGGGCTCCCATCGCGGCCAGATCCGACAGCGAAGCGGCGAGCGCCCGGTGCCCGATCTCGCTCGCGGTCAGCTGCGCGCGATGAAAGTGCACGCCGTCAACCATCGTGTCCACCGAGGTGACGGCGTAACCGCGTGCGCGCACGACCGCGGCGTCATCACCCAGCCAGCGCACGATGTGCGGTCCGCCGGGAGCGAGCACCCGCTCCAGGGCGTCGATCAACTCCAGCTCGCGCACCGGGAGCCGCCCGGGCCAGGTCAGCGGTGGCGGTAGACGATCCGCGCGCGATCGAGATCGTAGGGTGAGAGCTCCACCCTGACGCGATCGCCGGGCAGGATGCGAATCCGGAAGCGGCGCATCTTGCCGGCGACATGGCCGAGCACGACGCGATCCATGTTGTCAAGCTTCACGCGGAACATCGCATTGGGCAGCGCCTCGACGACCTCGCCTTCAAGCTCGACCTTTTCTTCCTTTGGCATCCGCCTCAACTGTAGTGCAGAGCGCGCAGATGCAGCTTGCCGCGGACCGACCGCGCTACCAGTCCGGCGGTTAGTGCTTCTTGACGCCCGTCCCGCCGGTGCCCGCCACCGGCGCATTGCCCGAGCCCGGCGCGGGGGTGGTGGCGGCTCCGGGCCCGTGCGCGGCCGGCGGTGTGCTGTTCGGCGGCTGGGCGTACAGCGTCGGGTTGTTGTAGGGGCTGGTGGTCGTTGTCGTCGTGGTCGTGGTGCCGACTCCGCCTGAGCCCTTGGCCCCGTTCTGAGCGCCGACGCTCGGAGCGCCGGTGCTGGAGTACTTGCCGAAGAACGGGGTGCCCTGGAATGGGTCGGTGGGGGCAGGGAAGTCGCCGCAGTAGCCGCCGCTGGCCTGCTGCATGTAGTCGTGCCAGATCGGCGCGGCCAGCGTTCCACCGAAGCCGTTGGCCATCGGTATGTTGCCTTGCGGGTAGCCGACCCAGACCGCCGTCGACATCCGCGGCGTGTAGCCGACGAACCACGCGTTCTCCAGGTTGTTGGCGGTTCCCGTCTTGCCGGCCGCTGGGCAGCCGTAACCGGCCGCGGTGCCGGTACCGCTCGTGATCACCTGTTTGAGCACGTTGGTGGCCGCGTAGGCTTCGCCGTCGGTGAACACCGTGGTGTGGGGAGGATCGCCAAGATTTCGCACGCTGCCGTCGGGATAGACGATCTTGTCGATGATCGTCACAGGGACATGGGAGCCGCTGTTGGCCAGCGTGGCGTAGGCGTCGGCCATCTCCAGCGGGGTGACGCCGATCCGGAGACCGCCGATCACCTCTGCCGGATTGCCGTCCAACGGCGAGGTGATGCCCATCGCGTGAGCCGTCGCGTCGAGCTTGGCCCACCCGAGGTCGGCGGCGAGCTGTACGAACACCGTGTTGTCGGACACGATCGTGGCCTTGGTGACATTGATGTTTCCCTGGTAGGACTCCTCGGCGGTGTGCACGGACCAGGTCGGATCCTCGGGCAGCCATCCCGCCGGCAGGAACTTGGAGGTGTAGTAGGTCTGACCGGGGTCGCCGTGGTAGTCGTGGATCAGCGTCATCAGCGCGAACACCTTGAACGACGAGCCCGGCTGGCGATGAGCCTGGGTGGCGTAGTCGAAGCTGGTCTGGCCGTAGTCCGATGATGAGGCGATCGCCAGGATGTGGCCGGTGGACGGCTGGATCGAGGCGAGTCCGGCGCCCGGCTGGCCGGGGCCGCCCTCGTGGGCGAGGATCGCCGCCCGCGCCTCGGCCTGCTTCTTGAGGTCGATCGTCGTGTAGACCTTCAGCCCGCCCTCGCTGACCTGGGGGCAGTTGGTCGGCGTACGCGGGCACACGTCCTTTTCCAGTGATTGCTGGATGTAGTCGAAAACGTAGGAATGCTGGACGGCGAACGCAGTGCCGTGCTGGACCTCCAGGTGATGGCTGCCGGCGGCGTCGGCGTTCGCCTGGGTGATGTCGCCGGCCGTGACCATCGCCTGCAGCACCTCGTTGCGGCGGTGGCGGGCGGCGGCTGGGTGCAGGAACGGGTTGTACTCCGACGGTGCCTGGGGCAAACCGGCCAGCAGCGCGGCCTGGGTCAGGTTCAGCTGCGAGACCGGCTCGTTGAAGAACATCTCCGACGCGGCCTCCACGCCATACGCGGTCTGACCGCCGACCGTCCCGTAGGGCACATAGTTGAGGTAGCTGTCGAGGATCCAGTTCTTGCTGTGCAGGCTGGCGAGCTCCTCGGCGAGCTTGGCCTGGATGATCTTGTACCTGAGGTTATGGGTCGCCCCAATCTGCGGCGGCAGATACAGGTTGTCGACCAGCTGCATCGTCAGTGTCGACCCGCCCTGGAGCGAGTTTCCGCCGCTGAGTGCATCCTTGACCGCTGCCCTCAGGAGCCCCTGGTAGTCCAGCGCGCCGTGCTGATAGAAGCGACGGTCCTCAATCGCGATCGTGGCGTGCTTGATGAGCGCCGGAATCTGGCCGCCGGCGATCGAGGTGTGCAGAACTGGTGACCAGATGTACCCCAGCGACGTGCCGTCGCTGGCGAACACCTGCGTCGGCTGCCCTGGGGCTTGGACCTTCAGCGACTGGATGCTCGGGGCCGATTGAGCGACGTTGACCACCCAGCCCGCCACTGCCAGCCCGCCGACGGCCAGGGCGCAGACCGTCAGCACGAAGGTCATGGCGACCACCCGCTTGATCGGGGATCCGCGGTTGCGCCGGCGGCGCCGCTGTCGTTCGCGTCGGCTCATGGGAAAAGAAGGACAAGGTGGCGGCCCGGGCGCTGGACGTGCGTCCACGGACCGAAACTGAACCAACGAGTGTAGCTGGCGAGATGTTTCGGGCCGCCGGTCTTTGGTCCTTCAAGCCTGCGAAGATCGCACGCCGTGATGCAGAGCTCAGACCGTGGCGTTCGGCGGGCGCTGCTGCTCGATGCGCTGGGGACGATCGTCTGGTTGCAGCCGCCCGCGCCTGCGTTGAGAACGGAGCTGGCCACGCGATTCGGGGTGAAGATCTCCGCGCCCGAGGCGCGCCGAGCGCTGGCGGCCGAGATCGCGTACTACCGCGCCAACCTGGACAGGGGACGAGATCCAACCAGCCTCGCTGCGCTGCGCCAGAGCTGCGCCGAGGTGCTGCGCGCGGCGTTGCCCCGCTCTGGGCGGCTTGAGCGGATCGGCCGGCTCTCGCTAACCGAGGCGCTGCTGGCCTCGCTGCGCTTCGCACCATATCCGGAGGCCGGAGCGGCGATCCGTGCCGCCAAGGCGCGCGGCGAGCGCGTCGTGGTGGTGAGCAACTGGGACATCTCGTTGGCCGAGGTGCTCGCGCGCGCCGGACTGGCGCCACTGCTGGACGGGATCGTCACCTCGGCCAGCGCCGGGGCCCGCAAGCCTGATCCGGCGATCTTCAGGCCGGCGCTGGAGATCGCGGGGACCTGCGCCCAGCGCGCCACCCACGTCGGGGACAACCTCGCCGAGGATGTCGCCGGCGCCCGCGCCGCCGGCATTACGCCGATCCTCGTGCACCGCCTTGACGGGCCCCCGCCCGCGGGCGTGCGATGCATCGCCAGCCTGGCCGAGCTTCCCTGAACCGGCTGACCCGCTGGCCTGAAGCTAGGGCCCTAGCCCAGTGAGGCGGGAGCCCTAACCTCCCGGTGAGCATGTCGAGCGCTCCCCCGCCGTCCCCGTCCCCGCCGGAAGCGGTCGATAGTCCAGAGTCACCGCCGGTCGCGGCCGACCAGCCGCCATGGCGCCTGTGGAGCGCTCCGGCCGCGATCGTGTTGGGCCTCGCATTGGGAGTGGTGGTCACGATCGTCGTGGAGGTGGTCGCGACCGTGGGCGGCTCCTCCCTGTCGCACCCCACCCCAGCGGTCAGCATCATCGGCGACGTCGCCTTCGATCTGAGCTTCGTGGCCGCGGCGCTGTATTTCGCGTCGCTGCACGGACGGCCGCGACCGTCAGACTTCGGCTTTCGCCGGGTCTCGCTGGGCCTGGCGGTAAAGGCGTTCGTGGTCGCCGCGATCAGCTACTACCTGCTCACCTATCTCTATGGCCTGCTGCTGAGCGTGCACGGCAAAGACAAGCTCCCCAGCGACCTGGGCATCAGTAAGAGCAACGCGGCGCTGGTCGCCGCGGCCCTGTTCGTGTGCGTGATCGCCCCGATCGCCGAGGAGTTCTTCTTCCGCGGCTTCGTGTTCGGGGTGCTCCGCGGCTGGCGCATAACGGTGCTCGGGCGCAACATCGGGATTTGGGTCGCCGCCGTGCTGACGGGGATCCTGTTCGGCCTTGCACACACAGGCTCGGCGTCGCCGCAATACCTTGTGCCGCTGGGGTTCCTCGGCTTCGTGCTGTGCATCGTGCGCTGGCGGACCGGCTCGCTATATCCCGGCATGGCGCTGCACAGCGCCAACAACGCGCTGGCCCTGGGGGTCAGTCAGCTGAGCTGGAACGCGCCACAGATCCTGGGGCTGATGCTGGGGTCATGGCTGCTGATCGCGATCGTGACGGCGCCGCTGGGGGCCCGCTCGCCGGCCGTGACCGTTGCACCGGATGCCTTCCCCTTGACACGCTGATTTACTTGCCCTGAATGTCAAGGCGCCGGAACGCACTCACACTCGCAGTCTGGCTCGCGCCGCTGATGTTCGGCCTCGTCAGCGCGGGCCCGCTGATCGCAACCGCCAACGCGGCCGCCGGCAGCGCCGCGACGACGACCGTGACCGGCGCCTCGACCACGAGCACCGCCACCACGCCGAGCACCGCCACCACGCCGAGCACCACGCCGGCCGCCACCACGCCAGCCACGACGACCAAGCCGACCACGACAACCAAGCCGGGCACGACCAAGCCGACCACGGCCACCGCCCCCGCCAGGGGCAAGCTCAAGCTTTACCTGTTCGGCGCATTCTTCGTCCACCACCAGCCGGTGACCGTGCCCGGCCGAGGCGTCCAGGTCGGCGGCGTGGTGCGACCGTACGTTGCCGGTCAGTGGGTCACCGTGCGGGCGTTCGCGGGCCGCCGGCTGATCAAGTCCGATCGGCTGCGGATCAAGCCCTCGCGCAACGGGACCTTCGGCCGTTTCACCGAGACCCTGGCCAGCCCCTTCGTCGGCCAGCTGAGCGTGACGATCGTCCATGCCCACACCGCACAGCAGGTGGGCCTGCTGGCCCGGCGGACCTACGCGGTGCTGGCCGAGAACGCGGGCTTCGGCTCGACCGGGGCCTTCGTGGGGCTGATCCAGCAGCGTCTCGCCGCGCTGCACATCTATCTGCCCCAGAGCGGCGTTTATGACCAGCAGACCGGCTTGGCGATCGACGCCTATCACCGGCTGCTCGGCTGGGGCACCTATCAGAACCTGGACGGCAAAACGATCAGCTATCTGCTTGACGGCTTCGGCGCGTTCAAGGTCCGCGACCCGGGCGATGGGACGCACGTGGAGGCCAACCTCTCCAAGCAGCTGCTCGCGCTGATCCACGGATCGCAGGTCTACGAGATCTACCCGATCAGCTCGGGCAAGCCCTCCACGCCGACGATCCTCGGCCACTTCCACGTCTATTCCCGCGTGCCCGGCTACCTGCCCGACGGGATGTACTACTCGGACTTCTTCATCGGCGGCTTCGCGATCCACGGCTATGACCCGGCGCCCGATTACCCGGCCAGCCACGGCTGCATGCGCCTTCCGATCATCGACGCCATCTCGGTCTTCAACTGGCTGACCTACGGCGACGTGGTCGACGTCTACTACTGATCCCGAGTGCGCCGATGAACGCGGTCGCCACCGACGCTCGCGAGCGCCTGCTGGCGGCGCTGCGTGAGCATGCGCTGGTGATCGGCGAGGTCGTTCTGACCAGCGGTCGCACGGCCCAGTACCTAGTCGATGCCAAGCGCGCGATCCTCCAGCGCGACGGCTTTCAGGCGCTGGCGGAGCTCGTCGCCGCGCAGGCGGACGCCTGGGGGGCGACGGCTGTCGGCGGGATGACCATGGGCGCCGATCCGATCGCCTGCGCGGCGCTGGCCGGCGGTGCCGACGTCAAGGCGTTTTTCGTGCGCAAGGAGACCAAGCAGCACGGGCTGGCGCGCCGGATCGAGGGACCGCTGCTGGATCCCGGTGATCGCTGCATGTTGGTGGAGGACGTGGTCACAACGGGTGGCTCCACGATCCGCGCGCTGGAGGCGCTGCGCGAGGAGGGCCACGAGGTCTGCGGCGTGCTGGCGATCTGCGATCGCCTGGCGGGCGGAGCCGAGGCGATCGCCCAGGCCGCTCATGCGCCGTTCACGGCCCTGACGACGATCGACGAGGTCTATCCACAGCGGCCCGACCGGCCCGCCTAACTCTGGTGGCGCAGCGGCAATCCGTTCCGTTTCGTCCCTTGTCTGCGCGCGAGAGCGATACGCGCAAACGGCGACCGTGCGAATGCGACCCGCGCGCGTTAGGGCAGGGAGCGGCAGGCCGGGCTGCCCTGATGCAGCGCCTGGACCTTCCAGCCGACCCCGGTTGGATACGGCGTGAACAGCACGATCGGGTTGCCGCGGCCGATCGACTGGGCGTACTTGTAGCCGATCTTGGCCACATTGACGTGTAGCGTCCAAGCGAGCATCGTCTGATATTCCAGCCGCGTCAGTGACTCGCCGCAGCCTCGGATCCGGGCCGCGCCACCCAGCCCGATGACGACCGAGTGCAGGTCGTTGATCTCCAGCGTACGCAGCCGCTGCTCGCGTAGGTCCTTGTGCTCAGCGCGCGCCTGGGAGACGGCCCAGGGCGCCACGCCGGCCACCAGCAACACCACCAGTACGACTCCCGCCCAGCTCGGCGCCCGGACCAACGCTGGCGCGTCGGACAGCAGCCGTCCGACCCCGACGCCCGCCAGGACGACCAGCACGCCGCCGGCCTCGAACATGTAGCGGGCCAGGCCGGGCCATCCGTGCAGGGCGAATCCGATCTCGACGACCACCCAGACCACGATCCCGGCCGCCAGCGTCAGCGTTACCTTGTCCCGCCGCACTGCGGCGATCACCACCGCCAGCAGCGCGGCCACCTCCAGGGGCCAGTCGTTGATCTGCAGGAAGCGCCCGATCGTGCCGAACACCTTGTTTCCGCGCAGCGCGCGCCCGGAGTCCATCGCGTTGCTGGCCGCCACGAACGGAGTGCGCGAGGTCAGCGCCGGGATCCCGAACCACAGCAGCAGCAGGAGTACCCCGCCGCTCGCCACCAGCCAGCGCGTGGACGGGATCCTGACCCACATCCATAGGCCGTACAGGCCGATGAACGGCCACACCTCGGGCCGCCCCAGCGCCGCCAGGGCGCCGAGCACGAACGCACAGCGTGGCCGATCCGACAGGTGGCAGTAGATCGCCCCCAGGCACAGCGCGACGATCATCGGGTCCGACTGCGCGCTGAGGATGTAATGCCAGTACTCCTGGATCCCGGCCAGCGCCAGCGCCGTGAATACGCCCGCGGCAAGCGCGGCGCGGGGATGTGCCACCGGTCCGGTGAGCCGGTGCACGATCAGGCCGGCGAACAGCAGGCCGCTGAGCGAGACGGCGACCGCGGTGAACATCCACAGATACAGCTGGTAATGGCCGGCCAGCGCGAACGGGACCGTGAACAGGTAGGGCAGCGGCTTCCACGACGGCGCCGCGTTGGTGTCCAGCGACGCGGTGATCGTCTGCTGGCCCCAGGTGAGCCAGCCGTAAGGATCAAAGCCGGGCCGGGTGCGCGCCCACAGCACCAGCGCCGCCGAGATCAGGCCGAGCACGATCCAGGCCGACCACCACGGGTGCCGGCGGGCGAACAGCCGCAGCGTCCACGGCTCCGGCGGCTGGGTCGACCCCGACCCGGGTTTCCCGCGTTCGGTGGTCGGAGCTCCTTCTAGCGCGCTGGCTGACACGAGGCCGCGCGGACGCTAGCACGCGCGACGATCGGGTCCCGTCACAGGTTTGGTGATCTAATGCCCCCGGCAGGAATCGAACCTGCATCCCGCGCTTAGGAGGCGCGTGCTCTATCCATTGAGCTACGAGGGCCGGTCGGCAAGAGGCTATCCCGCTGGACAATCTTCGTTGAGGAACCATTAATGTTTGATGACAGGGGCCCCGTCGTGTGGTATCCCGCCCTGATGCAGGTAACTGCGGGGCGACGCGGAAGCTGTCACAACGCATGAGCGTCGGCGCCTCAGAGCTCCTCGTAGACCCCGATGTCGACGTCCAGACCATCGAGCTCGTTGGCGGCGATGTCACGGCGCGCTCGCCGCGACAGCTGTTCTGGCGGCGGTTCCGGTCAGACCGGGTCGCGCTGGGGTCGGCCGTCTTCATCATC
Organism: uncultured Actinomycetes bacterium; assembly: GCA_937888775.1. Next base: position 34,129 of record CALAQT010000215.1, on the reverse strand, counting down.
CTGCTGATCGTGATCGCGCTCGCCGCGCCTCTGGTGGTGAGCATCCTCGGGCTGCAGGGGCCGGACGTGAACAATTCGAATGCGCTCGACGTCTTCGGGAGCGCGACAGGACCGAGCGGGGCGCATCCATTCGGCGTCGATCAGCTCGGTCGCGACGTGCTCTCGCGCGTGATCTACGGGTCTCGCGTGTCGCTCGAAGTCGGAATCATCGGGACCGCGATCGCCGCCGTAATCGGGACCGTCGTCGGCCTGCTTGCGGGCTTCTATCGCGGCTGGGTCGACACCATCCTGTCGCGGACGGTGGACGTGTTCCTGGCCTTCCCGGTGCTCGTGCTCGGACTCGGGATCGGCGCCGCCTGTGGCGTGCGGGGATGCGCCGGAGGATTGATCCAACCCGGACTGGGGACGGTGATCTTCATCATCGCGCTCAGCAGCTTCACCTATATCGCGCGCATCGTCCGGGGCCAGGTGTTGTCGCTGCGGGAGAAGGAGTTCATCGAGGCCGCCCGCTCCCTGGGCGCCTCCAACCGGCGAATCCTGTTCCGGGAGATACTGCCGAATCTGGTGGCGCCGCTGATCGTCTATTCCAGCCTGCTGATTCCGACCAACATCCTGCTGGAAGCGGGGCTGTCGTATCTCGGCGTGGGCATCCGGCCGCCGACGCCCAGCTGGGGTCAGATGATCTCCGACGCCTCGAACGTCTTCAACACGGCGTGGTGGTACATGGTCTTTCCGGGGGCAGCGCTGCTGCTCACCGTGCTCGCGTTCAACCTGGTCGGCGACGGCCTGCTTGACGCGCTCAACCCACGTGGGGAGTCGCGATGACCGAAGCCCTTCGGTCATCGCGGGCTGTATCGCTGCACACACACATACGAGGAGGCACCACATGAGGAATCGTTCAACCAAGGCGGTGATTCCGATCATCGCCGCAGTCCTGGGGCTTGGCGTCGCCGCATGCGGCGGTTCGGGCAGTTCATCGAGCAGCTCGGGGTCCAGCAGTTCGTCGTCAGGCACGCCGTCGATCCCGCTCAAGGCGGGCGAGAACCCTGTCGGCCAGCAGTTGTTCGGGAAGAAGAAGGGCGGCACGCTGACCGTGCTCTCAAGCGGCGACTTTGAGCACCTCGATCCCGGCTCGGCGTACTACGCGCTTGACTATGAGATCACCGGTGCCACCAACCGGACGCTGTTCGCCTACATGCCAAACAACGCCTCGACCGTCAGGCCGGACCTCGCCACGGCGATGCCGACGACGGCCAACGGTGGCATCACCAACGGCGGCAGGACGGTCACCGTTCACATCCGTCCGAACGTTCGCTTCAGCCCGCCGGTCAATCGCGACGTGACGTCGGCCGACGTCGCGTTTGCGATCGAGCGCGGCGGCAACCCCAACGTGGGCAACGCATACTTCCCCGCGTATTTCGGCGCCAGCGCGCCGGCGCCGCTGCTGGGCACGACGAGCGCCAGCTACAAGGGTGGTCCAATTCCCGGCATCCAGACGCCGAACAAGACGACGATCGTCTTCCACATGGCCAAGCCCGGAGCGACGCTGCTGATCACCGCGCTGAGCCTGCCGCTCTCGGCGCCCCTGCCCGGGTCGTTCGTGGGGCCGCTTGACAAGCACAGCCCGACGACCTACGGGACCCAGTACCTGGTGTCGACCGGTCCGTACATGGTCGAGGCCGACAAGACCGGCAAGATCGCCGGCCTCGGCTACCAGCCCGGCAAGTCGGAGACCCTGGTACGCAACCCGAACTGGAGCGCGTCGACCGACTTCCGTCCGGCCTACCTCGACCGGGTGAACTTCAGCATCGGCGGTGACGCAACCGTGATCGGCCAGCAGGTGCTGAAGGGATCGGACTCGATGCAGCTCGACACTCCGGCCCAGTCGATCGTCAAGCTCGCTTACGAGCAGTACCCGTCGCAGATTACGTTCACCCCGGGATCCGGGGATCACTACGTGGGTCTGGACAACGCGGCGGGTCCGTTCAAGAACGTCAACGCGCGCCGGGCGGTGTGGGCGGCCCTTGACCGTGCGGCGATCGTCAAGGCGCGTGGCGGCCCGCTCGTGTCCGAGCCGGCCACGCACTTCATCTACCCTGGCGTCAGCGGCTACGAGCAGGCCGGCGGTGCCGCAGGACCCGCGGTTGACTTCAACAAGAACGTCAACGGCGACATGACGGTCGCAACCAAGTACATGAAGGCTGCGGGCTACTCGACCGGCAAGTACACCGGCAATGCCACCGTCCAGGTCGTGGGCGCCAACAGCGGTAACAGCCCGGCGATCATCCAGATCGTCAATTCGGCCCTCACGAGCCTCGGCTTCAAGACGCACGTGAGCGAAGTCGACCAGGCGACGATGTATTCGAAGTACTGCGGCGTGCCCAAGCAGGAGATCGATGTCTGCCCGACGGTCGGGTGGATCCGTGACTTTGCCGACCCGCTGTCGGTCCTCTACCCAACGTTCTACGGGCCGGCGATCGTCCCGACCAACAACTCCAACTGGAGCCAGACCAACGATCCGGCGATCAATGCCGCGATGCGCACGGCGGCGCTGGTGATCGACCCGACCGCCCGCGCGCAGGCCTGGGCGAATGTCGACCGGATGCTGGTCAACATCGCGGCCGCCATTCCCGAGACGTTCGAGAACCAGCCGCAGATCGAGAGTAAGAACGTCGCTGGTGTCAACCAGCTCTGGAACGAGGGGGCCTGGGACTTCAACTTCACGTCGTTGAAGTAAAGACCCGGCCAACGGTGGGCCCTGCCGCGTTGGCGGCAGGGCCCACCGCCGTCCCGACCGCGGGGAGCGCAATTGACCGTCTACATCATCCGTCGCATCTTGTGGGGCATCGTGCTGATCATTCTGGTCAGCGCGCTGACGTTCTTGTTCTTCGACGTCTTCCCATCGGCCGATCCCGCGATCCTGCGCGCCGGACGGAACTCAAACCCGCAGACGATCGCCTACATCCGCCACGAGCTGGGACTGGACAAGCCGATCTACACCCAGTTCTTCGTCTACATGAAGAACATCATCCTGCATTTCAATTTCGGCTACAGCTTCTACTCCGGCGCCTCGGTGCTCGGACAGATCACCAACCGGCTGCCGGCGACGATCTCCCTGACCGTTGGCGCCGCAGTGATCTGGCTGCTCGCTGGCATCCCCATCGGGATCATCTCGGCGATCAAGCGCGGGTCGTTGCTCGACCGCGCCTCGATGGGCATTGCCCTTGTGTTCGTCTCGATGCCGATCTTCTGGTTCAGCCTGGTGCTCCTGTTCCTGCTGGCTTCGGACATCGGCCGTTTTCCGCTGCTGCCCGGCGCCAACACCTACGTGGGGCTGACGGTCAGCCCGCTGCACTGGTTTACCTCGCTGATCCTGCCCTGGATCGCGCTGGCGGCGACGTCGGCGGCGATCTATTCGCGCCTGTTGCGCGGAAGCCTGATCGAGGCGATGGGCGAGGATTACATTCGCACCGCGCGGGCCAAGGGCCTGCGCGAGCGACGCGTGATCTGGCACCACGGCGTCCGCTCGGCGATCACTCCCGTGGTGACGATCCTGGGGCTCGACATCGGGGCGCTGCTCGGCGGCGCGGTGATAACCGAGACCGTGTTTAACATCCCGGGGATCGGCCGGCTCAACTACGAGGCCATCGTCCAGTCGGACTTCCCGATCGTCCAGGGAACGGTCGTGCTGGCAGCGCTGTTCGTCATCGTCGCCAACATCATCGTCGACATCTCCTACGCGTATCTCGATCCGCGAGTGCGCTACTCATGAGTCGGCCACGAGGGGAGCCCAGTCGTTGAGCGAGCCGCTGCTGAGCGTCGAGGACCTGCGCGTCTCGTTTCGGACCGATGACGGAGTGGTGCATGCAGTCGACGGGATCTCCTACAGCGTCGATACCGGCCGCACGCTCGGAATCGTCGGCGAGTCGGGCTCGGGCAAGACGGTCTCGTCGCTGACCACGCTGGGTCTGACCCGGAGCCGCAACTCGGTGATCGAAGGCCGGATCATGTTCCAGGGCGAGGATGTTGTCGCCATGGACGACGGCCGGCTACGTCAGATCCGCGGCAACGACGTGTCGATGATCTTCCAGGACCCGCTGTCGGCGCTGCACCCGTTCTACAAGGTCGGTGCGCAGCTGGTGGAGGCCATGCAGGCGCACCGGCCGCTGTCCCGCAAGCAGGCTCGAGCGCGGGCGGCCGAGCTGCTGGAGCTGGTGGGGATTCCGGATCCAAAGCGGCGGGTCGATCAGTACCCGCACGAGTTCTCCGGCGGCATGCGCCAGCGGGCAATGATCGCGATGGCACTGTCCAACGAACCGAAGCTGCTGATCGCCGACGAGCCGACGACCGCGCTCGACGTGACCGTGCAGGCGCAGATCCTGGCCCTGCTGGAGGACCTCCAGCAGCGGCTGGGCACCGCGATCATCATAATCACCCACGATCTCGGCGTGGTGGCCGAGATCGCCGACGACATCGCGGTCATGTACGCGGGGCGGATCGTCGAGCTGGGGAGCGCCGAGCAGATCTTCACCGCGCCCCAGCACCCCTACACCTGGGGCCTGCTGAAGTCGATCCCCCGGCTGGACAGTCCGCGCGATGAGGAGCTGGTGCCGATTTCCGGACGCCCGCCGAGCTTGATCAACCGCCCGTCCGGCTGCTATTTCCATCCGCGGTGCCCCTACGTCCAGGATGAGCACCGACGGGTGGATCCGCGGCTGGAGCCCGTTCCGGGCGATGAAGGCCACCTGGCCGCCTGCCTGCTCCTCGGTGGCACCCGAACACAGATCTGGCAAGGACTCCGAGCCGGCCGTGATTCGGCCTCGCTTCGTCAACTCGCGGGACCAGGAATCACGGTCGCGCCCGACCCAGTCCGCGCGCGGGCGAAGGAGGCCGGCACATGACCGCCACAACGAGTGCTGCGCTGATCGAAGTGAAGGATTTGGTCATGCACTTTCCGATCAAGCGCGGAGTGCTCTTCCAGCGCAAGGTTGGCGCCGTGAAGGCCGTCGACGGCATCTCGTTCGACGTCAAGCGGGGGGAGACGCTGGGGATCGTGGGTGAGACCGGGTGCGGCAAGAGCACGACGGCCCGGCTGCTGTGCCGGCTGCTCGATCCCACCTCGGGCACCGTCACCTTCCTTGGCGAGGACATCGCCAAGCACAAGGGCGACAAGCTCAAGGCCCTTCATCGGGATATGCAGATGATCTTTCAGGACCCCTACTCGTCGCTGAACCCCCGCAAGACCGTGGGCTCGATCATCTCCGACCCGTTCGTGATCCATGGGCTGCTCACGGGCAAGGGGGAGCGCAAGCGTCGCGTGCAGGAGCTGATGGACCGGGTCGGTCTAAACCCCGAGCACTTCAACCGCTATCCCCACGAGTTCTCCGGCGGCCAGCGCCAGCGGATCGGGGTGGCGCGGGCGATCGCGCTGGAGCCAAAGCTGCTGGTGGCCGACGAGCCGGTATCGGCGCTTGACGTCTCGATCCAGGCCCAGGTGCTCAACCTGCTGCGCGGCCTGCAGCGCGAGATGGGCCTGACGCTGATCTTCATCGCCCACGACCTGTCCGTCGTGCGGCACATGTGCGACCGCGTGGCGGTCATGTACCTGGGCAAGGTGGTCGAACTGGCGCCCAGCGACGAGCTCTACAGCTCCCCCCGCCACCCGTACACGGGTGCGCTGCTATCGGCGGTTCCGGTCGCCGATCCCTCAGGCGCGCATCGTAAGCGCCAGCTGCTGACCGGGGACGTCCCGAGCCCGGCCAACCCGCCGTCGGCGTGCCGCTTTCACACTCGCTGTCCGAAGGCCAAGGAGATCTGCTCCGTGCACGAGCCACCACTGGAGCGCAAAGGCGCCACGGGCATCGCCGCCTGCCACTACCCGCTTACCCACGAGGAAGTGGCCCTGCAGCTGCCGATCGCGCTCACCCGGGAGAGAAGCAGCTCGAACGTCGCCCCGGCGTGACCTCGGGGCCGGGCTGACCTCGCGGCCGGGCTGCTAGCTGCGGTCCGCGCCTCGGTCGGCGCCGCCACCGTCGCTATTGACGGTCCCGCCCCCGTCCTCTTCGGTCTCGTCTTCGTCTTCTTCTTCTTCTTCTTCTTCCTCCTCCTCCTCGTAGAGAGACTCCCGCGCAAGCTCGTCGCCCCGCTTGCCCCAGAGCTTGACCTCCAGGTAGTCCGAGCGGTAGTTGTCAGGCGCGATCAGCGTGAAGCGCTCCTCGATCAGGTCGCACTGATCGACTGCGAGGTTCGCCAGCTCCGCGGTGACGACCGTCCCACCCGGGATCAGCGGCACGCCCCAGACGAGCGTCATCTCGGCAAGCTTGCCCTCCTCTCCGCGCCAGTTGCCGATCACGTCGTCGTTGAGGTCGAGCTTCCAGTCGGGGTGGGACTCCGCCAGTTCGGCGGTGAATTCGGCGCGTGCCTCGAACTCGGCGGGGCCGCCCGAGCCCTCGCTGAAGGAGACAAATCCGAACAGCTCGAAGGCCGCGGTCGTCCGCGCGACGGCGGGGACGTAGGTCCGACCGCCGTAGGTGCGGTCAGGAAACCAGGCGATTTCACCCACGTCGCCCAGCTGCTCGCCCTCGGTGTCGATGTCCGCGCAGGCGGCCAGGAAGTAGCTGCGCAGGGTGTCGGCCCAGCGTCCGTAAGGCAGCGCCTCCTGCGGAGGCTCAGCAGCGAAGCTGATCACGAAGCGATCGGTCGGTGGCATTCAGGCGAGAGCCTACAGGCGTGAGGCGACTGAGAGGTTAGGGCCTGTTTGGGGTCGCCGGGAAGTCGTCGGCGCGGCCGGCGAGCGAACGGTGGACTAGAACGCTCCGCGGCGGCTCAGCACCGCGGGAACCGTCCGCAACAGGATCGACAGGTCAAGGAATATCGACCAGCGCTCAAGGTACAGGAAGTCAAGCCGGACGAGATCGTCGAAGTCCAGTTCGGCCCGCCCGGAGACCTGCCACAGCCCGGTGATCCCTGGCAGCACGAGGTAGCGTTTCTTATGCCATTCCTCCAGCCGCTCGAAGTCGCGCATAGGCAGCGGTCGCGGACCGACCAGCGACATCTCCCCGCGAACCACATTGACCAATTGCGGGAGCTCGTCGAGCGAGAACCGACGCAGGAACCGCCCGGCGAAGGTAAGCCGGGGGTCGTGACGGATCTTGAAAAGTGCTCCCGAGAGCTCGTTGAGATCCTCCAGGTCATCCTGGATCTGGTCGGCGTGCTCGCGCATCGTGCGGAACTTGAAGCAGGCAAACGGCTTGCCGGCCATCCCGGGCCGGATCGAGCGATAGATCACCGGCCCCTGCGAGCCGAGCTTGACGGCGAGCGCGATCGCCAGCAGCATCGGTGACAGGATCACCAGCGACACCGTCGAGAGCACCAGGTCGAAGCTACGCTTGACCGCGTAGTCGATGCCGTCGAACACCGGTGGGCGCAGCGTGAACAGCGGTACCGACTGACCCGGCACGAACTCGGCCCGGTCGACCAGGATCTCCATCGTCGATGGGGCCACGTGCACCGTCACGCCGCGCTGATGGCAGCTGTCGACGAGTTCGACCGCGAGCTCCTGGGGGAAGTCCGGGTCGGCGATGATCACCTCACCGACCCGCTCGGCGGCCAGGATCTCCGGCAGCTGGTCGAGCGTTCCAAGCGAGCGCAGGCCGTTCTGCGGGCGGGGGGTCAGCGAGATGTAGCCGACCAGGTCGACCCGGGTCCGCGGGTGACCGCCGAGCGCGTGCGCGACGGCCTCGATGTGCCTGCCTGATCCGACCAGCAGCGCCCGGCGGCGGTAGCCGGCCTGCTCCAGCAGGCGGCCCGTGATCCGCATGTACAACGCCCGCAGCGTGCCGATGTAGACGGTCCCGAAGAACAGCGAGCCGTAGAACAGGTAGTAGCTCGTGAAATGGTCGCCGTTGGCCAGCGCGAACACGAGCGCGATCACGGTGGCCTGGAACAGGGCGGAGATGATCTTCGCCAGCCCCGGACGGCGGGGGCGGTCGGCGTACAGGTCCACGCGGGCGAACATCAGCACGGTCACCAGGTAGGCGAACGCCAGCGCTGCTCGGGTCTGGCTCCAGGCCAGCGCCAGATCTCCCTGCCCCTTGATCGTCAGCTTGACCAGCAGCGCGGTCAGCAGCGCCGCCATGACGCCGACGAAGTCCAGCACCAACAGTGACAGCACGCGGGCAACCCATCGCAGCGTCTCCAGCCGCAGCAGGAATGAGAGCATCGGCGGCCGCTTGCGCCTGACGTCCCGCTCGGGCAGGGGAAGTCCGACGTCCCGCTCGGGCAGGGGAAGTCCGACGAGACCGCCGTGGCTATCGTCCGTCACACTCCTCGCTTCGTTTTGCTCGATCGCCACGATTCAAACCGACGGAACACAAGCCCGCACCGATGTAAACGGTATCGGGCCTTCGAAGTTACGAATAAGGTCCTTGCAAGGCAGTTACTACCCGTTCGCTAGCGGGCTGCACCGATCAGTGCCTCTGGACCGGATTCGTCGATTGTGCGACGCAGCCCTTCGCGCAGCTCGACCGCCGGTTCCCAGCCGAGCGCCTTCCGGGCGAGGCTGATGTCAGGCTGGCGCACCTGCGGATCGTCGGTCGGCAGCGCCTCGTAGATGATCTCCGAGCCCGAGCCGGTGATCTCGAGTACCGCCTCGGCGAGCTCCAGCAGCGTGAACTCGTTCGGGTTGCCGATGTTGACCGGGTCGTGGTAGCCGGACTCGGACAGCAGAATGATGCCGCGGATCAGGTCGTCGACATAGCAGAACGAGCGGGTCTGCGAACCGTCCCCGAAGACCGTGATCGGGCGGTCCTGGAGCGCCTGCCGCAGGAAGGTGGGGATCGCGCGGCCATCGTGGGGGCGCATCCGAGGGCCGTAGGTGTTGAAGATCCGCACGATCGCGGTGTCCACGCCCTGCTGACGGTGGTAGGCCATCGTCAGCGCCTCCGCGTAGCGCTTGGCCTCGTCGTAGACGCCCCGGGGTCCGATCGGATTGACGTGCCCCCAATAGCTCTCGGGTTGGGGGTGGATCTTCGGGTCGCCGTAGACCTCGCTGGTCGAAGCGGTCAAGAACCGGGCGCGGTGGAGCTTGGCCAGCCCGAGTGTGTGGTGGGTTCCGTATGAGCCGACCTTCAGGGTGTGCAGCGGCAGGCGTAGATAGTCGATCGGCGAGGCCGGCGAGGCCAGGTGGTAGACGAAGTCGATCGGCTCGGCCACGAAGTAGGGCTCGATGATGTCGCGGTTCAGACAGGTGAACTTGTCCGTGCGGATGTGCTCGATGTTGGCCAGCGAGCCCGTTTCGAAGTTGTCCACGCAGATCACGCGATGACCGCGCTGGAGCAGCTCATCGCAGAGATGAGAGCCGAGAAATCCGGCGCCGCCGGTGACAAGACAAGTGGGCACGGTGAGCAATCTACAGCGGCCCGGGGCCCCGGTGCGCGGCGATAAGCTCCATAGGCCCGTTTAACCGTCGAACGAGGGAGTCAAGCTGAGGCCGATCTTCGCGACGCTGTGGCTGGGCGCTCGGCCCCCGCCACGTCGCGCTGATGGTGAAGTAGCCAGGTCGAGTTCTCCAGTCAGCCCGGTGTCACGCCGGTCACCCACTGGCCCTCTTCCTTCTTCCAGATCGGCGCCTGGGCCTTGATCTGATCGATGATCTCCCGGGCGCCGTCGAAGGCCTGCCCACGGTGGGGCGCGGAGGCCGCGACGATCACCGACGCCTCCGACAGTGCCACCACCCCGACGCGGTGTTCGGCCGCCGCGGCGCACAGCGAATGTCGCTCGATCGCCGCGCTGACGATCTCGGCGATCTTGGTCTCGGCCATCGAGCGGTAGGCCTCGTAGTCAAGCTCGGACACCTGGCGCGTTACCCCGGAGAAGGTGACCACCGCCCCAGCGCGAGGATCGCGCACGCGCTCCACCAGGGGATCGAGCAACAGTGGCTCGCCGGTCACCCGTGCATGGACGACGCCGACTGAGCCGCCGGACACGGGCGGGATCAGCGCCAGCTCGTCTCCGGCCTGGAGGATGTCGCCGTCGTGGGCGTATTCGCGGTTGACGGCCAGCACCACCGGCACGCCCTCGGTCAGCCCGCTCAGCCGGGCCAGGGCGTCGCCGACGCTGGCGCCCTCCGGTAGCTCCAGGGCCAGCTCAGCGGAACCCGCTCGCTCGCGGAGACCGGCGAATAGTGCAACGCGCACCTGCATCTGCTCAAGGCTATCCAGCCGGAGGGTTGGGCCTGTGCCCGCTGATCCGGTACCCGCCCCGGTGTGTTGGGCCGCGGTTAGCGGTTTGTGCTCGTAAACGATTTGTTGCCTATCCTGCGGCCAGGTTCTGGGTGATCTAGAGAAGGAGGAGTAGCTATGCGTACAAGCAGAAGCTGGCTTGCCGCTCCGGTGGCGCTGATCTGCGTAGCGGCGATCGCGGGGTGCGGGAGCAGTTCGTCGTCCTCGTCCTCGTCTTCGTCATCGTCGGCGAGCAGCGGCGGTTCGAGCTCGACCTCGGCCTCGACTTCGGCTGCGTCCGGCGCCAATCCCGCGGTGGTCGCCAAGGTCCCGGCGGCGATCAAGTCCAAGGGCACGCTGACGGTGGCGGCCGACGCCAGCTACGCGCCGAACGAGTTCATCGGCCCAGACGGCAAGACCGTCGTCGGGATGGACGCCGACCTGTCCAAAGCGCTGGCCGCCGTGATGGGGCTCAAGGCCAACGTCGTCAACGCGACCTTCGACACGATCATCCCTGGGTTGGCGGCCGGAAAGTACGACATGGGGGCCTCCTCGTTCACCGACACCAAGGTGCGTGAGAAGACGGTCGACTTCGTCGACTATTTCGAGGCCGGCACGTCGTTCTTCACCAAGGCTCAGGGCGGGGCATCGGTCAGCGGCCTGGCCGACCTGTGCGGGAAATCCGTGTCGGTTGAGAGTGGCACCACCGAGGAGTCCGACGCCAAGGCGCAGAGCGCCAAGTGCAAGACGGCCGGAAAGCCGGCGGTCAACGTGCTCGTTTTCCCGACCCAGAGCGCGGCCAACCTGGCGCTGTCCAGCGGACGCGCGCAGATCTCGATGGCCGACTCGCCCGTCGCCGCCTACCAGGTCAAGCAGTCCGGCGGGACGTTCAAGCTGGTCGGCCAGACGTACGGCACGGCGCCCTACGGCCTCGCCGTGCCGAAGACCAGCGGCCTGACCAAGCCGCTGCTCGCGGCGCTCGAGGTGCTGATGAAGAACGGCACCTATTCCTCGATCCTGGCCCACTGGGGCGTGCAGAGCGGCGCGATCACAAAGCCGGCCATCAACGGAGCGACCAGTTAGCGGTCAGACTGCCGCTCTGAGGTGAGCACCTCCGAGCCATCAGACGCAGGCACCGGGCGGCCCGAGGAGATTCGGGCCGTCCCGGTTCGCCGTCCCGGGCGGTGGGTCGCGACGGTGATCATCCTCGTGGTGGCCGCCTCGTTCGTGCGGACCGTCGTCAACGACAAGGGCTTTCACTGGCAGATCGTCGGCCAATACCTGTTCGATTCCCGCGTCCTCAACGGGATGCTGGCGACGATCTACCTGACGGTGATCTCGATGGCGATCGGGATCGTGCTGGGCATCGTGGTGGCGGTGATGCGCCTGTCGCCCAATCCAATCGTCTCGGGCGCGAGCTGGCTCTACATCTGGTTCTTCCGCGGGACACCGCTGCTCGTCCAGATCCTGTTCTGGTACAACATCGCCGCGCTGTTCCCGGTCATCTCGCTCGGAATCCCGTTCGGACCGGCGCTGATCCACGCGCATGCCAACACGCTGATCACGACGTTCGTGGCGGCGCTGCTCGGCCTCGGTCTCAACGAGGGCGCGTATATGGCTGAGATCGTCCGCGCCGGGATCATCTCGGTGCCCGAGGGTCAGACCGAGGCGGCGATGTCGCTCGGACTGACGCGGCTGCAGACGATGCGCCAGATCGTGCTGCCCCAGGCGATGCGGGTGATCCTGCCGCCGACCGGCAACGAGACGATCTCGATGCTCAAGAACACCTCGCTGGTCAGCGTCGTGGCCTACGCCGAACTGCTGTACTCCGTCCAGGAGATCTACGACGTCAACTTCAAGACGATCCCGCTGCTGATCGTCGCCAGCATCTGGTATCTGGCGATGACCAGCGTGCTGTACGTGGGGCAGTACTTCATCGAGCGCCGCTTCGGCCGCGGCTTCTCACGCGCGGAGCGGGCGACGATGCGCGGCCGATGGCTCGGCATGGGAGGTGGAGGTGGGCGGCCATGACTGACGTGATGGTCAAAGCCGAAGCTGTCCACAAGCGCTTCGGGCGCCTGGAGGTCCTGAAAGGGATCGATCTCGAGGTGCGCCAAGGCGAGGTGATGTGCCTGCTGGGACCATCGGGGTCAGGGAAGTCGACCTTCCTGCGCTGCATCAACCATCTGGAGAAGATCAACTCCGGGCGGCTGTGGGTCGACGGCGAACTGGTCGGCTACCGCGAGGCCGGCGACAGGCTGCACGAGCTCCACGAGCGTGAAGTCGCCCGCAAACGGGCCGAGATCGGGATGGTGTTCCAGCATTTCAACCTGTTCCCCCACATGACCGCGCTGGAGAACGTGACGCTGGCGCCGACTCGGGCCCTGAAGGTCTCACGCTCGGAGGCGCGCGACCGCGGCCGGCAGATGCTCGGACGGGTGGGCCTGTCCGACAAGCTCGACGTGTACCCGGTGGCGCTGTCCGGAGGACAGCAGCAGCGCGTCGCGATCGCCCGCGCGCTGGCGATGCAACCGAAGCTGATGCTATTCGACGAGCCTACGTCGGCGCTTGACCCGGAACTCGTCGGCGACGTGCTGGACGCGATGCGCCAGCTGGCGCACGACGGCATGACGATGATCGTCGTCACGCATGAGATCGGCTTTGCGCGCGAGGTCGCCGACTCGGTCGTGTTCATGGACGCCGGCGTGGTGGTGGAGTCCGGTCCGCCCGCGCAGGTTCTGGGCGCGCCCAAGCATGAGCGCACGCGCGAGTTCCTGCGCAAGGTCCTGTAGGCGCTCGGCCGGAAAGGCCATCGCGGCTATCGCGGCCACCACTGACATCTCCAGTTTGAGGTATCTCGCGCCCGTCCGAAGCGGGCGATACCTCCGAGGTAGGGCTGAGCAGTTGTCCAACCTCTGAGGAGCGGGTATGTCGCTGTTCGGTTCTCGCCGTACCGCGCGGCCGCCCGCGCTGAAGCAGGGCCGGCCGCCCGAGCTGGCCGACCTGGCCGCCGGGCTGCATCGGCTGGTCGGCGCAGTCTCGGCTTGGCCGGCCGCCTGATGGTGGCTATTGCTTAAACTTGACGGCGCAGGCCTGCAGCTTGACTGAGTCCGTGCCGGCCGCTGTGATACAGGCGGTCAGGGTCTGGACCCCCGCGAGGACGGATTCCTTCCAGGTGCGGCGCGTGCCTGTGATCCTGGTCGCCGGTAACCTCCTAGGAGATATGGCCACCACCCCAGAGCGTCAGACGATCGCGCCGCTCGTCGGGCCCGACGACCCGCGCCGGTTCACCGACTCAGGCATCGAGGTCAAGCCGCTTTACGACGAGACGGACCTGCCGGAGGGTCTCGGCGAGCGCCTCGGCGAGCCCGGCGAGTATCCGTACACGCGTGGCGTGCACCGCGACATGTATCGCAAGCAGCTATGGACGATGCGCCAGTACGCGGGCTACGCCAGCGCCAAGGAGTCAAACGAGCGTTACCACTACCTGCTGGAGAACGGGTCCACGGGCCTGTCGATGGCGTTTGACCTGCCGACCCAGCTCGGCCTGGACTCCGACGACCCTCGATGCCTGGGCGAGGTCGGCCGCACGGGCGTGGCGATCGACACGATCGACGACATGCGCACCGCGTTTGATCAGATCCCGTTGGACCAGGTCTCGACCTCGATGACGATCAACGCGCCGGCGAGTGTGCTGCTGCTGCTCTACGAGCTCGTCGGCGAGGAGCAGGGGGTCTCCGCCGAGGCGCTGCGCGGCACGACGCAGAACGACATTCTCAAGGAGTACATCGCGCGCGGGAACTTCATCTACCCACCACAAGGAGCGATCCGCCTCACCACCGATCTGTTCGCGTACTGCAACGAGCGCGTGCCGAAGTGGAACACGATCTCGATCAGCGGCTACCACTTCCGTGAGAAGGGTTGCTCGGCGATCCAGGAGGTCGCGTTCACGCTGGCCAACGGGATCGCCTACGTTCAGGCGGCGCTCGACGCCGGGCTGGAGATCGACCGGTTCGGGCCACGGCTGGCGTTCTTCTTCAATGGGCATAACAACGTCTTCCAGGAGGTGGCCAAGTTCCGCGCCGCCCGGCGGATGTGGGCCGAGATCATGCGCGAGCGCTTCGGCGCGCAGGACAAGCGCTCGTGGAAGCTGCGCTTCCACACTCAGACCGGCGGCGTCACGCTGACCGCCCAGCAGCCGGAGAACAACATCGTCCGGGTGGCGCTGCAGGGCTTCGCCGCGGTCTGCGGCGGCACGCAATCGCTGCACACCAACGGCTTTGACGAGGCGCTGGCGCTGCCCACCGAGCGCGCGGCCAGGATCGCGCTGCGTACCCAGCAGGTGATCGGCTATGAGTCGGGCGCCGCCGATACGGTCGACCCGTTCGCGGGGTCCTACTTCGTCGAGGCGCTGACCGACGAGATCGAGGCGCGCGCCGGTGAGCTGATCGCCAAGGTCGACGAGCTGGGGGGCTCGGTCCAGGCGATCGACTTCATGAAGAACGAGATCGAGGAGTCGGCGTTCGGCTACCACGAGCGCTATCGCACCGAGCAGGACATCGTCGTCGGGGTCAACAAGTTCGTACAGGACAGCCCCGAGGTGCCCGACATCCTGCGCGTCGACCCCGAGTCAGAGCGCGAGCAGGTGCAGCGCCTGAAAGCGTTCAAGGCCGACCGCGACGCTGAGCTCGTGCAGCGCCGGCTGGAGGAGGTGCGCGCGAGTGCGCGCGGCACCGACAACCTGCTGCCGGTCCTGCGCCAGGCGCTGAAGGGCCGCTGCTCGATGGGTGAGGTCTGCAGCGCGATGCGCGACGTGTTCGGCGATTACAAGCCGACCTTCTGAGCTTGCTGCCGGTACTCGCGCCAGCCGTCGCGTTCTCCGATCTCATCCTGGCGGTCCACATCCTGGCGGGCGTGATCGGCTTCGGGGTCGTATTCGCCTACCCGCTGCTGTTCACGGCGGCCGCACGGATGGACCCGAGCGTGACGCCCTGGCTGCTGCGTACGCGGCAGCGCGTCGGCCGGTATCTGGTCAACCCCGGGCTGCTCGTCGTCCTGCTGGCTGGCATCTATCTGGCCAGCGCCGAGCACCATTGGGGCTCGTTCTTCGTCCAGTGGGGGATCGGCGCCGTGATCGTGATCGGGGCGATCGAGGGCTCATTCACGATCCCCCGTGCCGGGAGACTGGCTGATATCGCCGAGCGGGACCTGGCGGCGACGGCGGTTCCCGGCGGGGGCCGGCGGACCACCGCCACGTGGAGCCCGGAATATGTGGCCGGCTTCCGGGCGCTTTCGATCGGAGGGGCGCTGCTTGCGCTGATCGTGGTCGTGACCGTCTTCCTGATGGCCACTCACGCCGGCGCCTGACCGTGCGGATCTTCGTGGCCGGCGCGAGCGGGGGCCCGGGCCCCTGAGCGCGGTCAGCGCTCGCTGTCGAGGTCGGCCATCTGGGCATCGCCGTAGCGACCGCCCGCGGCGGCTCCGGCCGGCACGCTGGCCTCGATCCGCTCCAGGTCCTCATCGGTGAGGCTCAGCCCGAGCCCCGCCAGCGCCTCGCTGAGCTGATCGCGTCGCCGCGCGCCGATCAGCGGAATGACGTCGTCGCCCCGCGAGTGCACCCAGGCGATCGCGAGCTGCTGAACGGTGGCCTGCTTGTCCTGCGCGATCGCTCGCAGCTGATCGACCAGGGCGGCGTTGCGTTGCGCGTTCTCGCCTTGGAAGCGGGGGAGCTGCCCGCGGATATCCCCTGGCTGGCCATGGCGATCCGGCGAGAAGTCGCTGCTCAGTAGACCGCGGGAGAGGATCCCGTACGCGGTGATCGCGATCCCCAGCTCGCGGCAGACGGGCAGGATCTCGTTCTCGATCCCGCGTGACAGCAGCGAGTATTCGATCTGCAGATCGGCGATCGGATGCACGGCCGCGGCGCGCCGGATCGTATCGGCGCCGACCTCGGACAGGCCGATTGCGCGCACATAGCCCGCCTGCACCATCTCGCCGATCGCGCCGATCGTCTCCTCGATCGGGACCTTGGCGTCCAGCCGCGCCGGGCGGTAGACGTCGATGTGGTCGGTGGCCAGCCGCTGCAGCGAATAGGCCAGCGCGGTCTTGACCGCGGCCGGCCGCGCGTCGTAGCCGACCCAGCTGCCGTCGGGGGCGCGCTGGGCCCCGAACTTGACGCTCAATTGCACGCTCTCCCGGTCGCGCCCCTGCAGTGCCCGGGCGATCAGCAGCTCGTTATGGCCCATGCCGTAGAAGTCGCCGGTATCGATCAGCGTGATTCCAGCCTGGAGCGCCGCATGCATCGTGGCGATGCTCTCGGCCTCCTCGGCGAGTCCGTAGACGCCGGACATGCCCATGGCGCCCAATCCGGCGTTGATGCTCAAGGCCGTCCCCTCCGGCTCTCTTCGACGTCGATCATCACTTGATGGATGATCGCTCATGCAAGCTGGCGGCCGCGGAAGGAGTCACGGCCGAGCGGGCGAAATCCCGATCAATGACAGATCACAGAGCAAGCCGGACACTTGTCAAATCTGCGCCCGAGCTATGGGCGGAATGCAGCGACGCGGCGTCGCTGGCCCGTCATCTGGGCCGCTTCGGCGAGATCCGCATCACGAGACTAGAGCCAGAAACCACCGTTGCCTGGGAGGGCGAGCATGTGAGCGGCACGGTCAGGCTGGAGTCGTCGGGATGGGGAACCCGGGTGACGCTGACCGCACGTGGGTCAGAGCCGGCGGTGCCGGCGATCGAGGATCCGTTCGAGGCGGGTCCTGGCGCTGACGAGGAGCCGCCGGGCGAGGGGGCGCAGGAAGCTGCGCCGTCGCTCGCCGGCGAGGGGTCATCCGAGGACGCTTCGCCGTCGGCGGCGACCAAACCAGGATTCCTCACGCGGCTGTTCGGGCGGCGGAGGCGGGCGCCGGCGGCGCCACCGCCGGGCGTCCAGCCGGAGGTCGAGGCAGCGGCGGAGGATGATCCCGTGAATGCTGCGCCGGCTGGGCAGGACAGCCCCAGCGATCAGGTCGGTTCCAGCGCCGCGGTCGGCTCCGTCGACCGGGACGCCGTCGACCCGCCCGCAGTCCTCGCTTCGGCGCTTAACAGCCTCGGCCAGGCGCACCACCGTCCGTACTCGCGCAGCTGATCCAGGCCAGCCGGATCCAGTCGTCGCCGGCAGGATCCAGTCGTCGCTTGGTAGGGGCTCGTTGTTGCGACTCGGTCGCGCCTGAAGGCTGATCTCGCCCCTAGAGTCGCCTCACCAGAGCCGATGAGAGGAGCTTGAGATGGGTGAGACAGAATCCGGGGCGAGACCGTTCAGCCGCCGTTCCTTCATCAAGGCCTCGGCCGGCGTCGCCGCCGGCGCGGCGGCCGTAACCGCACCGGCGGCGATTGCCGCCGAGCGCGTGGGCAGGCCGTCGCCGCCGAAGGTCATCAAGCCGTCATCCGGTCTCCCGAAGGAGCCGGTGACCGCCTACATCCGCGACGCGTCGAAGGGGGAGATCACCGTCATGTCGGGCACCCGTGAGACCACCTACCGCGACCAGGCACTGGTCGACCGGCTCATGGCGGCGGCTGAGCCGCAGAAATCCAGCGTCGCCGGGCGGTCACGCTGATGTCGTCTCATCGCGAAGCCCCGGAGATCAGCAAGGATCCGGTCGCCGACAACGCCGACGTCTACGCGTTCGTCAGTCCCGACGCGCCTGACACGGTCACCATCCTGACCAACTTCGTTCCGCTGCAGGATCCGCCGGGAGGGCCGAATTTCTTTGAGTTCGGCGATGACGTCGTCTAGTCGATCTACATCGACAACGACGGCGACGGCATTCCGGAGATCGCATACCAGTTCAGCTTCGAGACGCAGCTGCGAAATCCCGACACGTTCCTCTACAACACCGGCCAGATCTCGTCGCTCGACAGCCCCAACTGGAACAAGCGCCAGTTCTACTCGGTCACCCGCGTCGACGGTCCCGACACGACCGCCTACGGCACGGCCTCGGCCAACGGGGGACTCACGACGACGGTGCTCGCCGAGGGTCTCGCGTCGCCGCCCTGCAACATTGGTCCGCGTTCGACGCCCGATTACCCGCAGCTGGCGAAAGCGGCGATTCACAATCTCCCCAGCGGGGAGGTGGTCTTTGCCGGACAGCGAAACGATGGTTTCCTGGTCGACCTCGGCGCGGTCTTCGACCTGGGCGATCTCCGCCCGTTCCAGAACCTTCACCTGATCCCAAGTGCGGCGGCCCCCGGCGTCGATGCGACCAAGACACTTAACATTTTAACGTCCACACGATCGCCCTGCAGGTGCCGATCGAGCGCTTGACCGCGACTCGGTCAAGGCCCAAGGGCCGCCAGGACGCCAACTCGGTGATCGGCGTCTGGAGCGCGGCCAGCCGGCGCAAGGTGAGGATCATCGACTCCAACAACGACGAGGGTGCGGAGTCCGGCCCATGGGTGCAGGTCTCGCGCCTGGGCAACCCGCTGTTCAACGAGGTGCTCATCCCGCTGGGCCTCAAGGACAAATGGAACACGCTCTATCCGGTCGGCGACAAGCAGTTCCTCTCACGTAGAGCATCCGGAGCTGGCGAATCTCCTCCCGGTGCTGTATCCGGGCGTGTTCCCCAAGCTCGCCGGGATCAACGCGGCGCGCGCGGACCTGGTGGCGATTCTGCTGACCGGTATCCCCTGGGGCCTGATCCCGGACTTCCAGAACTACACCGGCCCGGTCCTCTCCGACCAGCTGCGGCTCAACGTCGCGATACCGCCGACCGCTGAACCCAATCCATTCGGGCTCCTGGGCGGGGATCTGGCAGGATTCCCCAACGGCCGGCGGGTCGTCGACGACGTGGTGAGCATCGAGCTGCGAGCGATTGCCGGCGTGACCTATCCGCTCGTCGACAACAGCTACAAGCCCGATCCGGCCGCGGGATTGCTCACGGAGGGCCTCACGGCGTCGATGGACAGGTACCTGAGCAGCTTTCCGTACCTGGCCGATCCGCGCGACGGCTTCGACACGCCGTCGAGCTGAGGATCGCCATGACCCAGGAGCACGCCGGTCACGTCCACGAGCACGCCGGCCACGCCCACGAGCACCTGCTCGAGAACTACGCCGGCCGTCCCACCCCGAATTCGTCGTGCTTGATATCGGTGACGACGTCGGGGCGCTGATCGTCCACACCGACGGCAAGCTGCACGGCGTGGAGGTTGAGATCAGCCCGGCGGAGGACGATGCGCGACGCAGCCACAAGGAGGTGCTCGAGCGCAAGATCGCCGGCCGCCCCGCCTTCACCGGGGTGTTCGACGGGCTCAAGCAGGGCAGCTACACGCTGTGGATCGGCGGCGAGGCCCGTGCCCGCGGGGTCGCCATCATCGGGGGCGAGATCGCGGAGCTCGACTGGCGGGGGCTGCGGGCCGGATAGGCCGCCGACTGATCCGCGCAACGCGCGATTACGTAGAAGCGCGACGAAGGAGGATGCGGAATCAGCGAAGCCGTCCGGGGACCGGACGGAAAGGAACGGACCATGTCCCAACCCCCGTCGGAACCGGCAACGGCGGCCCCCAACCTGGACGCAGCACTGGCGGCTGTGCGCCGCTACGGATTGCGGCTCTCGGCGGCCCGGCGGGTCGTCCTGGCCGCTCTGTATGCGGCGGACGGGCCGCTCTCAGCAGAGCAGATCGCCGCCGGCGTCGGCGGGCGTGTTCCAACGTCCGACGTGGCGTCGGTATACCGCAACCTTGAGACGCTCGAGCGTCTGGGGATCGTCCGTCACGTGCATCTGGGTCACAGTCCGGCGCTGTACGTGATCACCCTCAACGGCGACCGGGAGTACCTGGCGTGCGACCGCTGCGGGGATTTCCTGGCCGTGGCGCCGAGCGAACTCGACCCGGTCCGCGACACGATCCGGAGCCGGTTCGGCTACGTGGCGAGCTTCACGCACTTTCCGATCGTCGGGCTCTGCTCCAGCTGCGCCACGGACCTGGGTCGATGACGCCCGGCGGCCCGGTCTGCTGCTGACATCACCGCGCCACTAAACTCGCGCGGTCCCCGATGCGCGACAAGGCCCCCGAGACATACGAGGAGAAGCTGGCCCAGCTTCAGGATCTGCGCTACGAGGCGATCCACGCCGGCTCTGAGGCGGCGGTCGAGAAGCAGCACGCCAAGGGCAAGTACACCGCCCGCCAGCGGATCGAGAAGCTGCTTGACACGGGTTCATTTCAGGAGCTCGACACGTTCATGCGCCATCGCACGCTGGACTTCGACATGCAGAAGAACCGCCCCTGGGGCGATGCGGTGGTCACCGGTTACGGCACCATCGACGGTCGCCGCGTGTGCGTGTTCAGTCAGGACTTCACGGTCTTCGGCGGCAGTCTGGGCGAGGTGATGGCCGAGAAGATGTGCAAGATCATGGATCTGGCGGCCAAGATCGGCTGCCCGGTGATCGGGATCAACGACTCGGGCGGGGCGCGGATTCAGGAGGGCGTCGTCTCGCTGGGTGCCTACGGCGACGTGTTCGTGCGCAACGTCCAATGCAGCGGGGTGATCCCCCAGATCAGCCTGATCATGGGCCCCTGCGCGGGCGGAGCCGTCTACTCGCCGGCGATGACCGACTTCATCTTCATGGTCAAGGAGACCTCGCACATGTTCATCACCGGCCCCGACGTGGTCAAGACGGTGACCGGCGAGGAGCCGACGTTCGAGGAGCTCGGCGGCGCGATGAGCCACTCCAGCAAGTCCGGCGTGGCGCACTTCGCCGCCGAGGACGAGGACACGTGCATCGAGGACACCCGGTACCTGTTCTCGTTCCTGCCCCAGAACAACCTGGAGATCCCGCCGCGCGTGATGCCGACCGACGACCCGCTGCGCCAGGACCCCGAGCTCGACACAGTCGTTCCGGACAGTCCCAACAAGCCTTACGACATGCGTGTGGTGATCCGCCACATCGTCGACGACGGTGAGTTCTTTGAGGTCCACGAGCACTACGCGATGAACATCGTGTGCGGCTTCGCGCGCCTGAACGGCTATGCGGTTGGAATCGTCGGCAACCAGCCCGCGGCGCTGGCCGGCGTGCTCGACATCGACTCATCGTGCAAAGCAGGGCGCTTCGTGCGGACGTGTGACGCGTTCAACATCCCGATCATCACCTTCTGCGACGTGCCCGGCTTCCTGCCCGGGACCGCGCAGGAGTGGGGCGGAATCATCCGCCACGGCGCCAAGCTGCTGTATGCGTACACCGAGGCGACGGTTCCCAAGATCACGATCATCACGCGCAAGGCGTACGGCGGCGCCTATGACGTGATGGCCTCAAAGCACATGCTGGCCGACTTCAACTTCGCCTGGCCGACCGCCGAGGTCGCCGTGATGGGCCCCGAGGGCGCGGTCAACATCATCTACAGGCGCGACATCGCCGCCTCGCCGACGCCCGACACGCGCCGTCAGAAGCTGATCCACGATTACAAGGCGCACTTCGCCAACCCGTATGTGGCGGCCGAGCGCGGCTACATAGACGACGTGATCGTCCCGCACGAGACGCGCCCCAAGATCATCACCGCGCTCGAGACACTGCAGACCAAGCGCGTGGCCGGACCCCGGCGCAAGCACGGCAACATCCCGCTGTAGGGTTGGCGACTGGCGCCGGGTCGGGCGCCGGCGGTGCGTGGGCCGCGTCCGGGGCGTTGCGTCGGGGCCGTTGGCTGCGCGGGCGCCCGATTCGGAACCTGGCCGAAAAAGCGAAACCTACGTGCGCTTTTTCGGCCAGGTTCGGTTTGCCCCGCGCTATTCCCCATGCGCCTGTTGGCTACAGATTCACCGTCTGAGCGTGCACCTGCCCCGCTCGCCATGCCTGGAGCGCCGCAGCGGCCACCGCTAGGTCCTGAATCGCCAGACCGGTGGAGTCAAACAGCGTCACGGCCTGCGGGTCTGGTCGCCCGGGCGCTGTGCCCGCCAGTACGTCGCCGAGCTCGGTGACGCGGTCACGCGTGACGAGTCCGGCCTCGATCGCGCCGGTCAGCTCCCCACCGTGCGACGCCTGGGCCCACTCGTCGCAGAACAGCGCGCATGAGGCCACCGCCCCGATCGTCGCCTCGGCCTTTCCCGGCCCATCGGCGCCGAGCATGTTCAGGTGCACGCCGGCTCGCAGATCGCCGGCGTCGATCACGATCTCGGCCCCCGGGGTCACGCAGCACACGACGTCGCTGCGCACCGCGTCGGCGCGTGATCCCACGCTCCAGCCCAGCTCGGCGGCGAGCCTCTGAGCGGCCCGCGCGTCGGGATCGGCGCAGATGCCCGGCCCGTAGCCGGCGGTCGCCAGGCACCGCGCGGCCCAGACCCCGTGCAGGCCGCAGCCGACGATCCCGACCGACCGCGCCTCCTCACGCGCCAGCGCGCGCGCCGCGACCGCAGCCACCGCGCCCGTGCGCAGCGCGGTCACCGAGCGCGCGTCGAGCAGCATCAGCGGTTGTCCCGTAGTGGCGTCCGAGAGACAGATGACGCCGGTCACCGTGGGCAGCCCGCGGGCGGGGTTGCCCGGAAATGAGGTGATCCACTTCAGCAGCGCGAGCCCGTCGCCGCGCGCGGGCATCGCCCGGAAGTCGCCGTCAGGCGGACTCTGCAGATAGACCTTGGGCGGCATCACCCACTCGCCTGAGGCAAAGCGCAGGAAGGCCTCACCGACCCGGTCGATCGCCGCCTGGGGTGTGACCGCGGCCAGCACGGCGTCGTGATCGAGGACGGGCAGCGGCGGCATGCGGCCGCACGATACCCTCGCAGCCAGAGCACCAGCGTGAACCGCCGTCCCAAGCTCACAATCGTCGCTCCTGACGCCTCCCCGGAGGAGGCGGCCGCTGTGGTGGCCGCGCTGGAGCGGTTCATGCGCGCGACCGCGCCGCCGCTCGCCGCACCCGCGCCGCAGCAGAATCCGTGGCAGCGGGCCGCGCTGCACGAGGGCGTCGCGCGCGAGCCGTCGCTGCCCGCCCCGTGGGGCATAGCGCTCCCCACCATAAGCACTTAGCGTCCGGCCCCCTTCGCTCCCGGCGCGCCGCCCGTGGCGGCGTCGCAGACAGCGTCCCGGGGCCGGTCGGCGCAGGGCGCGGCAGGTAAATCGCTGCTCATCGGTAAAAAGGCCTTATTCAGATAGCCTTTTGGTAGATTCACTGGTCCGATGATTGCGGCCTGCCCGTCGCCGACTGGAAGGAGCCTCGATGGAACCCGCCTCGCTGCACACCGAAAAAGCTGATCCCCGTTCCGGCTCGCTGGCGAACCCGGAGGTTGTGGAGAACGTCCCGGGACACGTGATCCCGATCCTCGAGCGCGAGTTCGACGACTTCGACACCGAGTCGACCCGGTATCTGAAGGGCGGGCTGAAGGAGGAGGACTTCATCAAGTTCCGCCTCAAGCAGGGCGTTTACGGTCAGCGCCAGCCCGACGTGCAGATGATCCGGGTCAAGCTCCCGATGGGCGGCGTGACGCCGGACCAGCTGGATGCGTTCGCCGAGGTGATCGACAAATACGTCCCGCTGCGCAAGGGCCACATCACTACGCGTCAGAACATCCAGATGCACCACATTCCGCTGCCCGACGTCGCCAAGCTGATGCGAGAAATAGCCGAGGTCGGGCTGTCCTCCCGCGAGGGTTGCGGCAACACGATGCGCAACGTGACCGGCGATCCGCGCGCGGGCACGCTGCCCGGCGAGCTGTTCGACATCACCCCCTACGCCGGCGCCTACGTCCGTTACTTCGTGCGCCATCCGACCACGCAGGCGATGCCGCGTAAGGTCAAGACGGCCTTCACGGCCACCGACGAGGACAACGCGATCACGCGCATCCACGACATGGCGTTCGTGCCGCGTCTCCGGAACGGCGTCCGTGGCGTCGAGATCCGCGTCGGCGGCGGCACCTCGATCATGCCTCGCTTGGCCCCGACCCTGTACGAGTTCGTCGAGCTCGACAACGGCGACTACCTGAAGGTGACCGAGGCGTGCATGCGGATCTTCGATCGCCAGGACTTCCTGCGGGTCAACCGGGCCCGCGCACGGATAAAGGTGCTGATCGACAAGATCGGGATCGATGCCTTCCGTGAGCTGGTGGAGGAGGAACTGGAAGGCGATTGGGTCTCAGAGCGCGACTTCTCGCTGAACGAGATCCTGTTCGACCACGATGAGCGGGCCAACGCGCCCCGGGCCCGCGAGACCTACGCCAGCCCCAACGGCGACAGCCGGTCTTTCCGACACTTCGTGGATTCCAACGTCACCAATCAGCGCCAGGCGGGTTTCGCCACCGTCGAGCTAAAGGTCAAGCGGGGCGATCTCACCCCTGAGCAGCTGCGCGACCTCGGCCAGGTGATGCGTGAGTTCACGGGCGGCTACGCGCGCACCACCGTTCAGCAGAACATCGTCCTGCGCTGGGTCCGCCAAGAGCTCGTCTACGAGCTGTGGCAGCGGCTGTCGCAGCTTGGGTTGGCCGATCCCGGCGCCAACGAGATCACCGACGTGGTCAGCTGCCCGGGCACCGACTCGTGCAAGCTCGGCATCACGAGCTCGATGGGGCTCAATCAGGCCGTGCAGGAGCGGATCGTGCAGATGGGGATCGATGACCCGCTGACGCGGCGGATCCACGTCAAGATGAGCGGCTGCCCCAACGGCTGCGGGCAGCATCACATCGCCGACATCGGCTTCTATGGCGCCTCGATCAAGGTCGGCGAGCACACGGTCCCGGCCTACATTCCGCACGTCGGCGGCGCCTACGAGGGCGGCGACGTCCGCTACGGTCAGCGTCTCAAAACGCGGCTGCCGGCCAAGCGGGTGCCGGAAGCCGTCGAGCGCTGGGTACGCTTCTATGAGGCCGAGCGGGCCGATGGCGAGGAATTCCACGCTTTTGCCACCCGCGTCGGGGCGCAGCCATTCGAAGCGCAGGTGAAGGATCTGACGATGCCGATCGAATTCAATCTGGAGAACATGAGCTACTTCGTCGACTGGAGCCGCAGTGGGCCGTTCGAGGTCCAGCGCGGCGAGGGCGAGTGCGCGGTCTAGGCCCAGTGAGCGCGACGTTCCCCGATCTGGAGGCAGCGTCGGCCCAGGAGGTGCTGGGCTATGCGGTCCAGCGCTTCCATCCGCGCCTGACGATGGCCTGCTCGTTTCAGAAGGAGGAGTCGGTCCTCGTTCACATGCTGACCGCGATCGTGGGTGGGCGGGATCGTGTCCGCGTATTCACGATCGACACCGGCGTCCTGTTTCCGGAGACGCTGGCAACCTGGAAGCGCTTCGAGGATCGCTTCGGGCTGACCGTGGAGGTGCTTGACGCCACCAGCCCCGATGAGCCGTGGACCGCGGTCCGCTGCTGTGGCCAGGCCAAGGTCGACGCGCTGGAGCGCGCCCTCTCAGACGTCGACGCATGGATCACCGGGATCCGCCGTGAGCAGGCCCCCACGCGGGCCTCGTCGCCCAAGCTTGAGCGCGACGACAAGCGCGGGATCTGGAAGGTGAATCCGCTCGCCGATTGGAGCGAGAAGGATCTGTGGAGCTACATCTTCGAGCACGACCTGCCCTACAACCCGCTCCACGACCACGGTTATGCGTCGATCGGATGCGCCCCCTGCACGCTGCCCGGGGAGGGCCGCGAGGGCCGCTGGAGCGGTGAGGACAAAACCGAATGCGGAATTCACCTGTGAGCCGAGCATGAACCCCCTCCACTACGAGCTGTCCCATCTGCAGACCCTTGAGGCCGAGTCAATTCACATCTTCAGGGAGGTGGCGGCGGAGTTCGAGCGCCCCGTGCTGCTGTTCAGCGGCGGCAAGGACTCGATCATCCTGCTGCGCCTGGCCGAGAAGGCGTTCCGGCCCGGGCGCTTCCCATTCCCGATCATGCATGTGGACACGGGACACAACTTCCCTGAGGTGATCGAGTTCCGTGACCGCCTGGTCTCCCAGATCGGCGAGCGGCTGATCGCGGCCAACGTCCAGGACTCGATCGACGCCGGGCGCGTGACCGAGGAGACCGGTCCGCGCGCCTCACGCAACCGCCTTCAGACCACGACGCTGCTCGACGCGATCGAGGAGCACGGCTTTGACGCCGCCTTCGGCGGTGCCCGCCGTGACGAGGAGCGCGCCCGTGCCAAGGAGCGCGTGTTCTCCTTCCGAGACGACTTCGGGCAGTGGGATCCCAAGGCTCAGCGACCTGAGCTGTGGTCGCTCTTCAACGGGCGCATCCACAAGGGCGAGCAGGTGCGCGTGTTCCCGATCTCCAACTGGACCGAGCTCGACGTCTGGCAGTACATCGCCACCGAGGGCCTGGAAGTCCCCTCGATCTACTTCTCGCACGACCGCCGGGTGTTCCGCCGCGACGGGATGCTCTACGCCCACAGCGAGCACGTGCAGCTGATCGAAGGCGAGGAGCCCTTCACCGAGTCGGTCCGCTACCGCACCGTCGGCGATATGACCTGCACCGGCGCGGTGGCTTCCCGAGCGGCCACGCTGGAGGAGGTCGTGACGGAGATCGCGGCCACGCGGATCACCGAGCGCGGCGAGACGCGAGCCGATGACCGCGTCACCGAGGCGGCGATGGAAGACCGCAAGCGTGAGGGCTACTTCTGATGGCCCCCGGGGCCGCCACCAACGGGTATGCGACCCGGACGCGCACCAGCGAGCTGCTCCGGATCGCTACCGCGGGCTCGGTCGATGACGGCAAGTCGACTCTGATCGGCCGGCTGCTCCATGATTCCAAGTCGCTCCTGGAGGATCAGCTGGAGCACGTGGTGCAGACATCCGAGCGCCGCGGCGACGGCTACGTGAACCTGGCCCTGCTGACTGACGGGCTGCGGGCCGAGCGCGAGCAGGGGATCACGATCGACGTCGCCTACCGCTACTTCCAGACGACGCGGCGCAAGTTCATCATCGCCGACACCCCTGGACACGAGCAGTACACGCGCAACATGGTGACCGGCGCCTCGACCGCCGACCTCTCGATCATGCTCGTCGACGCCCGCAAGGGGGTCAGCGAGCAAACCCGCCGCCACGCCTTCATCGCCTCGTTGCTGAGGATTCCGCACGTGGTCGTGTGCGTCAACAAGATGGATCTGGTCGGTTACGACGAGGACGTCTTCTACGGGATCCTCGACGAGATGACCGACTGGGCGGCCCGGCTGCAGATCCCCGACATGACGTTCATTCCGATCTCGGCCTTGCAGGGCGACAACGTCGTCGATCGGTCGATGGCGATGCAGTGGTATGGCGGCGCGCCGCTGCTCTATCACCTGGAGCACGTGGTGATCGCGCCCGACCGCAACCTCGCCGACGTGCGCTTCCCGGTCCAGTGGGTGATCCGCCCGATGAGCGACGAGCACCACGACTACCGCGGCTACGCCGGTCAGGTCGCCGGCGGCATGCTGCACCCCGGCAGCGACGTGGTCGTGCTCCCCGGGGGGCAGCGGACCAAGCTCGCCGCGATTGACACCTACGCCGGCGAGGTGGACGTGGCCTTCCCGACGATGTCGGTGGCGCTGCGGTTTGCCGACGAACTCGACGTCTCACGCGGGGACATGATCGTCGAGCCCGAGGATCAGCCAATCAGCGCCAGGGAGCTGGAGGCGAACATCTGCTGGATGAGCGAGCGGCCACTGGCGCCCAACGGCCGCTACGTGATCAAGCACACCACGCGATCGGCCAAGGCGATCGTCAAGGAGATCGAGTACCGCGTAGACGTCAACTCGCTCGGGCACGTTCCCGCCGGCCAGCTGGCGCTGAACGAGATCGGGCGCGTGCGCCTGCGCTGCAGCAGTCCACTGGTCGTCGATCCCTACTCGCGCAACCGGACCACCGGGAGCTTCATCCTGATCGACGAGGGGACCAACGACACCGTCGGCGCCGGGATGATCCTCGCCGCGCAATAGCCGCCGGGCATTGCTCACCGGGATCGCCGCGGTCCGCCGGTGAGCCTGGTGCGCCGCCGGCCGGTAAAGTGGCCCGCCGCATGTTCTCGAAGGTCCTGATCGCCAACCGCGGCGAGATCGCAGTCAGAATCCTGCGTGCCTGCGAGGAACTGGGCATCGCCACGGTCGCGGTGTACTCCGAGCTTGACCGCGATGCGCTGCACGTCGCCCGCGCGGACGAGGCCTATGTGCTCGGGCCCGGTCCCGCCGCCGAGAGCTACCTGTCGGTCGAGAAGCTGCTCGACGCGGTGGAGCGCTCGGGGGCCGAGGCTGTCCACCCGGGCTACGGGTTCCTGGCCGAGAACGCCGCCTTCGCCGCGGCGCTGGAGGAGCGCGCGATCAAGTTCATCGGGCCGCCCTCGTCGGCGATCGAGGCGATGGGATCCAAGACCCGCGCCCGCGAGCTGATGGCCAAAGCCGGGGTGCCGATCGTGCCGGGTACGACCGAGCCGGTGGCGACGATCGACGATGCCCGCAAGGTGATCGACGACACGATCGGCTACCCGGTCGCCGTCAAGGCAGCCGGCGGTGGCGGTGGCAAGGGCTTTCGCGTCGCGCTGACGGAGGACCAGCTCTCAGACGCCTTTGAGGGCGCCGCCCGTGAGGGTGAGAAGTTCTTCTCCGATTCGACGGTCTACATCGAGCGCTACCTGCCCGATCCGCGCCATGTGGAGGTCCAGATCCTCGCCGATTCCCACGGGAACGTGATCCATCTCGGTGAGCGCGACTGCTCGCTGCAGCGCCGCCATCAGAAGCTGATCGAGGAGGCGCCCGCTCCGGCCGTCAACGCGCAATTGCGCCAGCGGATCGGGAAGATCGCCACCGAGGCGGCAGCGGCGGTGTCCTACACCGGCGCCGGCACGATCGAAGGTCTGCTGCAGGACGGCGAGTACTTCTTCCTGGAGATGAACACCCGCGTCCAGGTCGAGCACTGCGTGACCGAGATGGTGACCGGAATAGACATCGTCAAGGAGGGGATCCGGGTCGCCGCCGGGGAGAAGCTGTCGATCAAGCAGGACGAGGTGGTGCTCCGCGGCCACGCGATCGAGTGCCGGATCAACGCCGAGGACGCCAGTAAGAACTTCACCCCCGCCCCCGGGACGATCGGTCGCTACCGGGAGCCGGCGGGCCCGGGGGTTAGGGTCGACTCGGGTGTCGGTCCCGGCTCTGAGATCTCACCGATGTACGACCCGATGGTGGCCAAGCTGATCGTCTGGGACTCAGACCGCCAGCAGGCCACGGCGCGGATGCTGCGCGCCCTGGGCGAATACGAGATCGAGGGTCTCAAGACGTTGCTGCCCTTCCACACCGCGATCCTGCAGACACGTCAGTGGGCCGATGCCGAGACCTGTCGTGACCTGATCGAAGACCGGAAGTGGCTCAAGCAACTCGCCTTTCCGAAGATCGAGCCGGCCGGCGATGACGGCGATCAGGATGAGGAGACGGTTCAGCAGACCTACACGGTCGAGGTCTCAGGCAAGCGCTTTGACGTCAGGGTGATCGGACCGCCGTTCGGCGGGGTTGCCGTCAACGGCGCCGGCCCCCCGGCGGTGGCGGCTCGTAGGCCCCCGCGCCGCGAGCGTGTAGGCGGCGCCAGAGCCGGCGGGGGCGGCGACACGCTGACCTCCCCGATGCAGGGAACCGTGCTGAAGGTGGCCGTGGAGGCCGGGGCTCAGGTGCAAGCCGGCGCGCTGGTGTGCGTGATCGAGGCGATGAAGATGGAGAACGAGATCACCGCCCATAAGGACGGCAAGGTGTCCGAGCTGCCGATCACGGTCGGGGCCTCGGTCGCGACCGGGGACACGCTGGCCGTGATCAGCGCGGCCGCCGACTGAAGCTCGGACTGCTTGCGCCCCCGTCGACGTGCGTACGGATATGGAGAGGTGATCCTCAACTTCGACCACGCTCAGACCGACCCCTGAGTCTCGTCCATCTTCCCTCGGCCGTGCGCGATGCCCCGCCTCATCCGGGTGGGCCATCGCCGTTCTGGGGCGAGCTATTTCTCCCTGGCCCGGCCGGCGTTCTCGGCGTGGATCCGCTGCTGTGCAGCCGTGGCGCGGCCGCGCGGGAGTGGTGCAGCGTCCCCGTCTCGCTCCAAGGCGTCAAGATATGTTGCGTCCTCGCCGAGCAGCCGCCGCGCCTGATCGGCGCTGAGCGGCCCGCCGTGCCCGGAGACCACGGTCTCGGCCTGCTCGACGAGCGTGGCCAGCCGCTCCAGCGTGGCCTGGTAGGCGGCCAGCGAACCTCCGGGTGAGATCATCGGGATCTCGACCGGTGAGATGTAATCCCCGCAGCACAGGACGCCGATCCACGGCATCCAGAACGCGGCGCCGTCGGCCGTGTGACCGCCGGCCTCGTACAGCTCCAGCCGGTGTGTGGGGCCGAGGTCGACGCGCCCGGGAACCGGAAGTGACTGGACCGACCCCAGCGCCAGCGCACCCCGTCCTTGCACGTAGTGCTCGTCGTCGAATGTCCTCAGCGCCCGCTGGGCCTGGCCGGGCTCGGCGTGCAGACGTGCCGCCGTCGACTCGGCGCAGCCCAGCGACGAGCCCGGGAAGGCGAGCCGGCCGAGCAAGTGGTCCCAGTCGGCGTGGGTGACGAGCAGGCCCGAGACGGGGAAAGCTGCCTGCTCCAGCACGCCTGCGAGCGCCTGGAGCTCGTCGGGGTACACGGGCGAGTCGATAACGAAGCCTTCCTCGGCGGCTCTGACCGCGGTGCAGGTCGTCTGCCAGACGCGGCTGACGAAGACGATCACGTCCGCGTCGACGGCGACCGCCCGCATTAGCGCTGGGGCCGGCAGGCCGCGTGGTCGCGCATCCGGGCGCCGCCCGTCAGTTGATGCCGATCAGCTTCGCCGCCTCACGCAGGCTTGAGACCTCGGCGTCGGGCTTCTTCTGCCCCGGCTCCAGCTGCGCCTTGGTGCGGTTGACCCAGATCACCGGGATCTTCTTCTTCAGGCACGGCTCCACGTCGTGGTAGTAGCTCGCTGCGATGTGCAGCCAGCCCTTCTTGCTGCCGATCCGCCGCTCGCACTCCGTGAAGTGAGCTGGATCGGGCTTGTAGGAGCGCACCTGCTGAGCGGTGACGACAAGGTCGAAATCGAGCGGAATGTGCCGGCGGGTCTGCCCCAGGAGCTTGTCGTCGATGTTGGAGATCAGCCCCACCTTGTACTTCTTGGCGATCTTGGCCAGCACCGAGTTGGTCTCCTTGAACGGCTTCCAGCGCTGAACCGAGTCCGGCAAAAAACCGGAGCGAGAGGGCTCCAGCGGCCAGCCGAGCTGCTTGGCGATTTGGACGGCGGTCCGCCGGAGCACCTCGGCGTAGAGCTCGTAGGAGCCCGCTTGGATCTGCTGTTGGATCTCGTGGAAGAGCCCGATCAGCTCCTGGCGCTCGATCGTGAAACCGTCGCGCTCGGCCTCGGCGTTGAACGCATCAAAGGCACCCGTCTCCCAATCGATCAGGGTGCCGTAGACGTCGAAGGTGACGAACGAAACTGTTTTCGGTAAAGCCATCGGCCGTGATAATGCCACGGCGATCCATCAGCCTGCGTCTTGGTGCCGTCTCAGGCGTCGAGTCAATAGAGTGAAAGACGGCATGGACCTACTCGAATATCAGGGAAAACAGCTGTTCGCCCGCCACGGCGTACCGGTGCCGGCCGGCAAGCCGGCGAGCTCCGTGCAGGAGGCGGTCGCCGCTGCGGAAGAGATCGGCTACCCGTGCGTGGTCAAGGCCCAGGTCCAGATCGGTGGGCGTGGGAAGCTCGGCGGGATCAAGGTCTGCCAGGACCGCGCCGAGGCCAAGCTCAATGCCGAAGCGATCCTCGGGATGGACATCCGGGGGCTGATCGTGCACGAGGTCTGGGTCGAGGGCGCGTCGCAGATCGCCTCCGAGTACTACGCCTCGATCGTGTTCGATCGCTCGGCCAAAGCGCCGCTGGTGATGCTCTCGACCAAGGGCGGGATGGACATCGAGCAGGTCGCAGAAGAGGATCCGGACGCGATCGCGATGTTGCACGTGGACCCGTTGCTCGGCTTTCAGGACTTCCATGGCCGCCGGCTCGCGTTTGAGGCAGGCGTCGATGCCGATGTTGTCCGCCCGGTCGGTGTGATGCTGGCCAAGCTCTACGACGTGTTCATCGGTGAGGAGGCGACGCTGGTCGAGGTCAACCCGCTGATCGTCACGCCCGACCGCGACGTCAAGGCGCTCGACGCCAAGGTGACGCTCGATGCCAACGCCCTCTACCGCCACGCCGACAACGCCGCGCTGCGTGACGTTTCCAACGAGGATCCGCAGGAGCGGATGGCCAAGGAGCGCGGCCTCACCTACGTAAAGCTCGACGGGGATATCGGCATTCTGGGCAACGGGGCGGGGCTGGTGATGTCGACGCTCGACGTCGTCGCCCAAGCGGGTGGGGCGCCGGCGAACTTCCTGGACGCGGGCGGCGGCTCGCGTGCGGACGCGATCACGAGCGCCGTCGAGGTGATCCTGTCAAACCCCAAAGTCAAGGCTGTGCTGTTCAACATCTTCGGTGGCATCACGCGCTGCGACGAAGTCGCCAGGGGCCTGATCGAGGCCTTTAGCCAGATCAAGCCGACGGTTCCCTTCGTGGTGCGGCTGGATGGGACAAACGACGTTGAGGGACGCCGGCTGCTGGCTGAGGCCGCGCTGCCCAACGTGCACACGGAGTCGACGATGGACGGAGCGGCCGCCAAGGTCGTGGAGGTGGCAAGCGCATGAGCATCTTGGTGGGCAGCGAAACCAAGCTCTGCGTGTCGGGCATCACTGGGCGCGAGGGCACGTTCCACTCGCTGCGCAACCGTGAGTATGGGACCCAGGTTGTCGCCGGAGTCACGCCCGGCAAAGGGGGTCAGGACGTCGAGGGGATCCCGGTCTTCAACACTTTTCATGAGGCCGTCGATCGCACCGGCGCCAACACTGCGATGGTGTTCGTCCCGCCCCGCTTCGCCGCCGATTCGATCCTAGAGGCCGAGGACGCCGGCGTCGAGTTGATCATCACGATCACCGAGGGCATTCCGGCCCACGACGAACTGCGCGTCTACAACACCCTCAAGAAGAACGGGCGCTCTCGTCTGGTGGGTCCCAACTGCCCGGGGATCCTCTCGCCGGGCAAGGCCAACGTCGGGATCATCCCCGCCGCGTTCTTCAAGCAGGGCAATGTCGGCGTGGTCTCACGCTCGGGCACGCTTACCTATCAGATCGGCAACGTGCTGGCGCAGAGCGGATTCGGCAACTCGACGATCGTGGGCATAGGCGGCGACCCGGTGCCGGGAACCGACTTCATCGATGTGATCGGCCTGTTCGAGTCCGATTCGGAAACCGAGTTGATCGTGATGTGCGGCGAGATCGGCGGCGACGCCGAGGAACAGGCGGCGGAGTTCATCGCCGCCAGCGTGACCAAGCCCACCGTCGCCTACATCGCCGGCTTCACCGCTCCGCCCGGCAAGACCATGGGTCACGCCGGCGCGATCGTGTCCGGGTCGAAGGGCACCGCGGCCGCCAAAGCGCAAGCGCTGGAGAGCCGGGGCGTGCGCGTCGGGCGTACCCCCACCCAGGTCGCAGAGCTGGCGGTATCGCTGCTCGGCGCTGCCGCCTGAGCGGCCGCCGCGAGGAGGGTCAGTCTCGGAGCATGTCTGAGCGCGATCCAGGCATCGATGAGCTTGACACGTGCCTGGCGGAGATCGATCGTCGGCTGGGAGAAATCCAAGACGAGCTCATGTCCGCCGCACGCACAGGTCGGCCTGCGCGCCGTCTGCTGGTCTCCGCAGGCCCGTTCACGGGCACCGACGGCCTGCATGCGTTTGAGCGGGCGCTGTCGGTGATGCCCGGGGTGCGGGAAGTGATCGTTCGCGAGTACGCGGGCGAGGACCGGGTGATCGTCGACGTGCGCCTCGGCGATCCAACGTCGTAGTCTTATGGGCGTGACCGACACGATCTCATTTGCCCGAGGAGCGCCGTCGCTCGACATCGTCGACGTCGATGGCT
>CALAQT010000214.1 GCA_937888775.1 uncultured Actinomycetes bacterium | reverse complement strand
ACTCTTTCCCTACACGACGCTCTTCCGATCTGGGGGCTGGGCACCGCGGCGCTGCCGTCGCTGTGGGAGCGTCTCGGCGAGCTGGCGATGCCGGTGAGCCTGATCGCCGGTGAGCGCGACGCCAAATTCACCGATCTGGCCCTGCGGATGTCGGCCGCGATCGCCGGCGCCGAGGTGTCGATCGTGCCCGGCGCCGGCCACGCCGTCCATCTGGAGCGTCCGGCGCAGGTGGCCGCGATCATCGCGTCCCCCGGTTAGCCTGACCGCGCGACGGCGTCGTACCAGTCGAGCAGGCCGTCGCCCAGCCCGGGGCCGGGCGGCGGTGAGAGCCGCCCGCGCGTGGGCGCCAGCGGGCCCGGCGGCGCCTCGAACATCGATAGTGTGGCCAGCCCGCACGGTCGTTGCGGCGCCACGACGGCCGCGGCGTGCAGCGCGGCGGAAATGCCCAGCGGCCCGTCGAGCGTGGAGGCCAGGAAGACCTCATAGCCAACCTCCCGCGCGCGCCGCGCCGCGTCGATCAGGCCGGTGGCGCCGCCGCAGCGGGCGATCTTCAGGCAGATCAGATCGCAGGCGCGGCGGGCGAAGGTGGCCGGCGACACGGCGGACTCGTCCAGAGCCAGGGGGATCTCGGTCAGCGACGCGAGCGCGGCGATCTCGCGCACGCCGGCCACCGGTTCCTCGCAGAGCTCGATCCCGACCGGCTCCAGCACGCTCAGGTTGGCGATTGCCTCCTCCTCGGACCATGCCCCGTTGGCGTCGATCCTGATCGCCATCTGCGGGCCGCCGAACGCGCGCACGGCGGCGAGCCGCCCGGCATCGTCGCCGATCCCCACCTTGGCCTTGACCGTCGAGAAGCCCGCGGCACGGGCCTCGGCCGCCTCGCGGGCGGCGCCAGACCGGTCGTCAGCCGAGATCGTCCAGTTGAGCTCGACGTCGCGCGGGGCCTGGGCGCCGAGCAGCTGCCAGGCCGGCTGCCCGCGGCGGCGGCCCTCCAGGTCGAGCAGGGCCAGATCGATTGCCGCGACGGCCTGCGGGAGCACGGCGGCCTGGGCGCAGGCCCCCAGCACGTCCGCGCGGGCGGCGCCGTCGGCCCCTGACAGGGGGGCCCGGCAGTCTTCCAGCGCGGCGCGCACGTCGTCGATCCCGACTCCGTCATAGGACTGAAGTGGCGCGGCTTCGCCATAGCCGACGTGCCCGTCGCCGGACTCGATCGAGACGACCAGCAACTGGCGCGTTCGCACGACCCCATGCCCGGCGGCGAACTCGCCGCGCAGCCGCGCGCTGACGGGGTGCAGACCGAGGATCACGCGACCCCGCACCGCGGAGCGAGTGTCGTGATTCGAGATTTCTGAATCACGTCGCCAGGCTTCACCGGCTGAGCAGCAGGCCGGCGCAGAGCAGCACGCAGAACGCCAGCTGCAGCATCCCGGTCTGGGCCAGGGCCTGGTTGAGCGACGGGCCGTCGGTCCGGTTGCGCACGCCGCGGACGATCTGCGCCGCCAGCGGGACCGTCAGCCACGGCAACAGCACCCAGGCTCTCAGCGGTCCGAACAGCCAGGTGACCGGCGCCAGCACGAAGGCCAGGTAGACGGTGACGGCGAACAGCTTCCGGGTGCGCTCACGCCCAAGCCGGACGGCCAGCGTGCGCTTACCCGCGCGGCGATCTGAGTCGATGTCCCGCACGTTGTTGACGACCAGGATCGCCGCCGCCAGCAGGCCGACCGGAACGGCCAGCGCGAATGCCTCCCACTCCAGGTGCTTGACCTGCACGAAGAACGACCCCGCCACCGCGACGACGCCGAAGAACAGGAACACGAACAGCTCGCCCAGGCCCTCGTAGCCGTAGGGCTTGGGGCCACCGGTGTAGAGCACGCCGGCGAGAATCGAGGCTGCGCCGACCAGCAGCAGCTGCCAGCCGGCGACCGCGATCAGGTAGGCGCCGGCGAGCACGGCCAGCCCGAACGACACACAGGTGGCGACCAGCACCTGCTTGGGTGGGACGAGGCCGCCGGCGGTCACCCGGACGGGACCGAGCCGGTCCTCGGCGTCGGCGCCCCGGCGCGCATCGGAGTAGTCGTTGGAGAGGTTGGTACCGACCTGGATGAACAGCGCGCCCAGCAGCGCCGCCACGAGCCTGAGCGCGTGGAACACGCCGCCGAATCCGGCCAGCGCCGTGCCCACCAGCACCGGCGCCACCGCCGCCGGCAGCGTCCGCGGGCGCGCGGCCATCAGCCAGATCCTGATCCCTCCGGGGATCGACGCGCCCGCCGAAGACGCCATCAGCAGTTCGTCGGAGCGGACATCAGGCTCGCCGCGGGAACTGCGAGAAGTCAGCCGGACGCTTTTGCAGGTAGGCGTCGCGGCCCTCCTGGGCCTCCTCGCTCATGTAGAAGAGCAGATTGGCGTCGTGGGCCAGCTGCTGGATGCCGGCCAGGCCATCCTCGTCGGCGTTGAAGCTCGCCTTCAGCAGGCGCAGGGCCAACGGCGACAGCGCGAGCATCTCCCGGCACCACTGGACCGTCTCGTGCTCCAGGCGCTCCAGGGGCACGACCGTGTTGACGAGCCCCATCTGGAGCGCCTCCTGCGCGCCGTACTGCCGGCACAAGAACCAGATCTCCTTGGCCTTCTTGGGTCCGACGAGGCGTGAGAGCACGCTCGCTCCAAAGCCGCCGTCGAAGGAGCCGACCTTCGGACCCGTCTGCCCAAAGCGCGCATTGTCGGCGGCGATCGTCAGATCGCAGACCACGTGCAGGACGTGACCGCCGCCGATCGCATAGCCCGCCACCATCGCCACGACCGGCTTGGGCAGGCGCCGGATCTGGACGTGCAGGTCGGTCACGTGAAAGCGCCCGACGGCCGGCTGGCGCCCGGCGAGGGCCGGATCGGCGCCGGTCACGTAGCCGCCGCGTCCGCCGCGCACCCGCTGGTCCCCACCCGCGCAGAATGCGTCCGGGCCCTCGCCGGTCAGGATCACCACACCGACATCCGGGTCCTCACGCGCACGCTCGAAGGCGTGAGAGAGCTCGATCACGGTCTCCGGCCGGAACGCGTTTCGCACCTCGGGTCGGTCGATCGTGATCTTGGCGATGCCGGCGTTCTCGCCGCCGGCCAGCTCATAACGGATGTCGCTGTAGTCGCCGGCGGGTTGCCAGCTGATGCTCACGGGTAGCTCCTGATTTGAAGGGGGCAAGGACTCTACGCAAGCAGAGTCGAATCTAGCCGGCATGTCCGAAGCCGTGTGTTAGGGTGCCCTAATGGGCGGTGCTTGGCGCAAACGGGTTGGCTGGTGTTCGTTCGGGGTCCTGATCGTCGGCCTGCTGGTGTGGCAGATGCTCAACGCCGGCGCCGGCACGCCTGATCCGACCAACCCCAACACCCACCTCGGCCACCTGGCGGTGGTGCTCGACAGCGGCATCCTGGTGCTGCGCGAGGGTTTGGAGACGATCCTTGTGCTGGCGGTCCTGACCGCCAGCATGCGCGGCGCCAACCGCACCTACCGCAAGCCGCTATCGGCCGGCGCGGCGCTGGGGTTCGGCGTCGCCGTGATCACCTGGTTTGTCGCGATCGCGATCACCAGCGCGGTCGGTCCGTCCAGCCTCGACCTCCAGGCGGCCACCGGCCTGCTGGCGATCGCCGTGCTGCTGGTGGTCATGAACTGGTTCTTTCATCGCGTGTACTGGACCGGCTGGATCGCCCACCACAACCGCAAACGCCAGCAGCTGGTCGGCGGCGCGGACTCGGTGAGCGTGCAGCGAACGATGCTCGGGCTTGCGCTGCTCGGCTTCACCTCCGTGTACCGCGAGGGCTTTGAGGTGGTGCTGTTCCTCCAGAACCTGCGGCTGCGCTACGGATCGGGGGTCGTGCTGGAGGGCATCGCGATCGGTCTGGTGTTCGTCGCCATGATCGGCTACCTGACCTTCGGCCTGCAGCGGCGGCTGCCGTACAAGCGGATGCTCGTGGCGACCGGGATCCTGCTCGGCGCGGTGCTGCTGGTGATGGTCGGCGAGAGCGTGCAGGAGCTCCAGCAGGCCGGCTGGATCGGCACGACGTCGCTGCACATCGCGCTGCCCGGCTGGATGGGTCTGTGGTTCTCGATCTTCCCCAACGTCCAGACGATCGCGGCGCAGGCGATCGCCGCGGTGCTGGTGATCGGCTCCTACTTCCTGGCCGAGGAGCTGCGCGTGCGCCGGCCGCGGCGTCGCGGCGGCTCGGTCGCCGTCCGTCCCAACGCCCCGCCAGCGCGCCCGGTACTCCACCACGGGTCGCATTAGTTGCGTGGCGTAGCCCAGCCGTAGCAGTGGAACTCTGGCTGGCGCGCGCCGCGCGAACGCACGGGGATCGGGCCGCGCTGGTGGGCGCCGGCGGGGCCCAACTGAATTACCAAGCGCTCTACGCGCGGGCCCGGGCGGCCGCAGGTGCGCTGCTGGAGCGAGGAGTGCGGGCCGGGGACCGGGTCGCGCTGGCGCTGTCCGGCGAGGATCTGGTGGTGGCCCTGCACGGTTGCATGGCGATCGGCGCGGTGGCGGTCCCGATCGACCTGCGGCTGCGAGTGCACGAGCGCCAGGCGCGCACGACGGGAACGGTGACGGTGGTGTCAGCGCCGCTGGCCGGAGCTCTCGCGCCGGTCCGCCCGGAGCTGGCGCTGGACGAGATCGCGACGATTATGCACACCTCGGGGACGACCGCCGCTCCGCGGCCGGTGGCGCTGAGCTACGACAACTGGCTCTGGAACGCGCTCGGCTCGGCGCTGGCCCTGGGGCTTGACTCGCAGGAGCGGTGGCTGTGCCCGATGCCGCTCGCCCACGTGGGGGGCCTGTCGATCCAGCTTCGCAGCGCCATCTACGCCACCACCGTGGTCCTGCACGATCGCTTCGATACCGAGGCGGCGCTCGCCGCGCTGATGGACCCGGCACAGGCCGTGACGCTCGTGTCGCTGGTGCCGACGATGCTCGCCCGCCTGCTCGACGCCGGCCTGCGCGAACCGCCGACGCTGCGCTGGGCGCTGCTGGGCGGGGGTCCGATCGCCCCCGCGCTGCTGGAGGCGGCCGCTGCGGCGGGCGTGAGCGTCGCCCCCTCCTACGGCATGACCGAGGCGTGCTCGCAGATCGCCACCAACGGATTGCCGCTGCTGGGGATCGGCCTGCGGATCGCCGACGACGGCGAGATCCTGGTGCGGGGGCCCAACGTCGCGCGCGTGGCGCTGGGGGAGGACGGCTGGCTGCACACGGGCGACCTGGGCGCGCTGGACCGCAGCGGGCGGCTGACGATCACCGGGCGCAAGGCCGACACGATCGTCAGCGGCGGCGAGAACGTCGCCCCGGCCGAGGTCGAGGCGGTGCTGCTAGAGCATCCGGCGGTCGCTGACGCCGCCGTGTTCGGCATCGCCGACCCCGAATGGGGCGAGGCGGTGATGGCCAACGTGGTGCTGCGGGCCGGGATGGACGCCGACGGGGACGGGCTGCGAGCCCACTGCGCCCGAACGCTGGCCGGCTTCAAGGTGCCCAAGACGATCCGGCTGGTGACCAGCCTGCCGCGCGGTGAGACGGGCAAGCTGCGCCGTCGCGAACTTGGCAAATCGCTTCGCGAACCACAGTAAGTCGCTTGGTCAAGAGTGGTCATCGCGAAGCGATTCGCCGGCGACCAGCTCGACCATGAGGGGCAATGTGACATCGATTGACGTCACATCATCTGTGGGATCGAGCGTATGATCCGTCGCGTGCCGCCGGGCAATCAGCTCACGATCGAGCAGCTCGCGGCGCAGTCGGGGATGTCGGTGCGCAACATCCGCGCCCATCAGGCCCGTGGGCTGCTGGCCCCGCCCGAGGTGCGCCTGCGGGTGGGCTATTACGGCCCCGCGCACATCGCTCAGCTGCGGCTGATCCGCCAGCTCCAGGAGCAGGGCTTCAACCTCGGCGGGATCAAGCGGCTGCTCGACGACGAGACGCGGACCGCCGAGCGCCTGGCGCGCTTTGAGCGGGCGCTGACCAGCTCGCCCGACGCTGAGGCGCCGCAGACGCTCACCGTCGCCGAGCTCGGCCGTCGCTTTGCGGTCAGCCCGGAGGAGGCGTCGCGCGTGCTGGCCAGGGCCCAGCGGCTCGGAGTGCTGGTCGCCGCCGGGGAGGACCGCTTCCGGGCACCGAGCCCCACGCTGCTGGCGGTGGCCGAGCAGGTGGTCGCTCGCGGCGTCTCGCTCGACGGAGCGCTGGCGGTCTTCGAAGAGCTGGCGCGCCAGTGCGACGCGGTCTCCAGCGCGTTCGTCTCGCTGTTCATGCGTGAGGTCTGGGAACCGTTCCAGCGGGCGGGCATGCCGCTGGAGCGCTGGCCGGAGATCGACGAGTCGATCGAGCGCCTGCGCCCACTCGCCACCGACGCGCTGCTGGCGATCTTCGGACAGCGGATGAGCGCCCAGATCGAAACTGCCTTCGGTGCGCTGATGCGCCGCGAGGTGCTCGGCCAACCCCCGGGCTCTGACGACGACGACGACGAGCTGAGCGGAGGGCTTTGAGATGAGCAGCGAGGATGTAGACGCACAGCGGGCCGAGAGCCTTGAGCGCTGGGAGCGCTCGGCGCCGGGTTGGGGAAAGCGGGCCACGCGGCTGCGCCCCGCGTTCATGGCGGTGTCGGCGGCGATGATCGACGCGCTCTCCCTGCAGGCCGGCCAGCGCCTGCTGGAGCTGGCCGCCGGACCGGGCGACGTGGGGTTCCTGGCCGCCGAGCTGATCGCACCCGGAGGAACGCTGATCTGCAGCGATGGGGCCGACGCGATGCTGGAGGTAGCCCGCGCGCGAGCCGGTGAGTTGGGGATCGACAACGTCGAGTTCGTGCGGCTGGAGCTGGAGTGGATCGACCTGCCGACCGCCAGCGTCGATTCCGTCCTGTGCCGCTTCGGCATCATGCTGATCGTCGATCCGCCAGCCGCCGCGCAGGAGATCCGCCGCGTCGTGCGCCCCGGTGGCCGGGTGGCGCTGGCCGTATGGGACGTGGGGGAGGCCAACCCCTGGGCGACGATCCCCGGCCGCGCGCTGGTGGATCTGGGACACGCGAAACCGCCGGATCGCGACGGCCCCGGCATGTTCCGCCTGGCCGCGCCCGGGGCGCTGGCGCAGCTGCTGGAGACGGCCGGCTTTGCTGACGTGCACGTGCAGACGGTGCCGCTTGACCGCTCCTATACCGATCTGGACGCCTACCTGGAGGAGACCCGCGACCTGTCCTCCATCTTCAGGGAAGGCATCGATCAACTCACCGATTCCCAATGCTCCGCCGTGCGCGGCCAGATCGCCGAGCTGACCGGGTCATACACCCAGAATGATGGTTCTTTGCGGTTACCAGGCAGCGCGCTGGTGGCGGGCGCCGGGGCTTAGGGCCCGCGACGCGAGCCCTGAATCAATCCTTGCAAGCTGAAAGCCGCGTTGCAGGAGTTCGCCTGGCGGCGTCGTGGGGCCAGAATGCGCCGCCATGAGACTCCGAATTCTCCCCTGCCTGGCGACCCTGACCCTGCTCGCGTTTCCGGCCGCCGCCAACGCCGCCTTCGAGCACGTCGTGGCTCCCGGCGAGTCGCTTTCCTCGGTCGCCGCCGCCGACGGGCTGTCGGTGGCGCAACTCGCCGCCGCCAATGGAGTCTCGACCGATACGCAGCTGATCGCCGGGACGACATTGGCGATCCCGCCCCAGACGAGCTCTCCGGTCACCCAGACGAGCTCTGCGGTCACCCAGTCGGCCCCGGCAACCGCCGGCGATGGCGACGATGCCTCAAGCACGGTTGGGCAGACCCCAACCACCGCGGCCGGCTCGACGGCGGCCCAAAGCTCGAGCGCATCGGCGGGCGGCGGCTCCTACGTGGTGCAACCGGGTGACACGCTATCGGCGATCGCCGCCCGCGCCGGGATCAGCCTCGATTCCCTGGCGGCCGCCAACGGCATCGCTCCGAACGGCACGCTGCTGGCGGGCTCGGTGCTGAGCCTTTCGGGCGCGCCGAGCACGGTCAGCACCGTCTCGCAGCCGGTTTCGACGGCCGCCGCCGGCACCACTTCGGGCCCGTATCCGACTCCGCAGACCGTCAGCGCATCGGACATCGGCTCGATCGCCGCCGCCAATGGGGTCTCGCCGTCGCTGGCCGCGGCGATCGGCTGGCAGGAGAGCGGCTTCAACAACGACCTCGTCTCCAGCACCGGGGCCGTCGGCGTGATGCAGATCGAGCCCGGCACCTGGAACTGGATCGGCCAGAACCTCGCGGGCTCGACGCCCCTCTCCCCGGCTTCCGCCACCGACAACGTCCGCGGTGGCGTGCTGCTGCTGCATTCGCTGCTGTCGGCCGCCGGCGGCGATCCCGCGCTGGCCGCCGGCGGCTATTACCAGGGACTGCAATCGATACAGCAGCACGGCATGTACTCAGACACCCAGCAGTACGTCAACAACGTGCTCGCTCTGCGCAGCCGGTTCGGCGGCCCATAGCGGCCGGGCCGGGCGATCGGTGGCCCCGCGCCCGGCCCCGCCCCGCAGGTCGCCGGCGGTGTCCGCCGTGTAGCCTGGCGACCCTATGTTCTACGACGACGACGCTGACCTCCACCTCCTCGACGGCAAGACCGTCGCGATCATCGGCTACGGGTCCCAGGGCCACGCCCATGCTCTCAACCTCAAGGACTCCGGCGTATCGGTCGTGGTCGGCCTGCGACCCGATTCGAGCAGCGTCGCCAAGGCGCAGCAGCACGGCCTACGCGTGACCGAGCCCGCCGATGCCGCCAGCGAGGGCGACGTCGTGATGATGCTCGTCCCCGATGAGCTCCACCAGCAGGTCTGGGAGTCCGGGGTCAAGGACGGGATCGCGCCCGGGAACCTGCTTCTGTTCGGGCACGGCTTCTCGATCCACTACGAGCAGGTGGTCCCGCCGCCCGAAGTCGACGTCGCGCTGGTGGCCCCCAAGGGGCCCGGCCATCTCGTCCGCCGCCAGTACCTGGAGGGCTCCGGCGTGCCCGGACTGATCGCGGTCGCCCAGGACGCGACCGGCCACGCGCAGGCGTTGGCACTTGCCTACGCCAAGGGCATCGGCTGCACCCGCGGCGGCGTTATCGAGACGACCTTCAAGGACGAGACCGAGACCGACCTGTTCGGCGAGCAGGCCGTGCTGTGCGGCGGCGTCACCGAGCTCGTGCGCGCCGGTTACGAGACGCTCGTCGACGCGGGCTATGACCCGCGCCTGGCCTACTTCGAGTGCCTGCACGAGCTCAAGCTGATCGTCGACCTGATGTACGAGAAGGGGATCGCCGGCATGCGCTATTCGATCTCCAACACCGCCGAGTACGGCGACCTGACCCGCGGCAAGCGGGTGATCGG
This sequence comes from uncultured Actinomycetes bacterium, assembly GCA_937888775.1. The sequence continues at coordinate 4,076 of CALAQT010000214.1, read as the reverse complement.
GGAGGAGTCCCGGGCGGCGATGAAGAAGATTCTGGGCGAGATCCAGTCGGGCGACTTCGCGCGCGAGTGGATCGCCGAGAACCGGGCGGGGCAGGAGAACTTCAAGCGCATGCGCTCCGAGCAGGCCGGCCATCAGGTCGAGGTCATCGGGCGCGAGCTGCGCGCCCAGATGGACTGGATCGATACCGAATTCTCGGAATAGGACGTGGGGCGGGACACCCGCCTTGGCCGCTAGCCTGGGGGAACGCCCGGCATGACTCAGACCTCCACAGCTGCGCAGATCCCCGACGAGCTCAAGCCAGTAGATGGCCGCTTCGGCTCGGGTCCGTCGCGGATCCGTCCCGCGCAGCTCGAGCACCTGGCCACGACGGGCGCCGCGGTGATGGGCACCTCGCACCGTCAGGCGCCGGTCAAGTCGCTGGTGGCGAGCATCCGAGCCGGACTGCGCGACCTGTTCGAGCTGCCCGACGGATACGAGATCGCGCTCGGAAACGGCGGCACCACTGCCTTCTGGGACGCTGCAACCTGCTGCCTGGTGCGCCAGCGGGCGCTGCACCTGACCTACGGCGAGTTCGGCTCCAAGTTCGCCGCCTGCACCAGCGGCGCGCCCTACCTGCAGGATTCGATCGTGATCGAGGCGCCCCCCGGCGATGCGCCCGCGCCGGTCGCCGACCCTGACGCCGACGTGATCGCCTGGGCGCACAACGAGACCTCGACCGGCGTGATGGTCCCGGTCCGCCGCCCGCCCGGGTCAGAGCACGCGCTGGTGCTGATCGACGCGACCTCCGCCGCCGCCGGGCTGCCGGTCGATGTCCGCGACGCCGACGCGTATTACTTCGCTCCCCAGAAGGGGTTCGCCTCCGACGGAGGCCTGTGGCTGGCCGTGCTGAGCCCCGCCGCGCTGCAGCGCATCGCCAAGCTGGACTCGGGCACCCACGGCGTTCGCTGGATCCCGGACTTCCTCTCGCTGCGGATCGCGCTGGAGAACTCGACCAAGGATCAGACCTACAACACACCCGCGATCGCCACGCTGCTGCTGCTCGCCGATCAGCTGCAATGGATGCTTGAGCAGGGTGGGCTCAAGGCGATGGTCAAGCGCACCCGAGCCTCCTCGTCACATCTGTACCGGTGGGCCGAGAAGCACGAACTGGCGACCCCGTTCGTGGCCGATCGCGCCAAGCGCTCGCTGGTCGTCGGCACGATCAACTTCGATCAGTCGGTCGACGCCAAGGCGCTGGCCGCGACGCTGCGCGCCAACGGGATCGTAGACGTCGAGCCCTACCGCAAGCTCGGCGCCAACCAGCTGCGGATCGCGATGTTCCCGGCCACCGACCCCGACGACGTCAAGGCGCTCACCAACTGCATCGACTGGGTGCTCGAGCACACGTGAGCGCGACCTCCGCCAAGCCGCGCGTGCTGGTGGCCGAGAAGATCGGGGATTCCGGGATCGACCTTCTCCGCGAGCACTTCGAGGTCGACGTGGGCGCCGGCTGGAGCCCGGACGAGCTTGGGGCCCGGATCGGCGACTACGACGGGATCCTGATCCGCTCGGCCACCAAGCTCGACGGCGACCTCCTGGCCCGGGCCACGCGGCTGCGCGCGGTCGGTCGCGCTGGGGTGGGGGTCGACAACGTTGACGTCGCCGCCGCCACCAAGCGCGGGATCTTGGTCGCCAACGCCCCTCAGTCCAACGTGATCACCGCCGCCGAGCACACGATGGCGCTGCTGCTGGCGCTGGCTCGCAACGTCCCGCAGGCTCACGCCTCGCTGATCAGTGGCGTCTGGGAGAGGTCGCGGTTCTCCGGCGTGGAGCTGTATGAGAAGACGCTGGGGATACTCGGCTTCGGCCGCATCGGGCAGCTCGTCGCCCAGCGCGCCCGCGGCTTCAACATGAAGGTGATCGCCTTCGATCCCTATGTAGGGGCCGAGCGCTATCGCGAGCTGGGCGTGGAGAAGGCCGGCTCCGCAGACGACGTGTACGCCGCTGCGGACTTTCTCACGCTGCATCTGCCCAAGACCGCCGACACCGAGGGCTGGCTCGACTCCGAGGCGCTGGCCAAGTGCAAGGACGGGGTGCGGGTCCTCAACGTCGCTCGCGGTCCGCTGGTCGTCGACGAAGACCTCAAGGCGGCGCTGGACTCCGGCAAGGTCGCGGGAGCCGCGCTCGACGTGTTCCGCACCGAGCCGGTGACCGAGCATCCGCTGTTCGGCTATCCGAACGTGATCGTCACTCCCCATCTCGGCGCCTCGACCGCCGAGGCCACCGACCGAGCGGGCTACCAGGCCGCCGAGCAGGTGGTGGCCGCGCTCACCGGTGGCGTGGTCACAAGCGCCGTCAACGTACCGGCGATCCCGGCCGAGGACATGGAGGTGCTGGGGCCCTACGTGCCGCTGTGCATCTCGCTCGGCCGGATCGCGATCGCGCTGGCGCTCGCCGAGGGCCCGTCGGTCGACCGCGTGCAGACCGACTTCTTCGGACGGCTGGCCGAGCGCGACACGCGTCTGCTATCGATCGAGGTCCTGCTCGGCGTGCTCGCAGGCCACACCGAGGAGGAGGTCAACGCCGTCAACGCTCCGGCGATCGCCGAGGAGCGCGGGATCAGCGTGGTCGAGACCAAGCACAGCCATGCCCGGGACTACACCGACCTGGTGCGGGTGGAGGTCACCGCTGGCGAGTGCACCGTGCGGGTGGCCGGGACGCTGATCGGACGTCGCAACCGGCCGCATCTGGTCGAGGCCTGGGGCCAGCGCTTCGACGTCGAGCTCGAGGAGCACATCACCCTGTTTCGCTATCGCGACCTGCCCGGCATGCTCGGCCGCGTGGGGACGGCGTTCGGTGAGCACGGCGTCAACATCGTCTCGGCCGCCGTCGGACGGCTGCCCGGGGAGGACCAGGTCGAAGACGGGCGACTGGCCGCGATGGCGATCACCACCAGCTCGCCGGTCCCGCGTGAGGTCGTCGACCGGATCGTCTCCAGCGACGGCTTCGTCGCCGGCCAGACCGTCTCGCTCTAGCAGCACCTAGCTCCGCTTCGGCCGCCACGAGCGGTCGCCGGCGCCGTAGGGCTCACGACTCAGTTTCTAACCGTTTGTCCGGCCCTCGAGCGCAGCCTGCTCGGCATCCAGCCTCGCTGGCTCGGCTGCGCTCGAGTCATCCGGCCGCGGCGCTGGACGCCACCCTCGATGCTCAACGTTCCACAGGCACGCCTCCGCTCGCCCGCGGCGCAGCAGCCTCCACGGGCTGACCGTCCAATTCCGCCACAAACTTCGTCGCGAACCCTTAGTGGCCGGCTGATCCTGCCCGGCGCGGCAGAAAGACGACTTCGCCGCGCAGGCCCTCCACGAGGTGACCGTCGAGGTCGAGGGTCTCGCCCATGTCCTCCAGCGAGGAGAAGCCGCCGACCTTCTCACGCGCTTCGATGATCTGCGTGGCGACGTCGCCGTCGACCCCGGGCAGCTTCATCAGCGCGATCGCCGACGCGTTGTTGACGTCGACGAGTCCGACGTCGATCGCGCCCTTCTCATCCGGGCGACCGATGCCCATCTCGCGCGCCAGCGCCGGATCGCGGCGCGCGAGCTCGAGCGCGCGCCGCCGGTCCTCAAGTCGCTGCTCGCCGGCTTGCGCGGCCTGCAGCAGCGGCGAGCCCATCCGGCGCTCGTAAGCGCCGCGGATCGAGAACGAGGTGGCGATCGCTCCGAGCCAGCCGAGGATCAGCAGGAATCCGGCGAAGTCGTTGTTGCCCGATTGGCCGGACTTGCTGACGGCGTTGGCGACAAAGCCGGCGACGACGATCGCCGACCACAGGATTCCCAGCAGGACCCAGGACTTGACGCGCGCCCTGACGCCGGCGTAGATCGGCGCCCACGCCCCCAGACCCAACGGGATCAGCGAGAGCCAGGGCCAGTTGCTGCGCCGGGCGATCTTGTCAGCGGTGCTCATTGCCTAAGCATGGCAGCGCGCGACCCGGCACGGCGATGCTACGCTTCTCGCTGCATGTCGTTCAGCCTCGAATTTCGACTTCTTCTCCTCCCCCGCAAGGGGGAATAGCGCGTGGGCGGCCGCACGTAGCCGCGAA
>CALAQT010000213.1 GCA_937888775.1 uncultured Actinomycetes bacterium | reverse complement strand
GGGAGCTCGGCCGCTGGGCGCTGCCGGCCGGGGCGCGCCCGCGGCGACCGCGTGAGCGTAGGCAGCCCCGGCTGCTGGGTCGATGGGATCCTCTGCTGCGTCAAGGCTCTGGGGCCTGCTGGCAAGCTCGAACATGGCGACGCCTCCGCTGGTTGGTTTCCAGTGGCAGAGACTCCGGCGCGTGCGCATCCTTCCCGGCGCGGCAGCGGCGGCGCGGCGAGTAATAGGCTGCGGGAGGAAAGCGGATGAATCCAAGCGGAGGTCAAATGGCGCAGCAGATCGGGATGGTTGGAGTGCTCGGCGCAGGGCTCATGGGTCACGGCATCGCACAGGTGGCTGCTCAGGCGGGCTATGAGGTGGTGCTGCGCGAGGTCGACGAGGCGACGCTCGCGAAGGGCATCGGCAAGATCGAGAAGCAGCTGGCGCGGGCGGTCGAGAAGGGCAAGTCCACTCAGGAGGACGCCGACGCGATCCGCGGGCGGATCAACGGCACCGTGCACTACCGCGACCTCGCGGACTGCGACCTGGTGATCGAGGCGATCACCGAGAGCCTGCCGCTGAAGCTCGAGATGTGGCGCGAGATCGACGAGATCGTCAAGCCCGAGGCGGTCTTCGCCACGAACACCTCCTCGCTTGCGGTGATCGACCAGGCGGCCGTCACCGGCCGCGCCGACCGCTTCGTCGGGCTGCACTACTTCAACCCCGCGCAGGTGATGACCCTCGTGGAGGTGGTGCGCTGCGTGACGACCTCCGACGCAGCGCTCGAGACGGCGCTGGAGTTCGCGCGCTCGGAGGGCAAGCTCGCGATCCCGACGAAGGACAAGGCCGGGTTCATCGTCAATCGCCTGCTCGTTCCCTACATGCTCGACGCGATCCGCGCGTACGAAGAGGGCGTGGGCTCGGTGGGCGAGATCGACGACGCGATGAAGGCGGGCGCGGGGCACCCGATGGGCCCGTTGACGCTCGCGGACTTCGTCGGGCTGGACACGCTCGGCTCGATCTGCGACGTGCTCTTCGACGAGTTCCGCGAGCGGCGCTTCGCGCGGCCGCCGACGCTGCGCAAGATGCTCAGCGCGGGCTGGTTCGGGCGCAAGTCGGGGGTGGGCTTCTACGACTACTCCGGTGAGGCGCCGACGCCCAACCCGGCCTTCTGAGTGGAGACGAGCGTGCCGGACTCCTCGCGCCCGCGCGCCGTCGACTCGGCACGCGAGCAGCCACGCCACGGGGGGCTGACGCGATGAGCGCGCCGGCGAAACCGGGACACGAGGCCGCGCTGCGGGATGCCACCGAGCGCGGCCTCAGCGGAGGTCCCGAGCGCCACCGCGAGAAGGCGCGCGAGCAGGGCAAACTGGCAGTGCGCGAGCGGGTCGCGCTGCTGCTCGACCACGGCTCCTTCGCCGAGGAGGCGCTGCTGGCCAACTGGCAGGAGGACGGCCTCGGCGCCGACGGCGTGGTCACGGGCGTCGGCACGGTCGGCGGGAGAGCGGTTGCGCTGATGGCCAACGACCCCACCGTCAAGGCGGGGTCGTGGGGCCCGAAGACCGTCGAGAAGATCCTGCGCATCCAGGAGCGCGCTCAGTCGCTGTCGATACCGATGGTCTACCTGGTGGACTCCGCGGGCGCGCGCATCACCGACCAGGTGCAGATGTTCCCCGGCCGGCGCGGCGCGGGCAGGATCTTCCACAACCAGGTCAAGCTCTCGGGGGTCGTTCCCCAGGTCTGCGTGCTGTTCGGCCCGAGCGCCGCCGGCGGCGCCTACATACCGGCGTTCTGCGACATCGTGATCATGCGCGAGGGCAATGCGTCGATGTATCTCGGCTCGCCGCGGATGGCGGAGATGGTCATCGGCGAGAAGGTGAGCCTCGAGGAGATGGGCGGTGCGCGGATGCACACCGGCGTCTCCGGCTGCGGACACCAGCTCGTCAAGACCGACGAGGAGGGCATCGAGACCGCGCGGCGCTACCTCTCCTTCCTCCCGGGCAACTGGGAGCAGGACCCGCCGCTCGCAGCGCCCGCCCCACCCGCGCCGCCCGCAGGGGGAGCGTCGATCGGCGAGCTGATCCCCGCCGATGAGAACAAGCCCTTCGACATGAAGGCGCTGATCGCCGCGCTCGTCGACGAGGCCTCGCTGCTTGAGGTCCATCCCCGCTGGGCCAAGGAGCTGATCGTCGGCTTCGCCCGCCTGGAGGGGCGTGCGATAGGCATCGTGGCCAACCAGCCCAAGCACAAGGGCGGCGTCCTGTTCGGCGACTCCGCCGACAAGGCCGCGCGCTTCATCTGGACGTGCAACGCGTTCAACGTGCCGCTGCTGTTCCTGGCCGACGTGCCCGGCTTCATGATCGGCACGCAGGTGGAGCGCGACGGGATCATCAGGCACGGCGCGAAGATGATCAGCGCGGTCAGCGAGGCGACCGTGCCGAAGATGTCGGTGATCGTGCGCAAGGCCTACGGCGCGGGTCTCTACGCGATGGCCGGCCCCGCCTTCGACCCGGACTGCTGCCTGGCGCTGCCGAGCGCCTCGATCGCCGTGATGGGCCCGCAGGCGGCGATCAACGCCGTCTACTACAACCAGCTCCAGGCGATCGAGGACGAGCAGGAGCGCGCACGGCGCACGGAGGAGCTGCGCTCGGAGTACGCAGCGGACATCGACATCCTGCACCTCGCCTCAGAGCTCGTGGTGGACGCGGTGATCGAGCCGGGCGCGCTGCGCGAGGAGCTGATTCGCCGCTACGCCCACGCCTCCTCCAAGCAGCGCAGCTGGCCGGCCAAGCACAACGCGGTGACGCCCGTCTAGGGGTTCGCGGCCGGCCGGCCGGCCGGCCCGTCCTGCCGAAGCGCGGGGCGGGGCGCCTGTGCTCAGGGCGCGGTGGGCGCGCCGGCTGTGCGCGTCTCCTCGTCCTGGAACGGGGGGTAGGTCTCGGTCAGGAGGTAGATGTAGGCGTCGCTGCGCGCGGTGTATGAGTTCGCGAGCACCATCAGGTCGAACAGGCCGCGGGGCATCTTGCCCGTGAAGACGATTACGAACCATGCTCCGACGGCACCCACCTCGAGCAGCAGGCCCATCACGTAGCGCAGGACCAGCAGCGGGATCGCGATGATGATTCGGAAGAACGTCTTCAGGCGGCTGTACTCCTCGAGCGGGCCCGCGAACTCCATCTGCACCGGATACTCCGGGTCGGGCGCGCCCGAGAACGCGGGGTAGGGGTCGCACAGCAGCGCCGCATAGGCGGTCACGCGCGCCAGGAAACGGTTGAAGCCCGCCACGAAGTTGTAGAGGCCGGGCGGATAGCGGCCGGTGATGACGATCGCGAACCACGCGATCACGATCGCGATGGTCGCGATGATGCCGTACAGATAGAGCCAGATCGCGACGGGTATCACCAGGATCAGGCGGAAGAACGCGGTGAGCCTGCTGCGCTGCTCGACGTAGTCGGCGTGGAACGTAACCGGATAGGACACCTGTTCCCCCTTTGTGCGGATGCTGACGCCCGCGAACAGTGGGCCGGAGGCGAGCGATGCGCACCAACCACCGCCCCTTGTCGCACGGACCGATCGTCGGCCATCCTAGGGCCGGCCCCGGCGGAGAGCCGGGATCGGCCCGCAGCGCCGCAGCGCCGCCATTTTTCAATAGATTGCGAGCAACATGGATCCAGTCGATCTCGCCTACGCCGGTATTGCCCGCCAGGCACAGCTGATCGCCGCCGGCGAGGTCTCCTCTCGCGAGCTCGTCGAGGTCTATCTCGAGCGGATCGCGCAGTTCGACGGGCGTCTGAACGCGTTTCGCGTCGTCTTCGCCGAGCGTGCGCGCCTGGAGGCCGATCAGGCCGAGGCAAGGCGCGGCGCCGGCGGGGAGCGCCCGCTGCTGGGCGTGCCGATCGCGGTGAAGGACGACATCGACGTGGCCGGCGAGACCACGCCTTACGGCACGAATGCGACCGAAGGGCCGGCGCGGGCGGACGCGGAGGTCGTGCGTCGCCTGCGCGAGGCCGGCGCGGTGATCATCGGCAAGACGAACGTGCCCGAGCTGACGCTGTGGCCGTTCACGGAGACGGCCACGTTCGGGGCCACGCGCAACCCCTGGGACAGCCAGCGCGCGCCCGGGGGCTCCAGCGGCGGCAGCGCCGCCGCGGTGGCCGCAGGCCTCGTGGGCGCAGCGCTCGGCTCAGACGGCGCGGGCTCGATCCGCATCCCCGCAGCGTGGTGCGGCCTGTTCGGCCTGAAGCCCCAGCGCGGGCGGGTGTCGATGGCGCCGCGCGTGCGACCGTGGTACGGCCTGTCGGTCAACGGCGTGCTCGCGCGCACCGTGGCCGACACGGCGCTGTTCCACGACGTCGCCTCGGGCGCGCTCGCGGGCGAGGTCGACAGCGCACCTGCGCCCGCGGTGCCGTTCTCCCAGTCGGCAGCCACGGCGCCTGCGAAGCTGCGGATCGCCTACTCCACGAAGATGCCCGCCGGGGTCATCCCGAAGCTCGACGGGGACCAGGCGCGGGCCTTGCAGGAGACGGTGGAGCTGCTGCGCTCGCTCGGGCACGAGGTCAACGAGCGCGATCCCGACTACGGGCTGGGCTCGATCCCCGCCCTGCTCGCGCGCTACCTGCGCGGTGCCCACGACGACGCCGAAGCGCTGGCCCACCCCGAGCGCCTGGAACGGCGCACGCGCGGGATGTCGCTGCTCGGGGGGCTGATCCCGCCCGCCCTGCTGGAGCGCTCGCTCGCGGGCGAGGCGCAGCTGAGTCGGCGCCTGAACACGGTGCTCGAGGAGCACGACGTGCTGCTCACGCCCGCCACCGCCTCGACGCCGCCGCGGATCGGGCAGCTCCAGGGCCGCGGCGCGATCTGGACGCTGAACGCGGTCGCGGGGATGGTGCCCTACAACGGCGTCTGGAACGTCACCGGCCAGCCCGCCGCGTCGGTGCCCGCGGGCCTCGGCTCCGACGGGCTGCCGCGCGCGGTGCAGATCGTGGGGCGCCGCGACGACGAGGCAACGCTGCTCTCGCTCGCGGCGCAGATCGAGTCGGCGCGCCCCTGGGCGCAGCAGCGCCCGCCCGGATTCTCGTGAGCGAGCCCGAGAGCCTGCTCGACGTGGCCGTGGAGGCCGCGCGGATGGCTGGCGCCCTCCTGATCGAGCGCGCCAGGCGCGGCGGCGAGCGCGAGATCAGCAGCAAGAGCACGCCCACCGATCTCGTCAGCGAGGCGGACCTCGCGTCGGAGCGGGCGATCCGCGAGCTGCTGGCGGAGCGCCGGCCGCACGACGGGTTCGTGGGGGAGGAGGGGGGCCGCGAGGGAGGCAGCAGCGGGCTCAGCTGGGTCGTAGATCCGCTCGACGGCACCATCAACTTCCTCTTCGGCATCCCGCAGTGGTGCGTCAGCGTGGCCGTCCGCGACGAGCACGCCACGCTCGCGGGCGCCGTCTACGACCCCAACCGCGACGAGCTCTTCACGGCGCTGCGGGACGGTCGCCCGCGGCTGATCGGCCCTGCGGGCGCGGTCGAGCTCTCCGGCCGCAGCGCCGCCGAGGCCACGGGCGAGGGCGGCGAGCGGCCCGGGGGGGACGCGGAGCTGGCGACCGCGATGGTGGCCACGGGCTTTGCCTACGACGCGCTCGTCCGCGCCGCCCAGGCGCGGACGATCGAGCGCCTGCTGCCGCGGGTTCGGGACATCCGCCGCGCCGGCAGCGCCGCGCTCGATCTCTGCTGGACGGCCGCGGGCCGCTACGACGCCTACTTCGAGCGCTCCGTCAAGCAGTGGGACATCGCGGCGGGCGCTCTCATCTGCGAAGGCGCGGGGCTCGAGGTGCTCGAGCTGCCCGTCCACGAGCAGCTGCCGTGGGGCATCCTCGTGGCGCGCCCCGCGCTCGCGGGCCCGCTGCTGGAGCTCGTGCGCGGACCGTAGCGGGGCGCACACGGCCGCTGAATGCGGCGGGTGGGACTCGAACCCACACGCCCTTTCGGACAGGGCCTTTTGAGGGCCCCGCGTCTACCGTTCCGCCACCGCCGCAGAGTGGTCGATCGAGGATATCCGCGCGTCAGGCGGGGCGGGGCGCGGGCTCGCCGCGGACCTCCGGGCCCGCGCCGGGGCCGGGGTCGCGGCGCTCGACCTCCACGTTCCAGCCCTGTTTGAAGCCGCGCATCGCGAACGCCACCACGAGCAGCTGCAACGGGACGAGCAGCAGCGTGATCAGCCCCAGCAGCCCCGCGCCGAGCGCGGGCTGGGAGAACCCGGATTTGTCGCGCTGGAACCACGCGGGTCCTGCAACGAGCGCGAAGATCGCGAGCAGCACGGAGACCGCGGCCCCGACGGGCAGAACGCCCCTGTTCCAGCGCGCGGCGTACAACGCGAGCACGAGGTAGACGAGGACGAAGGCGATCTGCACCGGCACCGCGCCCTCGAGCACGCTCCAGCCGCCGACCGTCACGATCAGCACGAGCGCCGCGGTGGCGAGCAGCAGCGCCACCACCATGGCGCGCGTCGCCCGGACGACGGGCTTGTGACGGTTGGGATGCGTGATTACCACGCCGGGCTGCCCCTCCGGGGCCGGGACCGTGGACATGAGGCTCATGACCATACAAGCTCGCACGGTCCACGTGGGGGGGGAGGCTCGCGCTGCAGCTACGCTCTGGGGCTCCGCGGGCGTGGTGGAATTGGTAGACACGCCGGCCTTAGGAGCCGGTGGGCGAAAGCCCTTGGGGGTTCGAGTCCCTCCGCCCGCATAGTGTGATGTCTCGGGAGATGCTGGACGCGTGTCTCGGGAGATGCTGGACAGTTTAGGTGGTTGTGATGGGGCTGGTGGGTGCGGTTGGGGTCGAGTGTTAGCTGGCGTAGGAGCTGGCCGTTGAGGTCGATGATGCGGATGTCTCGGTCGGCGATGAGGAGCTTGACCGGTTGGCCTTTGTGGGCTCTTCCGACACCGATTTTGTAGAGCCGGCTGAGGTGGCGCAGGCTGACCTTGCCGGTGGCGTCGACCTTGTCTTGGCGGACCCGGAAGTAGGTGTTCGCTGGCTGGCCGTGGGGCTGGGCCTTGATGCGGGCGCTGTAGGCCTGTAGCGGCGTGCGGCCTTCTAGCGCCCTGTGCGGGCGTATGTTGTTGTAGTAGTGGAGGAACGCGTCGAGCTGGGCCTGGAGGTCCTTGAGCGTGGCTGCGGGCAGCTGCTTCTCCAGGTAGCGCTTGAGTGTCTGGTGCAGACGCTCGATCTTGCCGCAGGTCTGGGGGTGGTAGGGCCGTGAGTTCTTCGCCGCGACGCCGAGCTGCTCGAGCTCTGTTTGGAGCTGCACCTTGCCGTGGCGGGCGGTGCCGGTGAACACGGCGCCGTTGTCGGACAGCAGCGCGGCGGGTAGCCCGTGGAGCTCTGCGGCGCGGTGGAAGCTCTCAACGACGTCGCGTGCTTTGACGTAGCTGTAGGCGTGCGAGCAGATGAACAGCCGCGAGTGATCGTCGATCACGTTGAGGATCTCGGCATGCCCACCGTCGGCGAACTGCCAGTGGGTGATGTCGGTCTGCCACAGCTCGTTCGGGAGATCGGCCTGGAAGCGGATGAGAGAGCTGCGCGGCCGCTTCTGCGGCTGGGCGATGATCAGCCCTTCGCGCCCCAGGATCCGCCAGATCGTCCCCGTCGAGGGGGCCAGCAGCCCAGCCTGCTCGAGGTGATGCGCGATCGTCACGGGCCCGCAGTCATGACCCTGGGCCGCGAGTTCCCGGCGCAGCTGGAGGATCCGCTGCACCGTCCCTGGCGGCGTCTGATGCGAACAGGAACGAGGGCGCCTGGAGCGCGGCTCCAGCGCCTCATAGCCACCAGCGCGAAAGCGCTCGATCAGCACATAGATCCAGCTCTTGCTGATCCCGTGAGCAGCCGCGACCTCACGCGCGCTACGACCCTCCAACAACACCCCATCCACCACATACCGCGCCAACCCCATGCCAGCCGCCTTTCGTAGACGTCCAGCATGTCCCGAGACATCAGCCCACTATGTCCTGCAACCACACACCCCCGCCCGCATAGTGCATATTTGCAGGGCTTTCTTGAAGTCAGGAGCGAAGCCTTTGGGGGTCTGTTGAGGCCCGTGTTCCCAAATCGTGTTCCCTAGACGCATACAAATGCGCCAAAGCAGCGCGGCTCGCCCTACTGAGGCCGGGGCTGCGAGCAGCCTTGACTCGTAATGAAGGGTGCGGGGTTCGAATCCCGGTAGCGGTACTCCCGAAGGCCCTGCAATTCGCAGGGTTTTCGTCTTTCAGGAGGCCCTGAAAGCCAGCCTGAAAGCCAGTGAGCTACTCGGGAGGTTTCTCGCCTCCCCACGACTGGCGTTCGATGGCGCTCCAGCGCTGATCTTTCGATACTCGGTAGCTGCGGTGGCGTGTGCGTCGAGTGCCGAGCGGGAGCACATGACTGAAAATCGCTGTCTCGGGCACGGCACGTGCCCTCGTTATCAGTGCTGTCAAGGGGCGTTTCGAGCGGTCTGGAACCTGCCCGGACGCCCAGGGTGGGCCCACAGCTGGGCCTATGAGAGAGCACACGACTGTTTTCGCAGCGCCGGGCGATCTCAAGCGGATCTAAACTGATACCTCTTGCCCTTGGTTGTCATCGCCCAATTCTCTCAAGCGATCAGGCCTCGAGCTTTCCCGGAGCGGTTCAGTGCTTGGCCCGCGGCGCCGTCTGTCTCAATCGCGCGTCGGCTCATGCGTACTGCTGACTGAAGCACAGCCCTGGAGCGATCCGTCAAGCGTCTACCACGTGCCACGGCCTTCGCGCGTGCCCTACCAATCTGGCGCTGCGGCTAGCGCGGGGCATGTGGCCCGGACGAGCGTCAGCGCTTGATCGTGCGATAGGCGCCGAGAGCAACACCGGCCGTCACGACCGCGACGGCGAGCGGCAGTCCGCCGCCAATCACCCCGGCGATCGCCAGAACGAGCGTCACCACGAACACCAGCCCACAGCCCCCCGTGGCCAAGATCAGGTTCAGGCCGGTCGACGCGCTTACCGCGCGTAACATTGCTGCGCTTACCAGGAACGAGGTTGCTCATGAAACCGTCCAAACGTCTCAGGGGATGGTGCCTTCTACGGTAGCGCGGCCCGAGTGCTCGCCCGCCCGGACCGCGCTCTCGCGTGGTGCGAGGAGGAGCGGGGGCGTGGCGGCTCCGGTGCGGGAGCGGTTCAGGGCTGCGGTCGTTGTGGGCTGGG
>CALAQT010000212.1 GCA_937888775.1 uncultured Actinomycetes bacterium | reverse complement strand
CCAGTGCACGGTCACCGGGACCATCGGCTCGCTGAATGCGAGCACGTCCCCGGTCGTCCAGGACCCGGTCATCGTCTCCAACACGTCGCTGCCGGCCCAGGAGCCGGCCGGCGGTGCCGTCAAGGTGCCGAGCGGCGTGTGCGCCCCCGTCAGCACGCCGGAGGCGCCGCTATCGGGGGCCCTGCTCGCGGCCGGTGCGCTGGCCGCGGCCGGAGCGTGGTGGGTGCGACGGCGGCGAACGGTCGCCGCCGAGTCCAAGCTGGCCTGAACGCCGAAGGTCAGGAGGTGGGGATGGTCACCCGCGCGAACTGTCGTAGGGTGGCGGCGTGAATACAACCGACCCGTCACTGGCCCCGTACTCCTCGCCAGTCACCTACGACAACAGGGTCGGTGTCTACGTAGCGATCGGCCTCTTGATGGGCTTCACCTTCGCGATATTCACCGTGGCCCAGGCTCGAGCACAGCACAACCGTTACTGGTGGGCGTGGGGCCTTCTGACCTTCTGCCTGCCGTTCATCGGCTCACGGTGAACGGCAGCGACAGCGGCGCGTAGGCGTCCCAGTTGACGGTCGCGTGGTACTGACCGGGGGCGGCCGCCGTGCACGGCGACGTGGAGCAGTCCGTTTGGTTCCACTGGTAGCTCGCGCTGTGCGTCGATCCCGATTTCCAGATGGAGGACGCTGACGACGCGGTGCTCGTAGCGCTCACCTGGCCATTGGGCCCGAGAATCCGGATGGTCACCGTCGGGTGCTCGACACAGTCGGCGCCGAGGTTCGTGCTGGTGGCGGTGACCAGAACGGACGTCCCCTGCGGGTATTGCTGGTGGTCGGTATTCAGCGTCTCCCGCGTGGGCTCCTGGGAGCACGGCGGCGGTCCCGCGCCGACGGGGGTTCCCGTCGGGGTCGGTACGCGAGTCGGCGCGGGCGTCGGGGCCACCGTGGGAGGAGCGATCGGAGCCGCGGTTGGCGCCGGCGTGGAGGGGGCGAGCGTGGCGGTCGGGGCGGTCGGGGCGGTGGTGGCGGAGGCCGACGGCGAGGTGCTCGGGCTGGCCGTCTGCAGTCCGAGCACGGCCCCGGGCGGCGTGGAGGACGTCGGCTGCCGCGCCGAGGTGAGCAGCAGTGTTCCGCCCGCCACTGCCGCGAACAACGCGACGAGGAGGACGGCCCGGCCCTGGCCGGTCAGTCCCGTGCGACCTGTTTGAGACATTTCGCGAGTGTAGCCGCGCCGCACCATATTGCAAGACTTGCTGAGGCACCCCACCACTCGTTGCGGGGGTGGAGCCGGTCACCCGTGGGTTCCTTCAGTTCGCCGTGGTACCCGCTACAGGGGTCGAGCCTGTGACCTTGGGATTAAGAGTTCGATCAAAGCGATCTCAAAAATGGCGATTTCGTATTCCGCGGACGTCCGCCGGGGACCGCCAAAAACTGTTGTCAACCGCCCCAACTGTTGTCAAAACTGTTGTCAAATTCCGGCCGCGCGGGGATGGTTCGGACGCCCCTGAAACGGCGCCTGCTGGCGGCCGGCGCGTCGCGTCGACGCCCTGACTGTTCCCGCCGCTGGGACGGCAGAGTCTTTTTCGATGATCCTGATCTCGCCTCCGAGGGCGCGGACCAGCTTGCGCAGCGTCGCGAGCGTGGGGTTCGCGTGGCCGCTTTCAATGCGGCTGATCTCGCTCTGTGGGATTCCGGTGGCCACCTCGAGTTGCTTTTGGGTCATCTGGCGGTGCCGGCGCAGTCGAATGAGTTCTCCGACCAGACCGTAGTAATCGTGCAGGGCCTCCATTTCGGCCACCGCAGTAGGACCCTCCTCGCGTGCCTCGCGCTCGAGTTCCTCGAGGAGATCAGCGAAATCGTTGCTCGGTGTCGGTCGGCTCATGTATGGGATATATCACATGAAGCGTCGAGGGGTCAAGGTCCGTAGATCCCCCGCGACACGCGCTCCTGAAAGTCCTTCAGCCGCGCCTCGGCCAGCCGGACCTCCCGCTGCTCCCGCGACGCCGAGGGGGAGACGCCCTTTTGCTCATCTCTACTATCGCCTCCTCGGAGGGAGGATCAGGTCGCGTGGGAGCATCCGGTGGCCCAATTCAACGAGGGTCGTCAAGCGACCAGACACCTTGTGGGGCCTGCCGGAGAGAACGCCTGATCGCGAGTGAGCATGTGCCAGATCGCCTCCGTGAGCCGACGGGCGACGTCGACGCGCGCGACCTTGCTGCCGCGCTGCTTGCCGAGCCGCTTGGCGGTGGCCTCGTAGCGGTCGCGGTAGGCCGGGTGGCGAGCCGCGTTCATGGTCGCCTCGATCAATGCCCATCTGAGGTAGTTGGGACCGTTCTTCGCCAGGGCGCCGCGGCGGTCCTTGCCGCCGGACTGATAGACGCGCGGGCAGAGTCCGGTGTACCCACAGAGCTTCTTGGGCGTTGCGAACCGACTGATGTCCCCGATCTCGGACGCGATGGTGTACGCGAGGATCCAGCCAACTCGATATGACCCGCCCCCGCGAGCGCCTGCGCATCAGCAACCGGCGGTGCAGCGGATGCCACACGAGATCCATTGAACCGCTCAGAGAGGATCGTCTTCAGTACGCGCCAGCCGTCGCTCCCGGCTTTCAAGTTGCTCGACCCGAAGACCCTGGAGTGCTCGAAGCTCGGTACCTCAGCGACACGAAGTCCAGCCTTCGCAGCGCGGAGGCAAAGCAGGGCCTCCAGCTCGAAGCCATTGCAGTCGAGGCGAAGGTCGGGCAGGCACTCGGCCCGAAGTGCGTTGAAACCGTAGTTGATGTCCGTATACCGAGTGCGGAACAGCAAATTCACCAACGTGGTCAGAAGCCAGTTTCCCGATCGCCGCAGCCGGGTGAAGTCCTCGCTCCCTCCTCCTACTCCTGCTCGCGTGCCTTTGGCAACGTCACAGCCGTTCTCCAGAGCATCGACGAAGCGAGGGATGTGTGCGGGATTGGTGGAGCCGTCTGCATCCAGAATCACGATGAAGTCGCCCCTCGCGGCGGCCAGACCAGCCACTACTGCGTCGCCCTTGCCGTTCCCGGGTTGCTCGACGATCACGACGTCCGGTAGTAGCGTCCGAGCGACCTCTACCGTATCGTCGGTGGAGTGACCGGCCACTAGCAACACCTCGTACCCCTGAACAGCAAGCATGGGGAGAACGTGATGCAGGTTCTCAGCCTCGTTCAGGGCGGGAACGATGACACTGACCCGAGGGCGCAACTGCCAGTGCTGTCCGGAACCATGCCCATCTGCGCTGTGACCGCTTCGTGAGTGTTGGGCTGTCGAACTGGTGACGGAGTAAAACTCGCCCGTACCGGTGGCAGCCACGGTCGGCGTCGAGGACTTAAGCACGGCGATTCCCCCCCAAATGCCTCAGACCTGCCCCCGCGGGAGGCCGTCTGAATCAGCGCGGCCACGGCTGATAACACAAACCGCGATGTCGCCCAGTATGCGCCTTTCGTCTTGGCGGCGTTCAAGAGATATTCGGCGGGTAGTGGGTCAGCAACACCTCCCTGTCTTTCAGCAGCTTCCCGGTGGCCTTCGGGTACTTGGCACCGTAGTTTTCGACGAACCGGTCCACGGCGAGGTCGGCCGCCTCCTTGTGCTCGGCGTTCATCACGTCGTGGAGCGCCGCCTTCACCTTGGGCTGGATGCTCTTGGGGACGGCGTCGAGGATGTTGGCGATTTTGTGCACCCAGCAGCGCTGCTCTCGGGTCTCCGGGTAGACCTCGCGCAGCGCCGCCCAGAAGCCCAATGCTCCGTCGCCAATCCCCACCCGCGGTGCGCGCATCCCGCGCCGCTTGAGATCACGGAGAACCTCGGCCCACGAGGCTTCGAACTCGCGAAACCCATCGCCGACCGCGACGAGTTCCTTGCGCCCATCAGCACGAACGCCGATCAGCACCAGGCAGCAGAGGCGATCCTCCTCGAGGCGGATGTTGAAGTGCACCCCGTGCAGGGGCAGCACCTCGGACACCTTGGGCGAGCGTCGCGCCCACGGCGGCAGGATGGCGCTGCTGAATCGGTGCCCCTCACGTCGATCATCGACACGCGGCGCCTCGATCTGCAGCCCACCAGCTGCGGTGACCACGGTTCGCTCCCGCCCGACGCCGTTGCGGACCACGAGTGCCTTGCCCTCACCATCCCGCTGGCCGGCGTGGGCGTCCACGTACTCCGCCACCTCGGCGTTCAGCGCGGTCAGCAGCATCCGCCGTGCGCCCTCGCGCACGATCTCATCCAGGTTCCCGGCGATCGACGCTCGGTCGCCCTCGTCAGCAAGTATCCTCAACATTGGCGTGCCCTCTGTTGGACGGCTCGCGCCGCCCTCGGTCTTCATCAACCCGGAGGGTACGCCACGCTCTTCATCTCGTTCTCGATCCACAACTTCCGGTTAAATCTCGGCGTATGATCGGAACTCCTGAGGCAGCGATGATCAGAACCCTGAAGCAAGGCACTTGGCGCCTCGGCAATTTGAGACGGGCCGCCGGGACGCCGATCGCAGTCACTGATCTCCCAGACCCGCACGATGGCGTCAGGGTTTGTGTGGTGGGGCCGGGCACCCACTTTCTGAGCGCCATGACCTACTACACCTATGGCTTGATAACAGCCCTGAGCACGCGGCAGCACGTTTCCGCCATTCTCATCCGGCGGCTGATCCCCGCCCGCCTTTACCCGGGCCGGCAGCGAATTGGCGCCGCCCTTTCGAAGCTGACCCTACCAGCGGATGTGCGAGCCGTGGCCACCGTGGACTGGTACTGGGGACCGGGCATCGTACGAGCCCTCATCCTTCTCCGACGAAGGCGAACAGAAGTCTTGTTGCTGCAGTGGTGGACGGGCTCGGTGTTGCACACGTACTTGGTGCTCGCGCTTGCGGCGCGGCTATTCGGCGCCAGTGTCATTGTGGAATTTCACGAGGTGCTGGACACCGCCGAGGACAAACTCTTCTGGGTACGCCGTTACGTGAACGCCGTGGCGCCAATCCTTTTCCGCATGGCGGACGCGTTCGTTGTCCATAACCAGCACGATCGCGACCTCGTTGTGGGACGGTACGGGCTACGGAGTGAGCGGATAGTTATGATTCAATACCCCAGTTTCGACCCACACGGAGGCGCCGCGGTGCGGCAGCCACGCGAGGGCCCGTGCAGGCTGCTCTTCTTCGGGACGGTCCGCCCTTACAAAGGGGTGGAGGACTTGGTTGTCGCGTTCGAGCGGCTGCTGGGGGAACCCGGGGAGCAATTCGAGCTCACGATCGTGGGTGAAACCTGGGAGGGCTGGACCTTACCCGACCGCCTGATCGATGCGTCCACTGTGCGGGACAGGATCCACAGAGTGGATCGCTACGTGACCGATGCAGAGGCGGCCGCTCACTTCGCTGAGGCGGATGTCGTGGTGCTCCCCTATCGCCGGTGCTCCTCCAGCGGCAACCTCGGGACCGCCATGGCGCTGGGCCTGCCGGTGGTGACGACCCGGGTAGGGGGACTGCCGGAGGCCACAGCCGGGTATCCGGGAGTCGTGCTCGCGGAGGCAGCTGATCCAGACTCCTTGCGGGAGGCGATCGTGACCGCCGCTGGCTGGCGTGGACGCCAATTCGTTGGGACCGTTTCATGGCAGGACTCGGCGGCTCACTATGCTGACCTTTTCGCAGCTCTCAGACGGCCCCCGCTGCATCTGCCGCGGGCCTAGGCGCGAGCGGATACCACACTCAGTGCCCAGCCAGTCGTCGAATACCGGGCAGGCACGACGATGATCCGGCGTGACAGCATGCCATCGACTGCCCGATCTGCACCGACCCTTTTTCGTCTGTCGAGTGCTTTTGTCGTCCATAACGAGCACGACCGCGAGCTGGTGTTGGAGCGATACGGGTTGCGCGCTGACAGAACCGTGGTGATTAGTCACCCCAATTTCGATCCTCACGGCAGCGTCGAGGCGCAGCGCGACGGCAACGCCCAGTGCACGCTACTGTACTTTGGGCTAGTTCGTCCCTTCAAAGGCGTGAAGGACATGACAGTCACGTTCGAGGATCTGGTGAAAGATCTCGGCCCCAATTTCGAGTTGACACTCGTAGGTGAGACTTGGGAAGGCTGGAACCTTCCCGACCGCTTATCGACGCGTTGGATGTGAAGGAGATGATCAACAGGGTGGACCGCTACGTTACTGACAAGGAGCCTGCCGCTCAGTTCGCGCGGTCGGATATCGTGGTTCTGCCGTACCGACGTTGCTCCTCCAGCGGCCCTCTTGACACTGCCATGGCGCTCGGCTTGCCCATCGTGAGTACTCGGGTGGGTGGAATCCCAGAGGCCGTCGCCGGGTACCCACGGGTAATCCTGGCCGAACCCACAAATCCCAAGTCCCTCCGGGATGCGATCCAGAGCGCGGTCAGGTGGCGAGGACAGTCCTCCCCGAGGACGGATTCCTGGCAGGACTCAGCAGCGCGTTTCAACGAGTTGTCCCTCGCGGTGCGGTCGACCTCCTCGACTGCGGTGCAGTGAACGCGCGCGACAAGGCGCGGCTCAGCGTTGCGTCCTTGCTCGCGCGTTATCGAAGCGACTCGCTCCTGCGCAATAGCCTGTTTCTGATCGCGACCACCATCGTGAACTCGGGCTTCGGTTACCTGTTCTGGGTAGCTGTGGCGCGCCTCTTCTCACCGAGAACGGTGGGGCTGGGCTCGGCGATCATCGCCGCGACGACCATCGTCACGTTGTTAGCTCAGGTCGGGGTGGGCGCAACGCTGATTCAGGTGCTTCCGCAGCAGAAATCCCCTTCCGCGTGGTGGCTCAGCCTTTGGACGGTGGGCGCTACTGCCACGGTGGCCTGTTTGGCCTTCGGCTTAGCGGCTGTGCTGCTCCTCCCTGCTGTATCTCGGGAGTTCGCCGACCTCGGGAATCCGACCTACGTGGCTGTGCTTGCACTTGGGACAGTCGGAAGCACTGCGGGAGCAGTGCTCGACTCAGCTTTCGTCGCTGAGCGCGCTGCTGGGAAGGTTCTTTGGCGCAATGCCGTCGTCGCCGTTGGTAAGGTCGTCGCTGTCCTACTGATTGCTCTGGTAGCGACACGGACCGTATTAGGCGTCCTCGATGCTTGGGCCTTGGCGGCGGCTCTGGGCGTAGGTGTGGGCGGCGTCATGGTCATGCGGATGGTCGATAGTCTGCATGGAGCGGCTCTCCTGCCGCTATTCCGGCTCGCTCGCGAATTCGCATCAGGCACGGCCGGAAACCAGTTCATCGGAATCGGAGGTGCGCTGCCGCCGCTGCTCCTGCCCTTGCTCGTGACTGCTCGGCTCTCGGCACAACAGAACGCGTACTTTTACACGACTTGGATGATGTGTGCGATCTTGCTAGTCGTCTCACCCGCCATCGCGAGATCCCTGTTTGCCGAGGGCGTTCATTCGCCCTCCGAGTTGCGAGCCACCACGCGCTCAGCACTGGGGATTCTTGGGGTTCTCCTATTGCCCTCCATGGTTGCATTCCTCTTGTTGGGCGGTGCCATGCTCAGCACGTTCGGGCCGGGCTACGAGAGTCAGGCGAGTGGGCTCCTGACACTCATCGTTTTTTCAGCAGTACCTGATGCCATCACCAATGTGTACGTGGCAAGACTCCAAGTAGAAAGGAAGTTTGCAAGGGCGGCCTTTCTGAACATGACGATGGGTATCGGTACTCTGGTGCTCTCTTGGGTTTTACTCCCGGTTCTGGGAATCACCGCTGTGGGCTGGGCGTGGCTGGGGATGCAATGCGGTGGCTGTTTGATCGCAGGGGTGCATCTAGCACGGGGCGGGACAAACGCCACCCCCCAGCGTGCTCCGCTAGCAGGCTGCTGAAAAGCCGCCCGCCGATGTTGTAGGGGGTCACAAACGTGGGCGGCGGTGGTGAGTGGCGCTGGTGTCAGGGCTTCGTTGGGACCCAGGCGGCCCCCCGTACAGGCGGTTGGGGCCCCGTCAGGCCGTCACCGGCAGCAATTTCGCCAGCCGGACAAGGTTGTACGCCGCGGTGGTGAACTCGGCCCAGAGCTGGTTGCGTTCCACGCCGATGTAGCGCAGCTTGCGGCCCCCGCCCACGGTCTTCATCCAGCCGAAGATCTCTTCAACATACTTCCGGCGTCGCTGCCCCACCGCATAGCCGCGGTGATTCACCGTCCGGCCATCGATGCGGCTGGCGCGCCGGCTGGTGATGTTCTGCGCGACCTGGGGTGTCACCTGTAAGCCGCGGCACCCCTCCACGAAGTCCCGGGTGTCGTATGCCTTGTCGGCGCCCACCGTCCATCGTCGCCTGCCGCCGCGACCTCGGTGGCGCTGCAACATCTGCAGGGCGGTCTCTCGCTCCGCGCCGCCGGTCGCCGGCGCCACCAGCACGTCCACCACCAGGCCGTGGCGGTTCTCCATGAGGATATTGCCGCTGTAGTAGAGCTTGGCCGGCTGGTGGTTGCCCTTGGTGAACAAGCGGGCGTCGGGGTCGGTGGTGGAGACGTGGGTGTCGTTCTTGCGCGGCACACCGCGGAACTCCACCTCGGCGTTGCGGCCACCACCAGTCCCGCCGCGGGGGCGGTTGTTGGCGCCCTCGCGCGGCTGGAAGCTCTTCAACGAGGCCCACGATTCCAGCAGCGTCCCGTCCACGGTGAAATGCTCCACCGAGATCAGTTGCGCCGCCTTGGCCTGGACCAGCACGGCGCCGAAGAAGCGCGCTGCCACCTCATGGGCGAGCAGCCGGTCGCGGTTCTTGGTGAAGCTGGTGGCATCGAAGGCGGGGTCCTCGATGTCCATGTCCAGGAACCACTTAAAGAGCAGGTCGTACTGGAGCCGTTCACAGAACTGGCGCTCGCTGCGCACCGAGTACAGCGCGATCAGCAGGCAGCCCTTGAGCAAGCGTTCCGGTGGAATGCTGGCCCGGCCACCCTTCGCGTACATGGCGTCGAAGGTGGGCGACAGCTCACGCAGCACGCGCTCCACGATGACTTTGATGCGGCGGATCGGGTGATCGGCGGGCACGAGCTGCTCCGGCGTCAGCGTCGAGAGCATCAGGACCTGCCGTTGGGTGCTGCCACGCATGCGAGATCTCGTGCAGGACGGTTCCCACAGAGACTCTCACACCCTTGTTTAACCTGGCAAGACCTCAGGGTGCTTTTTCAGCACCCGTTGGTTTCAACCGGTCGGTGCAACAGGGCTCTCGAGAAGCTGGCTGAAGGCCTC
>CALAQT010000211.1 GCA_937888775.1 uncultured Actinomycetes bacterium | reverse complement strand
GACCTATGCCGTTCGACGCGGAGGACCGACCACCTTCACCGCCGCCTCACACGCCGCTGGACATGACATCTTTCAGGCCGAGCGGCGCGGTCGACTCGTTGGTGCTTTCGCGTGCAAGCGGCAGCGCAGCGACCATCGGGACGGCTGCCGCTTTCCATGCAACTGGGCAGCGAGGAGCCCGATGAACTCCCGCAATCCAGAGAAGCGCGTGGGCCCTCCTGCCGGTCAGAACGCTTCGGGCGCCTCCTCAAGGCCGGGCGGCACGCGGCAGCGGCGACTGGGAAGATCTGTCTCGTGCAGCCTCGGGCTCAACCGCGAATGTCTCTGAGCGTGTGAGTTGGCTGCCACGGCGACGTCAACCGGGCTGGGCGGGCGTTTGCAGGAGATCGTGGGGCGCGACCACGTTCGGACCGACGAAGGCGCGCTGGTGACCTTCTCGACGGACGCGACGCCGCTCGAGCGCGGTCGTCCCGATGCGGTCGCTTTCCCGGCGTCGGCTGAGGAGGTTGCCGGGGTGCTGCGGCTCGCGAACGAGCTGGCGGTCCCGGTCGTTCCGCGCGGATCGGGCACGAATCTGAGCGCCGGGACGGTTCCGCACCGTGGCGGCATCGTGCTCGTGCTGACGCGGATGAACAAGATCAAGGAGGTCAGCGACGCGGAGCTCGTCGCGATCTGCGAGCCGGGCGTGCGTACGCTCGAGCTGGCGCAGGCCGCTGCCGCGAAGGGGATGCTGTTCCCGCCCGATCCTGGGAGCCAGTCGACGGCGACGATCGGTGGGAACGTGGCGGAGTGCGCGGGCGGTCTGCGCGCGCTGAAGTATGGGGTCACGCGCGACTACGTGCTCGGCGTACAGGCTGTGCTGGCCACGGGCGAGATCATTCGCAGTGGCGGGCGGCTCGTGAAGGACGTCGCGGGCTATGACCTGCGGCGTCTGCTGTGCGGCAGCGAGGGCACGCTCGCGGTGATGACCGAGCTGACGCTGCGGCTGGTCCCCGCGCCCGAGGCGTCCGGTTACGGGATGGCCTACTTCCCCGATCTCGCCGACGCCGCGCGAGCGGTGTCGCGTGCGCTCGCCTCAGGCGTTCTCCCGGTGACGCTCGAGTTTCTCGACCGGGTTTGTATCGGCGCGGTGGAGGACTACGCGCAGATCGGGCTTGACACGTCCGCCGGCGCGCTGCTGATTTTCGGCCAGGACGGGAACCCCGCCGTGATCGAGCGCGATCTGGAGCGGATCGCGCAGGCGTGCGCGTCGGAGGGGGCGATGTCGGTGCGGATCGCCGAGTCTCCGGAGGCGGCGAGCGAGGTGCTCGAGGCGCGCCGTGCCGCGCTGCCCGCGCTCTCGCGTCTGGAGCCGCTGACGCTGCTCGAGGATGCGACGGTGCCGCGGTCGCGGATCGCCGAGATGGTCGATTTCATCCAGGAGGTCGCCGAGCGTCACCGGCTCAAGATCGGCACGTTCGGCCACGCAGGCGACGGCAACCTGCATCCGACCGCGGTCCTCGACGCGGCCGACGAGGGCGCGGTCGAGCGGGCGCGCGCCGCCTTCGATGAGATCTTCGCGCGGGCGATCGAGCTCGACGGCACGATCACCGGCGAGCACGGGATCGGGATCCCGAAGCTGCGCTATCTCGAGCGACAGCTCGGTGCTGAGCAGATGGCGCTACTGCGGCGGATCAAGGCCGCGTTTGACCCTAACGGCATCCTCAACCCCGGAAAGCTCGGTTCATGACGCTTGCGGAGATCACGCCGGAGAAGGTCCCCGAGGCGCGCGGGGTGTTCACGCCCGAACTGCTCGACCGCTGCATCTCGTGCGGCTTCTGCCTGCCCGCCTGCCCGACCTACGCGCTGACCGGCGTCGAGACGTCATCGCCGCGCGGGCGTATCAACCTGATGCGCGCGCTCGAGACCGGCGTGTTGACCGATGACGATCCCACTGTCTCGGAGGAGGCTTCCTTCTGCCTGGGTTGCCGGGCGTGCGAGCCGGTGTGCCCGGCGGGGGTGCAGTACGGCGAGCTGCTGGAGCAATGGCGCGACCATCTGTGGAAGGGGCGGCGGCGGCCGTTGAAAGTGCGGCCGCTGCTGTGGGCGGTCGACTCGCCGCGTCGCGTACGCGCGATCGGGGTCGGGCGCCGGCACGCCGGCCGTGGCGGTGAGGCGCCGGGACCGGTGAACCTGATGCTCGGGTGCTTTGAGCGGGTCCTGTATCCGCGCGTCAGTCGCGACGCGCGGAAGCTGGCCGGCGAGCTCGCGGCACCGTCCGCACAGGGGTGCTGCGGCGCGCTGCACGCGCACAACGGAGAGCTCGCGCGCGGCAAGCAGCTGGCCAAGGAGCTGGGCGAGGCGCTTCCCGGGACGATCGTGGCGACTTCCGGCGGGTGCGCCGCGCACCTGGCGGGCGTGCTCGGGCCCGACCGTGTCAAGGAGTTCTCGCAATGGCTGTTCGCGCGCGACGGCGCGGCGGCTGCGAAGCCCCCGGCTGATGACCGCCCGCGGATCGGGCTGCAGGACTCGTGTCACCTCCGTAACGGGCTGGGCGTCTGGCGCGAGCCGCGCGAGCTGATCGCGCGCGTAGGCGAGTACGTCGAGCTGCCGAGCGCCGCCGTCTGCTGCGGCGGAGCGGGCTCGTACGCGATCGTGCGACCCGAGGACAGCGCGCGTGTGCTCGACCGGCATCTCGACGAGATCGCCGACGCCGACCTCGACGTGATTGCCGTGGTGAACGCCGGCTGCTACCGGCAGCTCGAGCAGGGCGTCAAGCGCCGCGGGCTGAGGACGCGCGTTGTCCACATCGCCGAGTTGCTGGCGGGCGAGAGGTGAGACCGTTATCCTCCTCGGCTAATAGTGCAGCGCTGATCGTGGAGGGTCACCGACTGAACCGAGTGGGGAACCGTGCGGGTCGCGCTGTTTGTGACCTGTTTTAGCGACACGCTGTTCCCGCAAACCGGGCGCGCGGTGGTAACGCTGCTCGAGCGGCTGGGGTGCGAGGTGGACTTCCCGAGGCGCAGACCTGCTGTGGCCAGATGCACACCAACACGGGCTATCGGGAGCGGGGGCTCGCGCTGGCGCGGCGGTTCGAGCGGGTGTTCGAGAACGCCGAGGTGGTGGTTTCGCCGTCGGCGTCCTGCGTGGCGTATCTGCGCGAGAACGGCGCGGGGCTCGACGGGCGGCTCGCCGAGTTGACGGAGTTCCTCGTCGACCGGCTGGGGGTGGAGGACGTCGGCGCTACGTTCCCGCATCGGGTCGCGCTGCATCCGACCTGTCACTCGCTGCGGCTGCTGCGGGTGGGGGATCGGCCGCGGCGGTTGTTGGAGCGCGTGCGCGGGATCGACCTCGTCGAGCTGGGCGACGCGGCCGAGTGCTGCGGGTTCGGCGGGACGTTCGCGGTGAAGAACGCCGATACCTCGATGGCGATGCTCTCCGACAAGCTGCGCCACGTGCTCAACACCGGTGCGGAGGTGTGCACGGCGGCCGACAGCTCATGCCTGATGCACATCGGTGGGGCGCTGCGGCGCCAGCGCGCCGGGGTGCGGGTCATGCACATGGCCGAGATCCTGGCGGCGACGTGAGCGCGACCGGGTTCCCCGCCGCCGCGCGCGAGGCGCTCGCCGACGCGCAGCTGCGCCGCAACCTGAACAAGGCGACGAGCACGATCCGCGCGAAGCGGGCCGCGATGGTCGAGGAGGTGCCCGACTGGGAGGCGCGGCGCGCGACCAGCGCGGCGATCAAGGCCCGTGCGATGGCCACGTTGCCCGAGCAGCTCGAGCGTTTGGAGGCGTCAGTCACGCGCGCGGGCGGGCAGGTGCACTGGGCGCGCGACGCCGCCGAAGCGAACGCGATCGTGGGCGGGATCGTGCGTGGGCACGCCGTGCGCGAGGTGATCAAGGTCAAGTCGCTCGCCACGGACGAGATCGGGCTGAACGACGCGCTGGCCGCGCTGGGCGTCGAGGCGATCGAGACCGACCTGGCCGAGCTGATCAACCAGCTCGCCCACGACACCTCCTCGCACATCCTCGTTCCGGCCATCCACCCCAACCGGGCGGAGATCAAGCAGCTGTTCGAGCAGACCATCGCGCGCGGTCAGGACCTCCGCTGGGAGGCCACCGCGATCGCGGAGGCCGCGCGCCGCCACCTGCGCGAGAAGTTCCTATCGGTGCCGGTGGCGATCTCGGGGGCGAACTTCGGGGTGGCCGAGACCGGCACGATCTGCGTCGTGGAGTCCGAGGGCAACGGGCGCATGTGCACCACACTCCCACGGGTCCTGATCACCGTGATCGGGATCGAGAAGGTGCTGGCGGAGTGGCGCGACCTCGAGGTGTTCCTGCAGCTGCTGCCGCGCTCCTCCAACGGCGAGCGGATGAACCCGTACACGTCGATGTGGACCGGCGTGCGCGCCGACGACGGGCCGCAGGAGTTCCACCTCGTGCTGCTCGACAACGGCCGCACCGACGTGCTGGGCGACGAGGTGGGCCGCCAGGCGCTGCATTGCATCCGCTGCTCGGCGTGCCTGAACTCCTGCCCGGTTTACTCGCGCACCGGCGGGCACGCCTACGAGTCGGTCTATCCCGGCCCGATCGGGGCGATCCTCACGCCGCAACTGCGTGGCCTGGAGAACGCGGCGACGCTGCCCTGGGCGTCGACGCTGTGCGGCGCCTGCTACGAGGTCTGTCCGGTCAAGATCGACATCCCGTCGGTGCTCATCCACCTGCGCGGGCGCGTCGTGCGCGAGCACAAGAGCCGGCTGTCGCCCGAAGCGCTGGCGATGGAAGCGATCGGCCGAGTGTTCGGCTCCCAGAGCCGCTACGAGCGGGCGCAGAAACTCGCGCGGCTGGGCCGCGGGCCGATCGGGAACGCGCTGCTCCCCGGCTGGTCGGCGATGCGCGACCTCCCGGAGGTGCCCGCGCAGACCTTCCGGGAGTGGTGGCGCTCGCGACCGCCACGGCCTTTGCGCGGTGACGGGCCGGCGCCGTGAGTGGCGCCCGCGAAGCCGTGCTGGCGCGCGTGCGCGCCGCTCTCGGCCCGGCCGCCGAGATCCCGGAGGTCCAGCGCGCCTACCACCAAGCGGGCGCACTGGGCGCCGGCGGCGGTTCCGTCACGGTCGACCGCTTCTGCGAGCGCGTCTCGGACTACCGGGCGACCGTGAAACGAGTGCGCGGCGACGAGCTGCCGCGCGCGCTGACGGCCGCGTGCGCGCTGCGCGGGGCCCGCCGAGTCGCAGTGCCGGCCGACGCCCCGGCGTGGACGGTCTACGGCGTCGAGCTGGTGCGGGACGACCCCCCGCTCTCCCCCCGCCAGCTCGACGCGCTGGACGGCGTGCTGTCGGGCTGCGTGCTCGCGATCGCGGAAACGGGCACGATCGTGCTCGACGGCACGGGCGCCTGCGGGCGCCGCGCGCTCACGCTCGTGCCCGACTACCACCTCTGCGTCGTCAGATCGCACGACATTGTCCCGTCCGTGCCCGACGGCGTCGCCGCGCTGGCCCGAGTCGCCGCGGAGGGCCAGCCGATCACCTTGATCTCGGGCCCGTCAGCCACTTCGGACATCGAACTCGACCGCGTCGAAGGCGTCCACGGCCCCCGCACGCTCGACGTCTTCGTCGTCGACTGCTGAAAGCGGACCGCCGACGGCCAGTTCAGAGGGCGTCGAACTGCCGCGGCAATGCTCGCTCGCTTCATCACCCAGGTCCAGCTGATCCCGGCGACATGCGCGCCTATGCGGGCTACGCCGAGAGCGAGACGGATGAGGGATTCGAGGTGGTCGACGTGGACTTTGGCGTGCCGCAGCCGAGCGGCGGAGAAGAGCGCCGGGACACCGACGAGCCAGGGGTGCCGGCGCGCTGAGGTTAACGAGCTCGGCGGCAGCAACCCTGGCTAGCCGAGGTACTTGTAGGCGATCAGGGTCAGAAACTCGATCAGCTCCTCAGACAGCGC
>CALAQT010000210.1 GCA_937888775.1 uncultured Actinomycetes bacterium | reverse complement strand
CACGTCCTGGTTCTGAGGGGGGCCCGGCGCGGCAACGCGCCGGGCCTACCCGACCAAGGCAGTCAAGAAGCCGCGGCTTCTCCTATCCGCCGAGAGCAGCCACGACACGGTCCAGCGCGACGTCTGTGCTTCTGGTGCGGAGCGGTCACGATCTCGGCCCTGTCGCGGCTCGCGACCACAACTGCTGTCGGACAAATCCAGCAGCCCTCGCAACGCTCGAACACGGTCGACCGCTCGCTGAGCCGTCTGGCGGCGACCAACTGTTCGCTGCGACGGCCCGCGCTGTCATTCGACCGACGTTCTACAGCCCGGAAACACTGGGAAAGCGGCCGTCGTGCTCGCGGCCGTCTGCCGGCGAGCTCCACTGCTTGATCGACGCGAGGCGACGGGCTGTTCTCACGGGTGCGAGCCGTTGCGCACCGTGGTTACGGGCGTTCGAAAGTAGCTGTGATATTCGAAACTAGCCTGGGCAGCAACATCGTGATCGAGGAGTTCCGTGCCGACGTCACGAAGACGCTCAAGGACGGCTCGCGCGGGAAGCTACGGATCGACTACGGCGACTCCAAGCAGCCCGAGAAGCCGATCGCCTGGCTGTGGAGGTTCATCGACGGCGCCAAGACCGCTGGCGAGCTTTACGGCCGCGCACTCGTCGTGATCGCCGCCGAGCAGCACGCGTGCCGGCTCGTCGTCCCCTCAAGCCAGCAGTTCGGGGCCAAGCGCTGGCCGTCGCACAGGGATCACGCCGCCAAGGCGCTCCAGAAGCTGGCGGGCCCGCACCTCCCGGCGACGCTCAAGCAGCTCGAGAGGGCGATCGCGAAAGCAGGCGCCGAGCTGCACGACGCTCAGGAGCAAGCTCACGCCGACAGCCGCAGCCGAGCCGTCGCTGCTCGTAAGCCAAGTAGCACCGGGCCCGATGCCGGCGCCATCGACGACACAGCGGGGCCGGCCGAGACCGCAGACGAACGCGAGCACGTCGACGACGACCTCGTCGACGAGCAGCTCGAGGACGAGGACGTCGTCGATGTCGGCTTCGCAGTCGGGTCGGACGGCGACGGACACTCGGACACCCCGCCATCGGCCGCGTAGCGCCGAGCGCCGACAGCGACTCAGGGCTGACGACCGGCGTGAGCCGGTCGTCAACGCCCTCGGCGTCATCCGCGCCGCGATCTCCAGCTCTGAGTGACTGGATCCCACGAGTCCAGCGCTTCCGGTTGCGTGGTGAACAGCGGGTCGATGAACGCGCGTACCTCGGCGAGCAGCTCCGTCCACGACGCCGGCGGTAGCCGCTGGTAGGCCACGCGATCGAGCATCGCCGTGTAGGAGGTCTGCCGGTCGGGCATGTTCTCCAGCGCCACCGACAGTGGGACGATCTCGTGATTGCGGTGCTCGGCGACGTTCGCGATCGCGGAGCGCAGCTCGGCAGCGTCGAAGGCGCGCATGCGGCTGAGGATCCACACGTCGGCGAAGTCGCGGTCGCGCGTGTTGAGCTCGCGGCGGCCCATCATCGTGGCGACCTTCTCGGCCAGTGTCATCTCGGGTGGGTAGGACGCCAAGCGAATGGTGCCCGTGCCCAGCAGCTCGGGCAGTTCGATCACCGTCGACTGGTGCGGGTCGCCGAAGGAGAAGTCCAGCGTCGTGGTCATCCTCGCCGTCGCAAGCCGGGCGATGAGCTTCACGCGCACGCCCTGGTACTCGGCTCCCTCGCGCATCACCTCGGTCCGGATGCTGTCGGCGTCGAACTCGAGGCCGTCGTCGACATCGAGCTCGGTCGCGATGATCTCGCCAACCGCGGCGGCCACCCTGATCATCCTCGCTGCCGACGCCTGTCGTCGAGAGGTCGGCGTCCTTGGTCATCCGGCGAGCGGAGATCGCCGCCATGAGCATCCCGCCTTCAGGGTCATCTTGCTCGCGTACTCCGATGCCGCCAGGCGACGCAGGAACCCCTCGACGCTGTACACGACGAGCAGGGCACCGGTGTTTCCGCCGTAATCGGCGCGCGCGAGCGCCTGCAGTTGGCGAAAGATGCGCTTGGCCTGCTCGTCGCTCACGCGAGGATCGGCTCGAGCGCTTCCCGGACCCGGCGCTCGCCGCCGAGGCGTCGCGCCAGGCCGGTGAGGCGAAGCGGATCAGCG
Organism: uncultured Actinomycetes bacterium; assembly: GCA_937888775.1. The sequence continues at coordinate 8,519 of CALAQT010000210.1, read as the reverse complement.
CCGCGGCGGCGCGCGTACCGTGACAGGGCCGACAGGGCGACGTCGCGTCCGACGACATGCTGCAGGCGCATCGCGTCGACGACGCAGCGCTCGGCGGAGTAGATCCAGAACGGCTCGCCGGCGTCGGTGGCCTGCTCGAGCCGCTCCAGCTCGAAGGTCTCGGCGGCGAAGCGGTGCAGTGTCGTCGCGGGGGTGTCGATCTTTGGCCAGTGCGCGCCGCGCGGGACGGCAAGGTGGATGGTTGCTGGCAGCTCGTCGGACAGGTCCCAGTACGACAGTCCGGAGTTCAGGCAAATCGTTCCCTTCGGAACGCGTGCGGCGAGGGCGGCGAACTCGGTGTTCATCGCCGGGTCGCTGTCGACGGGCTGCATGACACCGCGCGAGAGCATCTGCAAGGCCCCCTGGTCGCGAAGTCGGTAGAGCGCGTGGCGGGGGATTCCGGCGTCGACGGCCTCGCGGACGCGGAACGGCCGGTTGCCGAAGTGCTGCTTGATCGTCGTCAGGTCTGAGCGAGCCATGCGACAAATCCTAACCACCTAGGGGGAGGGTGGTGAGGATTTGTTGCGCACGATTCGCGATCGGGACAGATCGTCGACGACCGCACTGGCGGATCCGCAATGTGTCGTGACGTCACCGGCTGCGGGTCGACCCCTCCCGATTGTTGCGCCCTGGCGGGCGCCTTGGGGTCGGGGATCGGCCCCGCACCCGGCGGGGCCCCACGACAGGAGGGCAGACGGATGGCCGTCAAGCAACGGAGGCAGCTCACCGACGAAGAGCGGGCCGAGCGTCGCGAGCGTGATCGCGAGTACGCCCGCCAGGCAGTCGAACAGCTACGGAGCTCGGAGGGTTGGAAGGCGTGGCTCACCACCCGTGCCACCTTCCACAGCTACTGCTTCGTTATCTAGAGCGTCGTGCGTCTTCGGCGGTGCGGTGCTGGCGTCGCTTGTCGGCGACATGTCGCCGACAAGCGCTGGTGGCCGTGAAGCGCTGTCTCGACCAGCGCGCCAGCGGCGACGGGGAGCCGCGCAGCGCGCAGAGCAGCGACCGGAGCGCGTCGCCTCGGGCGGGATCGTCGATCGCGATCGAGAGTCGACGCTCCGAGGCGTCGTAGTCGAGCGTGAAGAAGCTGCAGCAGTCGCGCTCCATCGCGACCGTCTCGTGGAGGAGAGCGACGTCGACCTCGGCGGTGAAGGTGACCACCAGCCCGAGCTCTCGCTCCTGAATCCTCAGCGCCGTCGTGCCGAGCTGCCGGTATCGATCGAGCTGCTCGGCGAGGCCGCTGTCGTCCAGCGTGCAGCCGGCCGGAGCCATCGGCAGCTCGCGATGCCGAGCGAGCGCGGGCTCAGTGCGCGGCTGGCTCGGCATCGAGTTCGTCAATCAGCGAGGTGACGCGCCGATCGATCTCGTCGCGGACGGCCCGGACCTCCTCGATCGGCAGGCCGGCCGGGTCAGCGAGTTCCCAGTCGAGGTAGCGCTTGCCGGGGATGGATGGGCATTCGTCGCCGCAGCCCATGGTGATCACGAGATCGGCCTGCTCGGCGAGCTCGCGGGTGAGCAGCCGCGGGGTACGGTCGGAGAGGTCGATGCCGAGCTCGTTCATGACCTGGAGGACTTCGGGGTGGACGCGGTGGGCGGGAGTGGTCCCCGCCGAGAGCGCGTGGTGGCGGCCGCCGGCCGCGCGGGTGAACAACGCCTGGCTCATCTGCGAGCGGCCTGCGTTCTGGCGGCAAACGAACAGGACGGTGCTCATGATGCGTGCGGGACCACGACGGTCGCGGCTTCGCCAGCGGTGACAGCGGGGTAGAGGACGCGGATCGCGGCCAGCGCGGCCGCGCCGCCGACTGTTTGGGCGAGGATGAACGCGGGCGCGGATGATCGCCGCGGCCGCAAGCCGCTTCAAGCAGTGTCCTAAGCGCAGCGGCTCAATCCTTTTCAGGCCGTGTCAAGCGCGATCGTTCGAGAGTTGCTGGCTTGAGCGTGGGTGAAGGTGTCACCGAGGCTGGTCGGACATCGGCGGGGCTGGCGATGGGTGCGGTCGGCGGCCTCGAGCAGTTCGAGGGGCAACCGCGTCGACCGTGCGGTTAGTCATGGGGTGAGCGCCGCTTCGGGACGCGTCGGTTCGAACAGCTCGACTGGATTGCCGCTGGGGTCGTTGAGGAGGATCTGTTTGCCGCCGACGCCGGTCACGATGTCGTTGCGGAAGTCGGCGCCGGCTTCTCGAAGCGCCCCGACCGTCGCTGCGAGATCCGGGATTTCGAGCAAGAATCGGTTCCACCCTCCGGGTTCGGGGTTGGTCCCGTCCGGCATCGCTTGCCCGCCGCCGCCAGCGGTGCTTGGTGCGCTGAGAACGAGGCGGAGGTCGTCTCGTTCGAGCATCGCGAATGTCGGGGCGGGGTGCATCTTTTCGGTGAAACCGAGATGTGCGCAGTAGAACGCGATCGCGGCGTCGACGTCGTCGACGATGTAACGGACGCTGACGGTGGCCATCAGGTGTCGCTCCTGGGTGTCGTTGGTCGTGGGTGCGGCGGGACGGTGATCACGTGTAGAGCTCGCGGTCTTGCTCGTCGATCTGGACGATCGTTCCGTCAGGGGCCGGCACGAGCAGCGAGCGGCCCCACTCCTGGTCAACGATCGTGCCTTCCGGCGGGAATCCCGCGGCGCGCAGGCGTTGCTCGACTGCTTCGAGGGGCTCGTCGGCGACGAAGTTGAGCGCGACACCTGAGCGACCCTGGCCGTCGGCGGCGACCGCGGCGTCGTGCAGGGCGAGCTCGCCGCCGGCGGCTGTGAGCTCGATCCAGTGTCCGGAGCGCGAATGTGCCTCGGGGGTGAGGCCGAGGGCTTGGTAGAACCGCTGCGCTTCGGCGAGGTTCGGCACGAAATGGATCGGCCGGATCCTCATCCTGACGGGGTGTTCTCGAGCCGGTCAAGGTGGGCGATCAGCGCGTCCTCGACCAGCTTGGACAGGGACGTTGCTTGGTCAACGGCGGCGTGCTTGACGCGACGGATGAGCCCGGGCGGGAGATAGACGTTGAACTGCCGCTTCTCTGCGGCGGGTGCGTCCGGCGGCGGCATACGAGCATACTAGCAAGCTAGCGGGCAAGGGTCGCGTGCGACCGAGGCGACAGAGCGAGCCCAGGCTGGTCGGTCCCGTCAGGGCAGCGGCGCGCCGGCCAGCGCGAGGATGACGCCGACCAGCCCGGCGCCCAAGAGCGTCTCGACGATCCCGCGCTTGGCGACGAGCAGCGCGACGACGGCGAGCACGAGGACGGCGAACTGCCAGCTCTCGCGCAGCGCCCCGGCCAGCAGGATCGCGGCGCCGAGGATCGCGCCGATCGCGGCCGGACCGGCACCGTCCAGGAACGCGCGGGCGTTGTGGTTGGTCCGTAGCCGCTCGAATCGGGGGCCGGCGATCAGGATGAACGAGAACGACGGGGAAAACGCCACGACAGCTGCGAGCACACCTCCCGCGAGCCCATGCGCAGCGTAGCCAACGGCGGCGACGGTCGCGACGACCGGCCCGGGGGTGATCTGCCCGAGCGCGACCGCGTTGAGGAACTGCGCGTTGGTCATCCAGTGATAGGTGTGCACCGCGTCGCCCTGCATCAGCGGGATGATCACGAACCCCCCACCGAACGACAGCGCACCAACCTTGAACGCCGTCCACGCGACCGCGCCGATCCCACCGACCGACACCGACCCGGGAACCAGCACCCCGAGCGCCGTGAGCTGACCCGGGTGGCGCTCGATCAATAACTCGACCAGCCCGCAGGCCAGCAGCGCGAGCACGAGGTAGGAACCGAGCAGCGCCCCGCCCACGGTGCCGATCACCAGATAGGCGGCCCACCGGCCAACCCGTGCTCGATCGGCCCGCACCCGGTCAAGGCTCGGACCGATCAGCCCGCGGGCGGCCTGCACGGCGACGGCCGCGACCGCCGCTCCCGCGCCGGCTCCGGCGCCGCGGACCCATAACGGCGGTGAGTGAGAGAGGAACAGCAGCGAGAGCGCGAGGATCAAGATCACCGCCGGAGCGACGAAACCGAGCCCGCCGACGACCGCCCCCGCCGGCCCCGCGACCCGGTAAGCGCAGAAGATCGACAGCTGCGTCGAGGCCGGGCCTGGCAACAGGCCGCAGGCGGCGTTGGCGTCCTGGAACTCACGGGCGTCCATCCAGTGGTAGCGCTCGACAACAAGCTGGCGAAGCAACGCGATGTGCGCGGGCGGGCCACCGAACCCGGTCACCCCGATCCGCGTCCACTCCCGCGCGACCGTCCCCAACGACGCGACGGGATTTCCGACATCGGATTCCGGCTCGGTCACCGGCCTGCCTCGAGGCGCGCGTTGATCAGCTCCAACAGAAACCCGACCCGCGTCTCGATCTCAGCCAGAGTCCGCGCAAACGCCGGATAGCTGTCCTCACCGTCACCTTCGTGGCTCGGGTCCGGCACGCTCCAATGGATCACGTCCGGGTGACCGGGAAAATCGGGACAGACCTCCCGCACGCGGTCACACAAGCTGACCACGTAGCCAAACCGGCTGCCCGTGAACCGGTCGAGGTGCTTTGACTCGCGGTCGGAGATATCGATCCCGCGCTCGGCCAGAACCCGCACCGCGTTGGGATGAAGCGGCTTGGGATGGCTCCCCGCGCTGACCGCGTGCACCGCTCCGCCGGACAGATGCGAAGCCAACGCCTCGGCGATCTGCGAACGGGCGCTATTGCCCGTGCACAAGAACAACACCCGCGGCCCGCCCTCACCACGCCCAGACCAGTCCGGCGGAGCTGACCGCTGCACCCGCAGCCCGGGATGCAACGCCACCGCGGTGCCGGTCAGAAGCTCGCGGCAGCGCTCGAGATCGCCGACGTAGTACGCATCCCGGCCGTCCGCCGCGCTGCGACGGCTGAACACCATCCCCTCGGACCGCAACCGACCGAGGTGATAGGAGACCAGGCTCTGCGGCTCGCCGACCAACGCACACAGCTCCCCGACCCGCCGATCGCTGTGCGCCAACTCGGCGAGCAACCGCCACCGCAACGGATGGCCCACCAGCCCGAGAAAGCTCGGCGGCCCCGCTCCGCGATCAGCCCCCGCCCTCGACACAACCCGGACAATACATCAAACTAGTTTGATCTAACCGGCTGGAGTCTGAGCCGATGCCGACCGGGCGCTCGTCGAGGACTGGATGCCGGTTTGGATGTAGCGGGCCGCGACGACGCACGCAATCACACCAAGCAACCGTCTCAGCGAACGCTCGGGGAGATGGCGCTGCAGGCGGGCGCCGAGGTAGCTGCCGGCAAACCCGCCAGCCCCGAGGAACGCGCCGAGCGCCCAGTCCGGCGCGATCGCGCCACCGTGCGTGACCTGCAGCACCTGATAGGTCACGATCCCGCCGATCGACGTCAAAAACGTCGCGGCGAGCGTCGCCGGCGCGACCTCATAGGCGGAGTAGCCCAGCGCCAAGAGGATCGGGGCGAGGATCGATCCGCCGCCGATCCCGTAGATCCCACCGACCGTCCCGACCAGCAGCGACAGCGCCCAGATCCCGTAGCGTCCTTGGCGGGTGGGTGTTGGTCGGGTGGGCGGGAGTCGTTGGCTAGCGAGCACGAGCCAGAGGCCGAGCGGGAGCAGCACGCCGGCGACGACGAGCTGGAATGCGCGGCCGCCGGAGAGCAACTCGACGCGGATGATCGCGCCGGCGATCACGCCGGGCAGCGTGCCGGCGACGAGCAGCCAGGTCAGGTGGTTGAGCAGTCGTCGCTCGTGCCAGAAGCGCAGCAGCCCGCCGGGGACGGCGGCGACGTTGAACAGCAGGTTGGTCGGGGTGACGGCCGGGCTCGGGACGTGCAGGATGCTGAGCTGGATCGGGAGCAGCAGCACGGCGCCGGACACGCCGGCGGGGGTGGTGACGAGCGCGAGCAGGAAGGCGCAGAGCGCGCCGGCGGGCCATTCCCAGGGCACGCGCGCAGAGTAGACCCAGCAGCACACCGGGTGCTTAGACCGGGTGATTGTCTCGTGCGGTGCCCGGTGAGCGTTGCGGGCCTGACCGTCTGATTTTCGCACCCCTGCCGGGGTGCGGTGGGGACGGCACAGGCCCGCAACGGGCGGGCCCCACCCGGAAGGGAGCCGTGATGGCCAACAAGTCACGCCGTCGCCTCACAGATCAAGAGCGTGACGAGCGCCGCCGTGCGGATCGCGAGCGGTTGCAGAAGTCCGCGGAGCAGCTGCTGAGCTCCGATGGGTGGCAGCGGTGGGTCCGGGTCCGGTCTCAGGCCGGGCTGGCGCGGCTGTCGCTCTCGAACCAGCTGCTCGTCGCGATCGCCCGCCCGGATGCGACGTTCGTCGCGGGGTTCAAGGCGTGGCTGCGACTCGGATATGCAGTGCGCAAGGGCGCGCGCGCGGTCGCGATCATCGCCCCCGTCCCGATCAAGGACCGCGACAAGGTCACCAACGAGGATGAGACCGATCGGACGCGGTTGCTGTTCAAGACCGTGTTCGTGTTCGACCGGGCGCAGGTCGACCCGATCGAGGGACGCGAGCAGGCTCCGCTCGGGCCGCCGTGCGAGCCGCTGACCGGAGACTCGCACGCGCATCTGCTGGCACCGATGCGGTCCTTTGCCGAGTCGCTCGGGTTCAGCGTGTCGTTCGAGTCGATCCCGGGCGAGGCCGGCGGGTGGTGCGATCAGAAGGCGCGTCGGATCGTGGTCGACGCCGGCGTGCCGGCGAACGCGCGGCTGCGGATCTTGGTCCCCTGGCGGAGGTGGTGTATTCGAACCTTCGGAATACCTGCTGAGCGGTCGATGCCGTCGTGTCTTTCCGCCTGATCCACCTGGCGAGGCGGCGGGGAGAAAGGGGGCCTAGCGACCGTCGTCGCGGAGCCTCGCGCGTAGCGCGAGGCGTAGTGGCGATGGTCGCTGCGCCGCCGTCGGGGAGGGGGTCGTCCCGTGTGCTTCGGCACGCCGGGGCGCTGGCCCGGGGAGTCAGGTGGTGGGCGTGCTGGCGAGGTGGGCGTAGCGGGCCCAGTCGCCGGCGGCTTCGCGTCGCCAGTGGTTGGTGGTGTCGTTGTGGTAGCCGAGGAGTTCGGCGAGGATCGGGGCGGGGACGGTAACTGCGAGCGCGAGGAGCGCGCCCGGCCGGGCGGTGCGTGGGGAGATCCCGAGTTGGCGTAGTCGGCGGCGAATGCGTTCCGGTCCGATGTGCGTGCCGGGTTTGGCGCCGGGGAACAGCCACGAGTCGCTGGCTTGCTCGCGTTGATGGCGGAGGAGTGTGGCGAGCGGTTCGGGGACGGCGATCGGGTCCTCACCGAGACGGAGCTGCACGTTGTTGTGTTGATCGATCTGGAGGTCGGTGGTGCGGAGTCGGACGACGCGGGTGATGAGCTGGCCGTAGAGCAGCAGCAGCGTTCCGGTGATCCGGATCGACGGCTCGATGTCGTCGCCGTGGAGAAGCGAGCGGGCCTGTCGAAGGCGTGTGGCGTGATCGATCGGCGTGTTGCTCGTTCGGGGCGCCGGGCGCGGGACGTGCAGCGCCGGGACGATCCCGGCGGTGTTTGCCCAGTTCAGGAACGCGCGGGTTGGGAGCGTTCGGCTTGGTGGGCCGGTCAGCCACTCGTCGAGTTGGGCTTGTCTGGTCTGCTCGAGGGTGAGGTCGTTCTCGTGCAGCCAGCGGATGAAGCTGATCGCGACACGGAGGTTTTCGTAGTAGGCCTTGTGGGTGCTCTGGCGGGCTCGGCCGGTTCTGAGCTTGCGGGCGTAGTCCGCTCCGAGCTTCCATCGCGCGTAGGCGGTGACGTGCGCTCGGTCGGGGTGATCGGCGAGCGCCTGCAGCGCGCGCTGCGCCCAGTGTTCGTAGCGGGCGAACCGTTCTTCGCGGGGCGCGAGGACGTGGTGAGCGACGAGCCAGGAGCGGAGGTAGGCGGTCGCTTGGCCGACGTCGTGCTCGTCGAGCGTGTCGTGGGAGATCGCGATCTCTCCGCGGAGCATCGCGTGAAGCGTTGGTGCGGCGGGGCTGCTCTCGAGCCAGGCGACCGCTGACAGCGGTTTATGGTGACGCTCGAGCTGGCCGAACAACGGCGCGAGCGCGGCAACTGCCTCGGGAGCTCCGCTCGCACGGAGCTCACTCAGCACGTCGGTGAGCTCGCACTGCGGGCATCGGCTTGCGCGCCACCCGTCTCTCGGTCGGTCACAGCCTGGGCAGCGCGCGAGCACACCCGTTCCGGCGCACCGGGAGCAGACCGGTTCGCCATCAACCCACGCCGCGGGCGCGCGGGAGAACCGGCAGGTTCGGCAGCGGGGCCGGCCGCGGGCGGCTGCCCGCTCGCAGCCGACGCAGACCGCTCCGCGGTCGGTGATCGTCGCGATCCGCTTGCGCTTTGCGCAGTGCGAGCAGTGTGGGGTCGGGTCCGGTGCGCAGCGTCGGCAGACCGACGGCCCTTGGTAGTTGTTGTAGCAGCGGCGCCACTGGCCGCAGATCGCTTGGTGCGCGACTGATCTTGCAGCTCGGGCGCCTCACCGCGCTCGGCTAGCG
>CALAQT010000209.1 GCA_937888775.1 uncultured Actinomycetes bacterium | reverse complement strand
AGCCATACTCAGCCTCAAAACAGGCAGAAAGTGCCTACAAACTTCGGAAGTCCGGAGAAGGAACGAGTGCGAAATCTCATCGAAGCACGCCGCGATGTCTGCCTCGAAAACCCACTCGTAGTTCCGGGTGGGTGTCCCGAGGTAGTGGATCTCGGCGATCGCGTCCTGAGCACGGCGCTTCGGACGGAAACCGTAGGAACACGGCTTGAAGTCCGCCTCGAAGATCGGCTCGAGCACCAGCTTCAACACGGCTTGCACGACCCGATCAGCGCAGGTCGCGATCCCGAGACGACGGACCTTCCCGTTCGCCTTGGGGATCTTCACCTCCCGCACCCGATCAGGCCTGAACCGGCGGGCCTTCAGATCGCTCCTGAGCCCGTCGAGCAGTCCCACCACGTCAACGACGGATCGTGGTGCGATCCCGTCAACACCGGCGGTGCGTGCACCCCGATTGCTCCTGACCCGCGTCCACGCCACGACGATGAACGCCGGATCGTGAACGAGGTTGTATAGGTCATCAAACCGACGGTCGGGATCCCCGACCGCCCATCGGTGCAGCTTCGTTTGCATCGCGAGTACCCGCTGCTCAGCCAACTCAGCGCTGGGCCACGAAACGCCCGTATTCACCGGCGATCTCCTCGTCTTGCTCGCCTGCTGCGAACCCGCTGGACCCCTTCGCCATGTACCGGGCTTTCCCCGGCTCGGACTACTACGGGTCCTCCGTCCCTTCCCGACGGCATCCGCCGACGACGCGCGTTCCCGCCAGCCACCCGAAGGTGGGCTGGTGAGGGGACCCTCGGGAAGGTTCCCACGTTCACTCTGAACCGTTCGACAGGTTAGGTGCCCAGCTTTGCTCCTGCGACCTCGCCACACCTACGCCGCAGGCATTCGGTGTGGCCTCCCGACCGACGACATAAATCGGCCCGAGGAGTTCCCCGCGATCCATGCGGGGACGCGCCGCTACCCAGCCCAAATCCGTCAGATTGGAGCTGGTGGTCTGCTCTTGAGGAGCGTTCGAATGCTGGTTTCTCACGTACACCTTCCCGTCTTGCTTGCCGGACCCGGACCATCTGACGGTGCTGGCCCGTTCCGTCGTTGTCGGGGCTGCTTGCCACCCTCACCGGCGTCTCCCGGATCAGGCTGCCCCCAGCTTCACCGATCCGCTGCGACGGACCGGAGGCGGTGTCCTTTCATCACCGCACGGTTACAAAGCGCCTCGTGGCGCTCGACGTCCCACGACCACAGCTCGTTCGGCCGCTTGGCGAGCAGCTCGGGCTTCGCGTAGCCGGGGTGGGTGAGCTGGTCGCGCCGTTCGCGCACCCCGCCGTGGTGCCCGGCGAGGATCCGGTACATCGTGCGCGTCGAGCACAGGTAGGTGCCCTCATCCAGCAGCGTCGCGTAGGTCTCCTCCGGCGCGACATCGACAAACCGCTCCGAGTGCAGCACCTCGAGCACGGCCTCGCGCTCGGGCTCAGACAGCGCCCGCTCAGGCGTCGGCCGCGGCCGGGCCGGCCTCGGTGCCGGGGGCCGGCGGTGGCGGTAGACGCTCGCCACAGACGCCCCGAGGGCGTGGCACGCGGGCCGGGTGCCGATGATCGGCGTGAGCTCCTCAACGGTCTCGCAGATCATCGCTCGGTGCTCCTGTTGACGGTCTCGGTACCGAGCATCTGCTCCAAGAGCGCTGAGAGATTTCCCTGAATTTCGATGACCTTCCGTGCCTTCGAGAGCTCCGACTCAGAGCGCTCCAGCCGCCGCTGCAGAACGGCGATCTCCTGATCACGCCGATCGGCCGGCTTGCGCCCGCGCGGGCGGCCGAGCTCCTTCAGCGCGCCGTCCTTGCGCTGCTTACGCCAGTACGTCAGATGCGACGTGTACAGCCCCTCGCGGCGCAACAGCTCGCCGATCTCTCCCGGCGCCGTGCACGCGTCCGCCTTGGTCAGGATCCCCAGCTTGTAGCTCGCCGTGAACTTACGGCGCTTGGCCTGCTCAACCAGCTCAGGGTCAGGCACCCCCACCCGCGGGGCGCGCCCGCCGGCCACAAAGCCCAGCTCGGCTACGCCTCCCTGGACTTCGTGGCCGGCGGCAGCAGCCTCAGCGGCTCCCGCTCCATTCGCGCTCGTCTCCAACATGTCCGGCGTTCTCCGTTCTCGCCCTCAAGGTCATTGATTCCTCGATGGTGAGCGTCTCGCCGGACGTTGACAGAGAGGGGTCGCTCCGGTCAAAGGACGTTAGCGTCGTCAGAGGCGGTTCGCCTCTCTTCCGTACGGACTGGTGTTATTGGCGATGCGCCTGACCCCGCGATGCTAGGCCGCGATGCCGGCGGCGACTATCTCGCCCAACGCGACCTTTAACCAGCCACGTTGTCGCCCAGCTTCAACGTCTTGGAGGCGTTAGATCTTTGCGTAGCGGGCGTCGGCGATCGAGTACACCGCGAACCCGATCAACCCGGCGGCGACGACGCCGAGCAGGAACGGTCCGTAGGAGTTGTGGAGCAGCTTGTTGAGGGCTCCGTCGAGGCCGATCGCGCTGCGCGGGTTGTAGTCGACCGCGGCTTTGACGAGGCCGTAGCCGATGAGGCCGAAAACAACCATCCGTGCGAGGTGCCCGAAGACACCAATCGCAGTGAAGCCGCGCTTGACTCTGCGGCTCATGTCCCGGGTCTTCGAGTCGTCCAGGAATCTCTTGGAGACACCCTTGTATCCCTGGAATAGCGCTACGCCGATCAGGATCGCGCCGACGACACCGACGATCACCGTCCCGCCCGTCCAGCCCAGTACGCCCCCGGTTGTCTGCTTCGGACTGTTCGATCCGCCGCTGCTGCTTGCTCCGGTCAGGATCTTCACCGCCGTGACGCAGAGCGTGGCGTACGCAACGCCGCTGGCCACACCGGCGATGCGGTGGAGACCGCTGTCGTCTTGCTCGCTGCCGTGACCGATCCCAGCACGGACCAGACGCCATAAGGCGTAGCCGGCGAGGCCGACCGCCGTGGCGATCAGCAGCGCCTTGCCGAACGGCTCCTGGGCGAGCGTCATCAGCGCCCCCCGCTGGGTTGTCGCCTTGCCGCCCGATCCGACCGCAAGCTTCAGGGCGAGGATCCCGATGATGCCGTACACCACTCCCCGGGCGATCAGCCCGGCACGCGCCAGCCACGCGAGCTCGGGCCGGCGTGAGACCGTCTTGCCGCTCCGTTGGTTGCTGCGGACGGCGCCCGGCTGGGGACTCGCCGTCGTCATGGCTTTACCTCTCCTCTGTGGCCGCCGTTGTTGGACGTAACGCCACTCGGTGTCTTGATCAGGTGTTCGTGGATGGCTTCGGTCAGCTCTGTGTTTTCCACCACGAGCGTATGGGTTGTCACGCCGAGCTGATGAAGATGCTCAACCTGCTTGTCCTGCACCTCTCCTTGAGCGTTCTGGGCGACGAGGATTGCGATCATCGCGAGCCACTGCATGATGCCCCCGACCGCGAGCAGCATGAGGTTGAACGGATAGTGGTCGCCCGCGACCGTGACACCCAGTCCCGCCATCCAGATCGCGAAGCCAATTATGCTGGCGTAGAACATCCACATCGAGCCGACGAACTTTGCGATCAGGTCGGCCGCCTTCTCGTTGAAGCTCGTACGGTCGCTGTGCTTCGGCGGGTTCGGATGCGCCGTCACTGGCGTCACCTGGCGATTGTTTGGCGCTGCGGTTGATGTTGGGGTGAGAGTCGTCATCTCGGTAGGGGAACGACGATGCGCGGGCAGAGAGGGTTAGTAGTAGTGGCGTCGACCGCCGACGGCACGCCCCGTCCGGCCGAGAATCAACAGGATCACGCCGACGACCAGCACGATGATTCCAATGCCCCATAGGACGGCGAGCTTGGGAACGATGGCGGCGATGATGAGCAGGCAGATGCCGAAAACGATCATTGGGTCTCCTGACCTCTAATTTGAAGGCACATTTGACGTGCAGTCCTTGGGCCTACGTGCGGCGGCCGCGGCGGCGAAAGCCGATTCCGCCGGTCAGCAGTAGGACCAACAGCACGATGATGAGGATTGTGAGCATGTTCACCTTCCGGGTGTTCGGGTGGGTCGGGTTGCACGCACGCGCGTGCTTCTACTTCTTGTTGCGGCCGGTGAGGGTGTCGCCAACCTTGTCGACAGCGTTCTTTGCGGAGCCTTTGGCTTGGTCGACGCGCCCCTTGTTCTTGAGGTGTCTGTCTCCGGTCAGCGCGCCGGCGGCTTCTTTCACGCGGCCTTTTGCCTTGTCGATGTTCTTGTCGGTCATGAGTCCTCCCGATCGTTTGGATGGAAAAAGAGCGTTTGAGCAGGCGCTAGCGGCGGGTGCCGCCGATTAGCCGCGCGATCAGTCCGCCCGCGAGCGAGTAGACGACCGCGGCGATGCCCCAGTTCACGGCGATAGCGACGTGTGCGTTGTCGAAGCTGAAGATGCCGTCGAACGGGCCGGCGAGCGAGCGCGCCCAGTCGTGGACCTCCGAGACGATGCTGTTGCTCGCATTGGCCTTCAGCAACACGAGCACGATCCCGACCACGATGATCAACACGATGACGCTGACCACCAGGTGCACGACGCGGGCGAGCAAACTGCCGCCCATCGCGAACCTGCTGGCGCCTGTCCCGTCGCGCCTACGCTGGCGGCGCGACACTCTGAACGGGCGACCATCCTGATCGACTTCGGTAGCAGGTCCGGCAGTTCTGGCTCTAAACATGGGAGGAACCTCCTGTTGGTCTTCGACACCCTCCGAGCGGGGTCCGGCGGGTCGCGAACCCGCCGGACGGGGGATGCGCGCACTGACGTCGGCACCGGCGGTCATACGGCCGTGGTCATCGAAGTCGCATCGAGCTCGACGATCGCGGCGGAGATCGCTCGCGTGAGATCCTGCTCGCCTCGTCGCGCGTCCACGGCGATCATTACGCGACGATGCGCCGGACGTGTCAGCGAACATGAACTCGCCGGGGTCGAGCACAGCCAAGCGCGCGCCCGCGCTCAAACGCTGGCGGCACAGCCATGAAGCAAGTTGCTGTGGAATTTGGGAGAAGCGTGTGCGGCTGGGGCACTGGGACCTCCGGATCGCCCTGCGTGGCAGGAACCTTTCGGAAGTCAGATCATGTTGCCGGTCCGAGGACCGACCGCACATTGATGCCCTCGGCCACCGACTCTACTCCGTGCGCGGTGATACGCAAGCGCCCGGCCGAGCAGCCGCTGACATCGCGAGGCGCGGAATCAGGCGCTGAGAGCCGACCCGCCCGAGGCGTCCTGCATCTCGTGCTCGTCGACGAGATCGCTGGGACCGAGGATGAACACCTCGCACATCATGTCGGGGTGCTGCTGGTTGCCGCTCATGAAGCCGATCACCGGTCGGCCGGTCGCGTCTTGGATGACCCCGGTGAACCGGTCGCGCATGACCTCCTGGAACTCCATCCGCTGCTGGATCACCGCCGCCGTGCGAACGCCTTCGAGCAGCGTCTGCTCGACGCGCGAGAAGCCGCCGCGCAGCACGCAGACCACCAAGTCGTCCTCGTAGTAGGACTTCGTTCGCGTCGGCCCGCGGCCGTAGAACTCCTTCAGCAAGGCGACCATCCCGTCCGAGATCGCCGTCAGCACATCCCCGTGGCTCCGCGGTTTCTGATGGACGCTTCTTGGGTTCACGGTAGGACTCGCTCTGCTCAGTAGACGGACGTCACCCGATCCTATTGCGCTGGACGCTATGGTCGGGGTAGTACGTTCGTTGGGTTCCTCTCCCTTCTGCCTCGCGCGCGCGCCACCAAGCCCGGAGGACGAGAGAGAAGGCCGGCGGGCCGCAGCCGGCGCGCGGCCCCACGGGGCGCACTACCCCGATCACGAGGCGGAGCACCAGACGATCGGCGGGATCAGATCAACGGTGTGCGCGTCGAGCCAACGAGCTCCGCGGAGGACATCGTCCCGACCGCGAAGCTTCTGACCGCATTCATTGAGCGGAGGCGTGGCGATCGACCAGGCGTTCGATTCCTTCTGCGGCGATCTCCAGGGTGGCCTGCTCGAATAGGTAGGGGGTCGCGTTCGCGATCTGGTGCTCGGGTCGGTCGAGGTTCGCGGAACCCGACGCGGCGTTGAGCGCGAAGCGGATCGGTAGTTCGTGGCATACGGCGAGCACGACATGTTCGGGCCGGGTTGCCAAGCGGTGTAAGCCTTTGGCGAACCGGCGCGCTGCGTCGTGCAGGCTCTCGCCGCCGGGGTAGGGGTCGTCTGGGCCGTGAGCCTGGATCCAGGCTCCGAGCTCTCTCATCGGCTGGCCCTCCAGATCGCCGGCATCGATGTCGTCCAGGAGCGCTTCGCAGACCAATGGGACTCGATCCGCGCGGGCGCCGAGTCCGATCTGGGCGGTCTCGAGCGTCCGCGGGAAGCGAGTGTGTACACAGACGTCGATTCGGACGTGCGCGATGTGCCGCGCGAGCTGAGCCGCTTCTTCGCGACCTCGGGCGCTGAGCGGCACGCGGATTTCGGGGTCGCCGTTGATCCGACCTTCGACATTGAACGTCGTTTCGCCGTGTCGGACCACGATGCATATGGTCATCTGGCGAACCTACCGGCTAACGACAGGGCACAGCCGCACCATGCACCAGCTTCGGGTCGGTTCCTGATGCCTGGCGCCCGAGGCCTCAGCGCGGGCGCGCCGGGGAGCGGTTCGAGCGCCCAGGCCGGTGATGCTTCGTTCTGTATCAACACACGCCGGCTAGGTTGACGTCTGCGGACACCTGTCGCCGAGTCAAAAGGCGGTTAGCGGGGCCAGCGTCCGAGCACACACGTCTGTTGAGCCGTTGACCTACAGACCGTAGTGGCTGGCGGGCAACGACGTCCGGCACGCCCGCGACGATTGATCGATGCCGCATCGAGTGCTGGGGTCCTCGGCCCGCGAGTTTCGGGACGTTCTCCGCGCGGCGACGCCCACGCATCGTCGGCTACGGGACCACCTCGTCACGATCACGGTGGTCACCGTTGGTGTTGACCTGTTCTGCGCGATCGCCGCGTTCCTGCTCGAGCGCCACTCAGCCCAGACCGAGATCAAGACATTCGGCAGCGCCGCGTTCTGGACGACGACTCAGCTGCTGACCGTCTCCTCGCAGATCAAGAATCCGATCTCGGACGGTGGACGAATCCTCGACGTCTTCATGGAGATCTACGCGATCACCGTGATTGCGGGGCTCGCCGCCGCAATCGGCACGTTCCTTCAAAAACGCGGCGAGGAGACGAAAGGCAAGCGCTGAGCGACCCGCGGCTTGGCCGGCCCGACCGCGATTCTCACGGGTTGCCATGCGGCGGCTTGGGCGGCGCATCGGCCGCGGCTTGTCCGTGGCCGGCGGGGCGCCCGTAGAACGCGGTCGCGAGCGCGAGCGCGATTACGGCTCCGCAGAGTGGTCCGACGAGGTATATCCAGTAGGTGCCCATGTTTCCGCCTATCAGCGCCGGGCCGAGCGAGCGGGCTGGGTTCATCGACGCGCCGCTGACCGGACTGGCGATCAGGCCCAGCAGCGCGATCGTGGCGCCGACGGCCAGCGCGGAGTTGTGACCGACCAGGCGCGGGCCGGCCGCTGCGGTTCCCAAGATGATCAGCAACAGGGCGGCGGTCAGGATGATCTCCGTGGCCAGTGCGGTCCCGGAACCCAGGTGCGGCAGGGTGGCGCCGAGATGCCCCACGTTTCCATAGATCACGAGCAGCAGCAGCGCCGCGAGGATTGCGCCGGCGATCTGTGCGGCTATGTACGGCGCTACGCGTCGCGGGGGAAAGTCGCCACGCAGCGAAAACGCGAGCGTCACCGCCGGGTTCAGGTGGGCACCAGACAGGCCGCCGATCGCATAGATCAGCGCCATCACCATCAGGCCCGGCGCGACGACCTTCGCGGCGTGCCCCAGTGGCTGGTGGGTGGCGGCCTCGATCGTGTCGCCTCCCGCCGCGACGAACGTCAGCAGCAGCGTGCCGACGAGCTCTGCGAGCAGCCGCCGCCATGCATGCACGGGATCCCAGAACAGCACATCGGCGGCGGGTCGGCGGGCCGCCGTCCCGGGGCGATCAGGCACCGGCGAGGACAGCATCACGCCGCCGGCCGATTCACGGAACGCTCACCAGCACGCAGGGCACCATCGTCGACTCATCGAGCAAGTGCGACGCACTCACGCGGTGGTAGCCGTCGGCAACGATCAGCGGACCGCGCTTGAGGCGCACGAGTTGCACCGGCGCGAGCGCCTTCCCGTCACGGATCTCCAAGAGCTTCGCAGCGACGCCCTCGTTATCGGCCGGCATGCAAACAAGCTCCGCGGTTCGCAAGATGTCCTTCGCAGCAAACGAACGTGCCTGCTTGCGCAGCTGCTCGAGCGCGAGCCTGACGTGGCGCTTGTGCAGCACTAGCTGCAGGAAGTGATCGGCGGCGGCAAAGTCATGCGGCTCGGGTTCAGCCAGCCACGTCGGCTTGGACTCAGTCTTGGGCGCCATACAGGCTCCTCGTCGGGGCCTCAGGGTCCCACATGCAGGCCCACGAGGTGTGCCGAGCGCTCCCGAGCTGGACCACTGGCGAGGCGCCGGCAAACCGCTGATGCGCCGATCGATCCGCGGCTAAGACGTCGGATCGCGCGCGTCGACTGACTCGCGCAGGTTGGGGAGCGGCAGTCGACGCTCGCGTCACGCTCGATGTCGCGGCGACTCGGCGGCGTATCGTCTGAGCGCGATGACCTTGGATCTGATTCGAGTCGCGGACCGCATTGCGGGAACTGCGGTCGAGCGTTTGACGAGCGCTCATCATGCACGCAGGCTGGGCAAGCTCGGGCGCTCCGCGCAGCGCACGCCACCGGACGACGGGCGCCTGTGGGCCGCGGGGGATCCGCCGCCGCGGGCGGGCAACGCGGTCGACTTGTTGATCGAGGGTGCCGCCTATTTCCCGATGCTCGAGCATGCGATCCGGTCCGCGAGGCGGAGCGTGCTGATCGCGGGGTGGTGCATCACGCCGGAGTTCGCGCTCATCCGTTATGAGCCGCCGGTGCTGCTGCGCGAGTTGCTCCGCGAGGCGGCCGAGTCAGTAGACGTTCGCGTGCTGCTGTGGGCGGGGGCTCCCGTGCCCGTGTTCACGCCGCGCCGGGCGTCCGTCCGCGCAGCGCGTGATCAGCTCGTGCGCGGGACGCGCATCAAGGTTGCGCTGGACTCGCACGAGCGCCCGATGCACTGCCACCACGAGAAGCTCGTCGTGATCGACGACGAGGTCGCGTTTGTCGGCGGCATCGACCTGACGGACCTCGGCGGTGATCGTTACGACACGCCCGAGCATCCCGCGCGCGGGCGGATGGGCTGGCACGACGTCGCCTCGCGGCTGCGCGGGCCGGCGGTCGGCGACGTCGGCCGCCACGTCGCTCAGCGCTGGCAAGCGGTCACCGGCGAGCGCCTGGAACCGCAGCCGGCTGACGTGGCGAGCGCCGGCGACGTGGAGCTGCAGATCGTGCGTACTGTCCCCGAGAAGCTCTACGACTTCGCGCCGCGCGGCGAGTTCCGGATCATCGAGGCGTACCTGCGCGCCCTGCGCTCCGCGCAGCACCTCGTCTACCTGGAGAACCAGTTCCTGTGGTCGCCGGAGATCGTGAACATCCTCGCCGACAAGCTCCGCCGGCCCCCGGTCGACGAGTTTCGCGTCGTCATCATGCTCCCCGGCAAGCCGAACACCGGAGAGGACGACACCCGCGGGCAACTCGCCCTCCTCGCCGAAGCCGACGGCGACCAGCGGCGTTTCCTCGCCACCACGATCCGGGCGCGCTCGGGCAACACCAGCGACCGAGTGTACATACACGCCAAGGTCGGGATCGTCGACGACCGCTGGCTCACGCTCGGCTCCGCGAACCTCAACGCCCACTCCTTCTTCAACGACACCGAGGTCAACGTCGTCACCTGCGACCCGGAGCTCGCGCGCGACACGCGACTGCGACTGTGGGCCGCGCATCTCGAACGCGACATCGACGAGATCGCTGGGGACCCGAGCACCATCGTCGACGAACTCTGGCGCCCGATCGCAGCCGAACAACGCGAGCGCCGCAACCGCGGCGAGCCGCTGACGCACAACCTGATCGAGCTGCGGGCGACCTCGCGCCGTTCCGAACGGCTACTCGGCCCGATACAAGCACTCCTCGTTGACGGCTAACCGCTCGCTCCACCGCCGCGTTGGCCGAAGCGGAGACTCTTGCCGTAGTTCTGGAGCTCGCCGGCGCGGCTCGCAGCGGAGGTCGCCGATTTGTGCCGTCGTACAAGCACGGCCGTCGGCACGAGGCGGCGGTCGAACCCCGCTTCCGGCTCATAGCGGCCACGAGCGAGGAGATCGGCTCGCTGTCGCTCCTGGTGCGATCCGGCCCTCTCGGGACCCCTCGAACCGGTCATCGAGACGACTGCTCCGGAACGCCACCAGCCACATCGACCGGTACGGCCACGACTGCCCGTCCGCCCCGGCGATGCAGCACTCTGGCGGCGCCGACATGACGGTCGCCTTCCACCGTTAGCCACGAACTCCTGAGTAGCAAGCACAAGAGCAGCAGCCTCGCCGGCACTGTCCGGGCTGCTGCATCAGGCGTGAAACAGCAGTCTCGGCACCTCGATCGAGCCGGGCTGGCGCTGCTGCTGCGGAACGGTTGCGGGCGTCTGACTGGGTGGCCATCCGGGCGCCGGCTCACGGCTGGATTCGTTCCAGACCGGCAGTGTCACCGGGGCTTCGTCGGGCAGTCTCAGACGCCTG
>CALAQT010000208.1 GCA_937888775.1 uncultured Actinomycetes bacterium | reverse complement strand
TGGTACATCACTATCGCTCGCTCCTCACCTCCCCGAGCCTGAGCCCGCGCGCGGCAACGTCGCCGCGATTTGCCCTCCCGAATGACCGTCGTGAAAGCTCAACCAGGTCAGGGGGTCGTGGACTCCTCGGCTGCCCATTGCGAAGCATCACCTACGCCTCTGGCTACCGCTTGGCGAACCGGAGCGAGCGCCCAGGCAACAGTCCGAACAGACGATCGCTGCGGACGAGTTGCGACGGTCCGCCGGCCACCTCGGTCGACTGCTCCATCTGTGACGGAGCAGCCACGTCGCCCGTCACGGCTGGCTGCTCCTCCAGGCGTAGAGGAGCAGTCCCGGCTGCCGGCGTCGACCGGAGCCTCCTGGGGCCGATACCGGTCGCCCCAGCCGTCCCGACCAGATCCCGCCACCGCGATCGGACGGTCGCCAATGCGATCGCGAGCGGCGCGTCTGAGGCAAACGTGAATCCGATCGTACGAGCATCCTCCACGGCACGCCTCGAGCTGTCAGGACACTGATCGTCCTCTGCGATTGCCCCGCGGATGCGCGATATCGCCGGGTGAGGTTCGCACGGTCACGGGGTCGGCACAGCCTCCGACGACGTCGAGACGGATCGGCCAAAATCGCTCGCTCTGATAGTGGCTTTCTCAGACAGTGCTGGTGCGAGCGAAGGGTGGCGGTGCGTAAGCTTGGTCGGACTCGAAGCGGAGGTCCGAGTTGCGAGCAGCACCCGTCCATAGCGCTGGCTCAGACGTATCGCCCCCGGCTCGCACGCGTGTGGTCGCCATCGCCGTCGCGTGCGCGCTGGGTGCGGTGATCCTCGCCGGCTGCGGAGGCGGCTCCGCAGCGGGCCCCGCGCACGCGTCCAGCGGCGGCGCGGGCTCCGGATCGGGCGGCGGATCGGGCACCTCGAGGACCGTGAGTGGCGTGCGGATCGCGATCACGCCTTCCGGCGGCACCGACCGCCGGCCGGACCGCGGGCTCACCGTCACCGCGACGGGCGGCACGCTCACCGAGGTGCGGGCCAGCGCTGGCGGCAAGGCGGTCGAGGGGACGATGAACCAGTCCGGCACGGCCTGGCGCAGCACCTGGGCGCTCGGCGTCAGCGAGGACTACACGGTCACCGCGTCCGGGACTGGACCCTCCGGGGCGCCGGTCATGAAGACCGCCTCGTTTCGCACGTTCACGCCGAAGCAGACGTTCGTGACCCAGACCGTCGAGGGCTACCACCAGACCTACGGAGTCGGGATGCCGATCATCCTCTACTTCAACCACACGATCACCAACCGCGGGGCGATCGAAAAGGCGCTCCAGGTCACGAGCTCCAAGCTCGTGACCGGCTCGTGGTACTGGGACGATCAGTGCGGCACGGCCCCCACGTGCCTGTACTTCCGCCCGCACCACTACTGGCCGGCGCACACCCGGATCAGCTTCGTCGCCCACCTCGACGGGGTGCAGGGCGCGCCAGGCATCTATGGGTTCCACACGCTGACGCAGTCGTTCAGCATCGGCCGCGCGCTGAGCGTCGTCGCGAGTACGAGTAGCCACCACATGACCGTCTACCGCGACGGCAAGGTGTTCGCTCAGTGGCCGATCAGCACCGGCCGACCCGGGGACGACACGCCAAACGGGACGTACCTCACGATCGAAAAGAGCAACCCGGTCGACATGAAGGGCCCGGGCTACGACATCGAGGTGCCATGGTCGGTGCGCTTCACCTGGAGCGGCGACTACCTCCACGACGCGTACTGGTCCGTCGGAGAGCAGGGCTTTACGAACGTCAGCCACGGGTGCGTGAATATGCCGCCCGCCGACGCCGAGATCTACTACAAGATGGCCGTCCCCGGCGACCCAGTGACGATCACCGGCAGCCCCAGGGCCGGCGTCTTCGACAACGGCTGGACGATGTGGTTCCTACCCTGGAAGCGCTGGCTGCACGGCAGTTCACTGCACGAAGCGGTCCACATCAACCACCGCGGCAGCACCTTCTTCCACCCGCACCTCAAGGCCTAACCACAATCGCCCCAAGCTGGCATCGGGAAGCAGCGTCTACCATGGTAGACGGCCAATGCTCGACGAGCAACCACTACGCGAAGCTCAGCGGTCGAGGGATCGACTGCTCGAGTTGCAACACGAGGCGGAGCAGGCTCAGGTCGCCTATCAACATGCGATCCGGCGGTTGCACGCCGCTGGTGGCTCGATGCGAGAGATCGCCGACGCGCTTGGGCTGAGCTTCCAACGCGTGCATCAGATCGTCGATGTCTCGACAGGAAAGGGTGCCGTCAAGCCGCGTCGCGTGACACGACCTACCCCGACCGGCGAGCCGAGCCGGAACGCGAACCTGACCTGCGCGTTCTGCGGCGCCGCCGGGACACACGTGCGCAAGCTGATCGCCGGACCGGGTGTCTTCATCTGCGATCGCTGCATCGACCTCGCCCGCAAAGCAGACGTCGCGGGCGACTGCCGAGCGAATGACCTGACGATGCTTGTCCCCCTCGGCCTTGCGGACGCGAAGGCCCGGTGCAGCTTGTGCGGCCGGCGACGGGATGAGACTGATGCGATGGTCCACGCGCCCCGCCGGCCGGGGGTCGGCCTGCACGCCGAGCACACGAGCGACGCGGGCGTGAGCATCTGCCGCGATTGTCTGAGGCTCTGCGAAAATCTTCTCGCCAACGACGCACCGATGGACCAAGGCAACTAGCCCGCGGCTCGGTCCACCGCCTGAGGTCGCCGTCGACGATTACCGTCACGCGCACAATGCAGGTGTCCGGCACGTGGTCGGCGGACCCCTCCTATTCGCCTCAGTGCGCACGTTGCGCGTCGCCGACGGATCGGTCCGACCGATGCTCGGGGCGCTAGCCGAAGGCCGGGAAGCTGCAAGCAGCAAAGCGGTCACGACGGCGTCGACACCCGCACTGCCGCTGTAGGCGTAACCGGATCAGCCGGCACGCGGCGAAGAGCTCGCCGCTTCCAGACCAGAGCGGCCACGCGCCGATGCGCCACGGCGCCGCGCGCGTCGTGCCTGCTCCGCCGCCTGACGGGCGGCTCGGCGACGTGCCTGCTTCCGCGCCGGGGCCGGCCAAAGGAGGCATGTCGCATGGTGGCTCGAGTAGCGGCAATGCGGCCACGCGCCAGGCGATGGCGCGAAGGCCGGGTCGTGGCTGCTCGGAACGAAGAGCGGCCAACTGCCCGTGGCGGATCCGATGGTGGATCACGCCTGAAGCAGCCACGGCGAAGTCGTGACCGCTCCGCACCAAACGCAGCGACGTGGTCGACGCCGCCCACGTGATCGCAATGACCACGGACCGGCAGCGAGCGATCAGGCCCGGAGCCGGTGCTGCTCGTCCCTTCCGCAAGCGAGCTATCGGCCGCTGAAGACGCGCGCTCCGCCAACTGAAGCGGCCCGAACCCCAGCTACCGCGGTGAGCCGCAGTAGGGTGGTTGGTCTCGTGTCGCTCGCGTCGGGCGTACGCGTGACCTGAGAGACGAGACCTGGCGAATGGGATTGGACTGCAAGAGAGCGTTTATGAGGCCCCGACAGCTCACTGCGCTGTTCATCATGGCCTCGGTCGCGAGCGTGGTGTTGACCGCGACCGCGACCGCGACCGCGACCGCGGCGTCGCCGGCGTCGCCGGCGTCTTTGCGCTGGTCGGTACCGCGGCCGGTGGGTCACCTGCGCAAGGTCGTCAGCGGGCCGACCGTGTCGAGCACGTTGACGGCGATCTCGTGTCCGACCGCATCGCTGTGCGTGGCGATCGCCGGAGACGGCGAGGTCCTCACCTCGACTCGGCCGGCGGCTGCCGGCACGAGCTGGCAGGCCACGGCCCCACTTCAGCACGGCTCTGCTCTGACTGCGATCTCCTGTGCGTCGCCAAGCTTGTGCGTGGCCGTCGGGGAGTCGTTCGTCGCGGCCTCGACTGACCCGACGGGCGGAGCGCCCGCGTGGACCGTCACACCGCTGTCCCAGGAGAAGGGCAACAACCTGGTCAGCGTGTCGTGCCCGTCGGCCTCGGTGTGCGTCGCCGGCGACGACGGTGGCAACGTCGTCACGTCTGAAAACCCCACCGGCGGTGCCGCGGCGTGGAGGGTCGCGAACATCGACAAGCCGCAGGATGGCGACTACCTGCCGGTGGTCGTGTCATGCGCGACCGCCTCGTTGTGCGTCGCCGTTGACTCGGATTGTCCAACCGGCTCGTATGCGTGCGGTGTTGCCGGTCAGAATGGAGGACACATCTGGAGCTCGACCAACCCAACCGGCGGCAGCGCTGCATGGAGCAACCAGGCTGTCGGGTCGTTCGGGCAGCAGTTCACGGCCGTCTCGTGTCCGTCGGCGTCGCTGTGCTTTGCGATCGGGACCTCGTCGTCGGTATCGGCGAGCCACAATGAGGTCTTGACGACTGTGATCGCGTCGTCGAGCGACCCGACCGGCGGCGCCGGCGACTGGACTGTGACTCCGCTTGATACCAAGGTTGCGGGCCAGATCGACTGCCCGTCGGCGTCGCTATGCGTTGCCGGCGATCCTGGCAATGGCGGGCTGATCGCCTCGAGCCAGCCGGCGGGTGCCGCGAGCACATGGACGCCGACCGGGACGTTCGCGGGCAACGGCTCCGCCCAACAGGTCCCCGACACCGTGTCGTGCCCGACGGACACGAGCTGCTTTGTCCTCGACAACGACGATGTCTACGCATCAACGACCCCGGCGCTTGCGAACCCGTGGACGGTTGCCGACTCGAACAGCTACACCGCCACCCGCCACATCGCCGGCAGCCCGCTCTTGGACGTCTCGTGCGCTAGCGCGCGGCTGTGCGTCGCGATCAATCAAGCGGGGGACGTGCTCACGTCCACCAACCCGGCCACAGCGCATACCTGGAGCAGCGAGCATGTGGACGACGCGAAGGCGATGAGCGCGATCTCGTGTCCGTCGACGTCGCTGTGCGTGGCGGTGGACTATGACGGGTACGTGTTGACCTCGACCGACCCCACGGCCCGCAGAGCCTCATGGAAGAGGGCTCGCATCGTCGGTGGGCGTTCGAGCAAGGGGACGGGGTTGGTCGCCGTCTACTGTCGCTCTAACCGTTTCTGCCTGGCGGGTGACAGCGTGGACGACCTGTTCGTGTCGAGGGACCCGACCGGAGGCCGGCGTGCCTGGAGGGAAGCCGTCCTGCCGGAAAACGGTGACAGCCCGGGCGTCATGTCAGGGATCGCGTGCCCGAGGCAGTCATTGTGCGTCGGCGTCGATCAGAGCACCGGAGAGGGGTTCATCAACGACATCTTCACCTCGACCGACCCGACCGGCGGCTCGAACCACTGGAAGCTGACGACGAACTTCGACGAGAACTCATTCAGCGGCGACAACACATTCGAAGGGGTGTCGTGCCCGGCCGCATCGTTATGCGTGGCCGCCACCCAAGGTGGCTACGTGATCACCTCGACCGGTCCGACGAAAGCGTCCTCGTGGCAGGGCACGGAAACCGGCACGAGCGGGTCGCTCAATGCGGTCGCGTGTCCATCGACATCGCTGTGCATGACCGCTGACAGCTCCGGTTCGGTCCAGACCTCAAGTGACCCAGGCAGCGCAACAGCACTCTGGCAGTCGCAGACGATCGATCACGCGCAGTCGATCAACGCGCTGTCCTGTGCGTCAACCACGCTGTGCGTCGCGGCTACGCAAGACGGAAACGTGATCGTCGGCACCGGCTGAGGATCAGCCGCCGGATCCAGCCAGCTCGCGAACGCGCGCCAGGACGGCGTCGAGCATCGGTTCGGTGAGCCGGCCGGTGAACGTGTTCTGCTGGCTGGGGTGGAAGCAGGCGAGCAGCGCGTGCGTGCCGCCCCGGCCCATCCACGGGCGCGAGGCTCGCCACGCACGGACACTCCGGCGTGCGTGATCCGGGACGACTGCTCCCGCCCACGAGGAGGCGCGCGGGCGAACGCCGATCGCCGCGGCTTCTCGCGCCGCTGGCTTGCGCTATTAATCCGGCTCGAGGTGCGCCGCTGGCTGGTGCTTCCCGTGAACGCACGCGCAAGTCGTTCGTCGGCCGCGCTGCTGCTCAGCGGCCACAGGGGCCATCCGGTGGGGGCTGATTGTCTGGCGGAGGATGACCCTATCGGACACAGGGCCGAAAGTCAAGCAGTTTAGTGTCTACATCACACCAGCCAAAAGAAGCCCGACCCCCGCAAACACGGGCGATCGGACCTCAACCCCTCAAAAACTTCCGTCTAGCTGGAGGTGCTTGGTGTTCAACACAATCGTTTGGGCCACGGACGGCTCGGAGAATGCCGCCAGGGCACTCAGCGTGGCGAAGGCGCTCGCTCGCGAGCAGCGAGCATCGCTTGTCGTCGTGCACATCGTGCAGAGGTTTGCGACGAAGGAGGGTCTGGCGGTGTTCGCCGACGAGGAGCAGGTCGAAGCGAAGCTGAAGGACGTCGTGCAGGAGCTCTCGCGGGAGGGATTCGACGCAACTTTGAAGGTCGTCAACCATGTCGGATCGCAGCCCGCGCACGCAGTCGCCGATGTCGCCCGGGAGGTCGGAGCTGACCTGATCGTCGTCGGCACCCGCGGCCGCGGGGCGGTTGTCGGGCTGGTGCTCGGGAGCGTGACGCTGCGACTCCTTCACGTTGCGCCGTGTCCGGTGCTGGCCGTGCCGGCGGTCGAGCATTCCACCCACGCAGTCGAGGCCGAGGCGGGTGTGGCTGGGAACTGATCGCGCGGACGGTGCGGAAGCCCAGTCGCCCGCCGGTGATTCCCGATCGCGGGTCTCATCTGCCTCCCCCAGGACGCGAGTTGAGTTCGATGCGCTGCATGCTCGCTGACCGTCTTGGTCTCGGCGTCGTCAAGGGATGAGGTTCGCTTCACCACCGCAGCCGCGCGGCGATTCCCCCGTGCTCTGTGAGCCAGTCGGTCTCGTGGCGGACGACCACGATCTGCGCTGATCGGCGTGCGGCGTCCTCGACGGCGTGCTCGACCGCGTCGACCGAGGCAAGGCTGGCACCGTCGAGCTGGCACCTGCCGTCGTCGGCGGTCGACAGCCGTCCGCAACGCGGGCACAGCCCCGCGACGAGGTTTGAATGCTCTGGGACGAGCAGCGCCTCGACGCGGTCCTGTTCTAGCGTCGAGAGCACCTCGTCGAGCCCTGCGGCGGCCGCGCCGCCGGTTCCCAGCGCCTGCTCGATGCAGGCGACGAGCGCGCGCTCGTGGTCGTGCGCTTCGCGTTCGATCACCGGCTCGACCGCTCGCGCGATCTCGTCTGCGGGGGCGTGCTCCAGGTCGGCGTCGATGGTGCCGGCGAGGCGTTCGGTCAACGTGCTGTGAAGGCTGTGCACGATCACCGGCTGTAGCTCGTCCGAGGCGACGATCACGAGGTGCTCGAATGGCCTGTGTCGATGTGCGCGCAGCAGATGGTCGGCGACGCGGCGCGCGTGCAATGCCACCTGCTCCTCGATCCCTCGCTGAAAGCGGGCCTGGGACCATCCGCCCTGGGCGTGCCTGCGGTGAAGATCGTCATGGATGGTCGCGAACTCGGTCAGCGCGCTCGGTCCTCCTCGGAACAGTCGTGCGGTGCTGCGACTCACGACTGCGAAGCCCCAGTCGCCGGAGGAGATCATGCCGGCGAGTGGCACGAGCCACGGGACTGTGTCGACAACGGCCATCGGCTCAACGGGGCTCGGTAGGCGGACGGCTTCGAGGACGTCGGCGTCGGCCGAGGAGAAGATCGCCAGCCCCCGCGCCCCGCACGCGAGCGCCGGCTCGGAGTCCAGCAATGCTCGTATGAGGTCCACGTCCTTGTCGGGCGCTTCGCGCCGTGCTTTGCTCAGCAGCGCGCTGAGCTGCGTGTCGCGCGCAGCCGGTGTGGGAAACCGCGTCGGGTCCAGATCGAGGTAGACGCTGAGAACGGGGTGCCCTTGCCAGTCGAGTTGCGAGAGCCGCTCTGGCGTGTCGATCCCGAGCGCCTCAGCCATCATCGGGGCTGCCCTCAGCGGCTTGCGCGGCGGGCGGGTCGCCCATGCTGCGGAGTGATGATGATCCCGTCGGCCGGGTAGAGGATCGATTCGTGCTGCTCGTCCCAGCGAACGCGGTAGTGCTCGTGTGCGTCGTGGCCGAGCAGCTCTACGATCTGGCCGCGCCGCGACGGGTGGCCGTGCAGCTCGCGCGCCTCGATCCAGTCGCCTACATGTGCGCTGCTTGTCGTCTTTGCTGCCATGGTGATCTCATTGAACCGTGCGGCTGCGATGCTGGCATCGGGGTCGGCCGCTGAGGCTACGTGCGGGGGTCTACTGAGTCGACTCGTGCCGCTGCCAGGCACCGTCGCTTACTGGACCGGCAGCAGCAGCACCGGGACGTCGGTGTGCGCGAGCGTCTCTGAGACCACGCGCGCGTGGCCTGGGGCGAGGTCCTGGGCCCAGGCGAGGACGATCAGGTCGGGGCTGGTCTCGCGGGCGACTGCGACGATGTCGTCGGCGGGGACGCCGAGGCGGCGCACCAAGGTGATGCGGTCGTGCGGGGTGGAGATGTAGCGTGAGAGGAACTCGCGCTCCCATGCCAGCGTTGCGTGTGGCTCGTGGTCGGAGAACGCGGGCAGAGTGGCCGGCGAGTGGACGTGCAGCACGAGACCTCCAGCCCGCGCCGGTGAACCAGCTTGATCGTGTCGTCGAGCGCTTGCGAGCTTTCGCTGGTCCCTTCGAGCGGGACGAGGATGCGGTCGATCCGCTCGGGCGGTTGCGCGTGGGGTGGGACGACGGCGACCGGCTTTGGGATGCGCGTGATGACCTCGAGCGCGGTGTGTCCGGCGGGCTGGGAGCCTCCGTGCATGCCACGCGCGCCGAGGACGAGCGCGGCGACGTCTGGGTCTTGGGCCGGCGTTCACGATCTGTTCGACCGGGGCGCCGCTGACCTCGCGCAGCTCGACGCCGGCAGCGCGCGCGAGCTCGGCCGCGGCACTTAAGGCTTCCTCGCGTACGTGCAGGCAGGTGACGGTGGAGTCGAACAGGTCCGCGAGGGCGATCGC
The DNA here is from genome assembly GCA_937888775.1 of uncultured Actinomycetes bacterium. The sequence continues at coordinate 16,893 of CALAQT010000208.1, read as the reverse complement.
GGTGCTGAGCACCGGTCGCCCGGAGGCGTTGGAGTCGAGTGCGGCGAGCACGGTGGTCACGGATTCCTCCTCGGGGAACGGTGGGAAGCTCTGCGGGGTGCGGCCGAGCTGTACGCGGTCACCGGCGGGGCTCAGCGCAGCTACGGGCGGGTCGGCGCTCGCCTCGACGGCGCCCGGCTGAACGCGGACGCGCACGCGGCTGTCGCGGAACCGGACCCGCAGCTCGAGCGTGTCCCACCCGGGCGCGAGCACGGGGTCGACTACGAGCGCGTCGCCGGCGGGTCGCAGGCCGGCGAATCCGAGCGCGAGCGTTCGCCACACGCTGCCCATCGCAGCGAGGTGAAGCCCGCCGGCGGCCATGTGACCGATGTCGTCGAGGTCGATCCGGGCGGCGAGGCGGAGCATCTCGAGCGCTTCCGCGAGCCGGCCGGCGCGGGCAAGCAGCGCGGCGTGCACGCCGGGTGAGAGCGTGCTGCCGTGGGCGGTGCGCGGCCCGTAGAAGTCGAGGTTAGGCTGCAGCGAGCCGGCCGCTACCTCGTCGGGGATCAGGTAGTGCAGCATCAGCACGTCGGCCTGCTTGACGACCTGGGTGGCCTGGGTGCGCTCGTGGCCGAGCAGCATGTCGGCGGCGACCGGAAGCCGCGGCGCGAGCTTGGCGATCAGGAGCGGCTCGAGCGCGTTGAAGCCGGCGAACTGCTCGTAGATCCCGGTTGAGGGGTCGTATCCGTCGACGATCGAATCGGCCAGCGCGAGCCAGCGGCGCCGCTCGCGCTCATCGACCACGTCCGAGCCTGCGTCCGCGGCGCGCTTGAGGTTCCAGCGCGCCATCACGTTCGTGTACGCGTTGTCGTCGACGTTCTCGTGGTACTCGTCAGGGCCGATAACGCCGCGGATATGGCCGTGTACGTGCGCGTCAGGCTCGATCCGCGACGCCCACCAGCGGGCGGTCTGCACGATCAGCTCGCGCCCCGGACCGGCCGCGAACGTCTGATCGCCGGTCCAGTCGATGTAGCAGGCGGCGGCCCATGCCACGTCGGCGATGATGTGCTCCTCGAGCGGCCCGGTGAGGATCGGTACGAGTTCGCCGTGCCGACCACGCGCGTGATTGGGCGTGACGTCCTGACCTGACCATGCGGACTCCCAGGGGAAGCGAGCACCGGCGCGTCTCTGGGCGCGGGCGGCGCGCATCGCCGCGGGCAGCCGCCGGACGCGGTACTCAAGCATCGCCCGCGCCGCCGGCGGGTGGGTCGCGGCGAGGAACGGGAGTACGTACACATCGCTGTCCCAGAACGCATGCCCCCGATAGCCCTTCCCGCTGAGCCCTCGGGCCCCGACCGCTGCCTCGCCGTGATCCGGCGCGCTCGCGAGCAGATGGAAGATCGCGAACCTGACGGCCAGCTGCAGCTCCGGATCGCCGTCGATCACGACGTCGGCATCCTCCCAGCGTGACGCCCAGGCGCGGCGGTGCTCGGTGAGCAGACCGTCGAACCCGAGCCGTCGCGCGCATTGGAGGTGATCGAGGGCCGCGCATTCATCGGCTGGCCCTCGAGCGGCGCCTTCATAGGCTGCCACGCGGTCGAGCACCTGGTCGCCGACCGTGCCGGTCAGTTGATCGCGCGCCGCCGTGACGATCGACCCCGGCCGCCCCCTGACGCGCATCCACATGGCCCCGTCCTTCTGTCCTTCCTCGATTGTGGGCCCGGGTGGCGGAGTGAGTGGCCGGGACAGTTGCTTGCCTGCGCTGCGGTCCCTGACTCGGAGCGCAGCGGTCGCCGGCCGCGCGAGCGAGGAGAGCAGCAGCGCGTCGATCTGTCCGGTCTCCGATTGCAGCTGTTGCTGGAGCACGCCGGCGTGGAGATCGAGTACGCGACGGACCGGCCGTGGCGAGGGATCGTCGAGAGTGATCGTGTTCCAGCGCGGCGCGGCCAGCAGGTGCGCCTCCGCGCCCGCTCTCGTGTACACGGCGGACATCAGCACCGCGGGGTCGCCGCTCGGATGCTCTGCGATCACGCTCCCGCGCGTCCCCAGCAGCCCCTCGGCGAGCGTGAGCAGCGATTCGTGGAAGCGCTCGAGCAGCGGATCGACGCCGTCGACCACAAGCACCCAAGCCGGGTCGAGCTCGACGATCGGCAGCTCGCCGCGCCGGCGGCGGGCGATCTGGTCCTCGAGCATGGCCGCGAACATCTCAGGGCCTCCGCCGAGCCTCACGACGCCGGCTGGAACGACGTTCGGCTCGACCCCGACCGAGACCGCCGTCGCGCCGTCCACGAGCAGGTTCGAGTCGCTCCCGGCCAGACCGCCGAGCGGGCCAAGCTCGTCGCCCGCGATCAGCACCTGGCCGGGTGCGATGCCGCTGCGCCACAGCTCGCCCATGATCCAGCGCGCCGAATCGGACTTGTCCCTGAGACCGATCTCCACGTGCTTAGCGTCGCTGGTCACCCGCGGATCGGCCAGACCGGCATCGGTCGCGGCGCCGCGCGCGATCTCCACCGCCTCGGTCAGCCCGCCGATGCCCGCCGCGGCGAGACGGGCCTGCACGGCGGCGAGCAGCTCGCCGATCCGCGCCTCCGGTGGATCCTCCCAGCCGGGCACGGGGATCAGGTCGATCTTGCGGCGGTTCAGCCGCTCGGACACGATCCGAGCGGCGAGCCCCCGCACCGCCAGGCGCTTCACCGTCAGCTGCGCCGCGCGCGACAGGGCCGCGTCCTCCGCCGTGCTCGCCGTCCGCCGGTAGACGAGCTGCGGCCCGTCACGATCGACGCGGAACACCTCGGACCCGCGGTTGAGCGCCAGCACCAACCCTCCCGGACCGGCCGGACGGGCGGTCAGCTGGTCGTCGACATTGCCCACGTGCGTGCCGCTCACAACCACCAGCTCGAGCCCTGCCGCGCATGCATCCTCGACGAGGCGGCGCATGCGGGTGGCATCAGCGTGGCGGTCGGGTACCGCGGTGCCGTCCCAGTCGAACACGATCGCCTCGAAGCGCCGCGCGAGCAGCGGGGGAATCGCCGGATCCATTCGCGGCGCGCCCTCCGCCGCGGTCATGTCGACATCGTGACGCGCACGTTGCCCTGCTGCTCGAGCAGCGAGAACCCGGTGCTGGGTCCGGTCTGGCGAAACGCGAGGCTCACTTTCGAGCTGCCGACGCGAACGCCTCGAATCTCAACGGCCCCGAGCCAGTCCGGTAGGCGCGGCCGGTCGACCGTCAGGCTGTTGTCCGGCGCGTGCGCGGAGATTCCAAGCATCGCCTGGAGCAGCATGAACGGGGCGGCAGCTGCCCCCCCGCGGGATGCAAGCGACCGGATAGGCGACGATCGCTCTCGATCCGTCGCGTTGAAAGCCACAGAACAGCTCGGGCAGACGGAAGTCACGCGCGCCGGAGGCGACGTCGAACAGCCCGGCGGCGATCCGGTTGGTCGCGGCGTCGAACCCGTAGGGCTTCAGGCCGGCGGCCGCGATCGCGTTGTCGTGCGGCCAGATCGACCCGTTGTGGTAGCTCATCGGGTTATAAGCGGGCGAGCTGCCCGACAGGGTCCTGATCCCCCAGCCCGAGAACATGTCGGCCGCCATCAACCGCTCCGCGACGAGGGCAGCCTTGTCGTCATCGACGATCCCGCAGTACAGGCAGTGAGCCGGGTTGGAGGTCACGCTGCGAACCTGAGCCTTGCGACCCGTCCAGCGCGAGCACAAAGAACCCCTCGTCGGGATCCCAGAACGCCTCGTTGAACGCCGCCCGCAGCGCCCTCGCCTCGGACCGTAACCTGTCCGGGCGGAGCGCGTCCCCGAGCGCCTCATAGACGTCGGCGATCCGCAGCTTGGCCTCGTACACATAGCCCTGCACCTCAACGAGCGCGATCGGCCCCTGCGCGAGCGAACCGTCCGCATGCACGATCGAGTCGTGCGAGTCTTTCCACCCGCGGTTGACGAGGCCCGCCGGAGCGCGCGGCTCGTACTCGAGTAACCCGTCGCCGTCGCGATCTCCCCACTCATTGATCCAGGCCAGGGCAGCGTCGAGCGCTGGTCGCAGCTGCCGCATCGTGTCGAGGTCGAGCGTCCAGGGACATCCCCGTCGGGCCGCGCGCACACGAACACAGCGCCGGACTTGAGCGCCAGCAATTCCTCGCGCGCCTCCGCCGGCACATCGGGCGCGCTCTCGAGGTCACGCAACGGCGGCGGTCCCTCGCTATCCGTACGGGCGAGAGCCGGGCCGACATGGACCTCGGGTTCTCCAGCCGGTGTCATCAGAACCTTGTAGCCCAATCAGCCCTGGGGGCGACGGATCGGTCGCGAGACCCTTCTGGTCCCAAGGCCAGACCCCCAACTCCGCCCCAGCTCGCGGTCGAGTTCATGGCACCAGCCTCACCGACCTCACGGAAGCGGCTAGCAATCGCGCCGATCTCGTCAGGCGTGGGGCTGTACTCCACACCTCCCCACGCAATCCGTTCACGGGCACGCCTGGCATGGCGAGCGTGCCGCACAGGACGAACAGCAGCTGCCGCCCGTCGTCGGGTGCCCTGACACGGAAAAGAGTCGTGCTGTCCTTGCCGCTGATCTTCGCTCGCGCACGCTCGTAAGCCGCTGCGGAGCTGCGGTCGTCTCTGTAAGCGCGCGCAAAGAAGAAAACGGTAGCCGCACCGTCGATCTCGTACTCGCGAAATCCAAGCGCATCAACTCAGACGATCGTAGCCCTCCCCATCCCCGGGCTCGTCCGGACTGCCGATCCCTAAAAACCGGACGCCGGTGTATCGCGATTCTGTCGGGCGCCGGAGAGCTGAGGTCCGTCACTTGGCGCGGGCGGACCAGGAGGCTACTCGGTCTCGCGGCGTCGCGTTGATGGCCGCGCTCAACTGCACCTGAGCAGGCAGACGGCATGAAACCGCTCCGCGATGCCGTACAACCGCGACGCCATCGAGCTCCTCGTCACGGCCGGTGACGTGAAGACCGCCGGCAGCTCGTTGCTGCTTGAGTTCGAAGATCGACTTGTCGATCTCGATCACGCGCACCGCCGTTTAGGCGAGGTCCTGCGAAACGCCGCCTGTTCTCGCTCGCCAGCGAAGAGCCTCTGTGGAGCGCGCTCCGTATCTTCCGCGCAGGGTGGCGCGGGGTCCTCGCGATGACTGGGGGGGGCGAGCGGCGTACGGTGACGGCCGATGGCGGCGATCGAGGTCGAGGGTCTGTTCAAAAGCTACGGGACGGTCGATGCCGTCCGCGGCGTCAGCTTCCAGGTGCAGGAGGGCGAGGTGTTCGCGCTGCTCGGGGCGAACGGGGCGGGCAAGACGACGACGCTCGAGATCCTCGAGGGTCACCGGCGGCGCAGCGGCGGGCGGGTGTCGGTGCTCGGCGTCGATCCTCAGCTCGGCGGGCGTGCCTTTCGCGAGCGGATCGGGATCGTGCTGCAGTCGGCGGGCATCGACGCTGAGCTGACCGTGCGCGAGGTGCTGTCGCTGTACGCCGGCTGCTATCCGCGCTCGCTGCCGGTGGCTGACGTGATCGCGCTCGTCGGTTTGGAGGAGAAGCGCCGCGCAAGGGTGAAGACGCTGTCAGGAGGCCAGCGCCGCCGGCTCGACCTAGCGCTCGCGCTTGTCGGTGACCCGGATCTGATCTTCCTCGATGAGCCGACAACGGGGTTTGACCCGGCGGCCCGGCGAGGCGCGTGGCGGCTTGTGGAGGATCTGCGAAGCCTGGGGCGCACGATCGTGCTCACCTCCCATTACATGGACGAGGTCCAGCATCTCGCCGACCGGGCTGCCGTGCTCGCAAACGGCCGGATCGTCGGAGAGGGACGGCCGGACTCGCTTGGTAGCAGCACGCCGTCCGAGACGGTGATCACCTTTCGGTTGCTTGATCCGGACGGGATCGATCAGCTGCCTGATGAGCTGCGCCGCTTGGTGGAATCTCACGACGGTGAGGTCGTGTTACGGACCTCGGATCCGACGCGTGTGCTGTTGCGCCTGTGTGGCTGGGCGGTGGAGGGGAATCTGGAGCTGCGGGGACTCGAGGTTTCCCGCCCCTCGCTCGAGGACGTCTACCTGCAGCTGACCGGAGATCAGCACGATGGCGACGCGTGACGACACGCGCGCTCCCGCTAGGCGTCCACCCGCGCTCAGACTGGTAGCCGCGCAGGTCGGCTACCAGCTGCGGGTGCTCGTGCGTTCCCCGATCGCGTCGTTCGCTACGCTCGTGATCCCGCTGATGGTGCTGCTCGCCGTCAACCTGCTCTACGAGGGGACGCGCCTGAGCAGTCGAGGCGGCATCCGCTACGCGCAGTTCTTCACGCCGGCGATGGTCGCCTTCGCGGTCGTCAACGCCTGCTACATGAGCGTGATCTCGTCGACCACGCTGGCGCGCGATGAGGGAATCCTCAAGCGGATTCGCTCCACGCCGCTGCCGCCTTGGGTATGGATGACGGGGCGGGTTGTCACGGCCGGGCTAGTAGCAGCCGTCTCCGCGATCATCGTGGTCGCGGTCGGCGCAGGCGTATACGACTTCGAAGTCCTGTGGAGCGCGATCCCGACCGTGTTGCTGACGCTCGGGGTTGCGGTGTTCTGCTTCTGCTCGCTCGGGCTTGCCCTGACTGCGCTCGTGCCGGCGGCCGACTCGGCGCTCCCGATCGCGTGGGGGACGATGCTGCCGCTGTGCTTCATCTCCGACGTGTTCCAGCCGATCGACAGCGCGCCACACTGGCTGCGCGCGATCGCGTCGGTCTTTCCGTTGCGGCCGTTCGCGGACGACCTGGAGTCGGCGTTCAACCCGATCACGGGAAGCAGGGCGCTCCACCAGGGGCATCTGGAGCTGCTCGCCGCATGGGGGCTCGCGGCCGCCGCGTTCGCATTGCTCGCGTTTCGGTGGGAGCCGGACGGGAAGCACCGCCGCAGAAGTGGATCGCGACGCTCGGCGGTGTTCGCGACGGACCGCGTCCGCGGACTGCTCGAAGCACGCGGAAGGCGCTCGGCTCGCCCGCAGCCCGTAGAACGCTCGGTGGCGGGGCGGCCTCCGCCGCTCCATACGGGCCGCGGCGGAGCGCCAGCGCCGGCATCCATCGAGCGGATCGAAGGTCCCGGGCCCTCCGAGGACTCAAGCGTACCGCCCGACGCGCTCGCATGACTGGTTCGGTTGTGCCTGCATCGCGCCGCTACCTCCGCACTCAAGGCACGGGCCATGCGTCCTTCGTCGCTCTCCGACTCTCGCAAGCAGTGGTAACTACCGATGCCGTCCGCGTCCCCCCGGTGGCAACGTCTATGGTGACGGAAGGTCGTCAAGGGATTCTCTCCCAAAAGCAGAGGATCAACCAGACGGCCTTTCGCCGTGCCCGGAGTCCGATCCACGCGCGTTGGCGTGTGTACGTGTCCGCCATCGCCATAGTTCATCTGATCCCCAGCTTGCCCGCGGTATGAGCGTGGCGGACGCGCTGCGCCTCGGCGCGGCCGCGGGCCCGCTGAACGCCACCAGGCGCGGATTGGGGACCGGCACGCGGCAGGAAATCGAACGGCTCGCCACCCACGTCACCGTCCGCCCCCAGTTGGCGGCTGTCGACGAAGACGAGACGCCTCGTGCATGAGCGAGACCATCAATCGTCGCTGCGTGTTACGCGCGGCGAGGATCTCGATCGGCCACCACCTTGCGGCTGCCGCGCGAGTGGTCGTAATCCCCGACCGCCGCTATCAGTCCCGAGCAGTGACGATCAACAATGACGGGTCATGGGTCATGCGGGGTTCGCGCGGATCCGTAGTCCTCGCATCTGTGTGGGGCGATGTCCCCGGATGCTCGGTCCGGTTTGGAGGTTCAGGCTGACCCAGGCCGAGTCAGAGAGGAGCAAGAGCGCCAAAGAGCCGGTCTACGTCGGGGCCGGGACGACTGGGGGCGCAGCCGTAGCGACGGGGGGTGCAGAGGCACCCAAGACTGCGACAGTTGCATCGGACCTCCTCCGAGTGGGAGCGGGCCGTACCGCCGATGGACAGTTGACCGCCCGACGGTCGATCAGCGGGGGACGAGGCGGACGGGACCGCTGTTGCTGTTGCGCAGGCGGGCCGCGCGGAGCGCCCGCTGGATGTCTGTGAGCGAGACGATGCCAACCGGCCGTCCTCGGTCGTCGACGACCGCGGCACGGCCGACGCGCGCGAACGCCGGCTGCTCGAGCAGATAGGAGACGTCCTCGTGTTCGCCGATCAGCAGCGCCGGGTCTCGATCGGCGAGCTCGTCGACGAATATGGCGCCACGATCTGAGTGAGTTCTCTTCTCGAGCTGGTCGATGCTCAGCATGCCGACGGCTCGGCCGCTCGCGTCGGTGACCGGGAAGGCTGTGTACCGGTAGCGCGCGAAGTATTGCTGTGCCTGCGCGAGCGTCAACTCCGATGGAATGCTGATCGCCGGCTGGGACATCAGCTCTTGGTGAACGCCGGTGAACGTAGTCACGACTTGCTCTTGAAGTCGTTCGGCGTTCGCCGCGACAACGAGGAATACGCCGATGAGCGCGAACCACAACCCTCCCGGCGCGCCGTTGAAAGTCAGCAGCACACCGAAGGCGATCAGCAGGTAGCCGAACCCCCGACCCAGACCAGCAGCGGTGTTCGTGGCGGCACCGATGTTGCCGCTTCGGCGCCACAGCAGCGCTCGGGCGACCCGACCGCCGTCGAGCGGGAATGCGGGGACGAGGTTGAAGCCGAGGATGAGCAGGTTGATCTCAGCCTGATAGGCGATCACCGCCCGGAGCGCGGCCGGAGCTGAGCTCGGCAGTGCGAGCGCGAGCGCGCCGAAGATCGCGGCGACCACTGCGGTTACCGCAGGCCCTGCGAGCGCGAAACGCAGTTCGTCGCTGGCAGTCTTTGGGCGTCCGCTCATTCGTGCGACGCCTCCGAGCAGCCAGAGGTCGATCTCCTCGATCTTGACACCGCGCCGGCGTGCCACGAGCGCGTGGCCGAACTCGTGCGCGAGGATGCATCGCGAACAGTAACAGTGCGCTTGCGAGCCCCAGCGCATAGGAGTCCACAGGTGTGATCCCGTGCACCTCGCCCGGGTAGTAGCCGGCACCCAGCGACCAAGTGATCAGCGCAACGATGATAAGCCACAGCGGACTCACGCCGACGGGAATGCCCGCGATCCGAGCAACTCGAATGCTGCGATCAGGCATGCCCTTACGCTTTCAGGCCGGACGGGTCAGCGCATCGGTGAATTGACCGGCCCGCGCGCGCGGCAAGCTACGGATCGGTGCGCGAGCCGCCGAGAGCTTGATCTCCCCGGTCAACTCCGGCGCGCCCACCGCCTCGCGCACCCGAGAATCAATGCAGAGAGCGCACGCGCTTGAGAAGCCGGTGGCGCGCCTTCTGGCGCCGTAGCTTGCGGGGGCCGACCTTGCCGAGCAGGCGGGGCTTGCGCCTGGCTTCGAGCTGTCGCTTAGCGAGGAGCCCGCCACCCACGCCGATCGCGGCGAGGCCGGCAGCGACAAGTCCGGGGTTGGCGCGCAGGCGCCCGTACTCCTCCTGCACGGCCGGCCACACTCGCTCGTCGATCAGCTCCGAGACTTGGTCGCGACCGGGGGAGTCCTCGACGGGCGCGACGGGCGGCAGGAATGCGAGCTGAACGCGTCTGAGCTTGGGAATCGCACCGCGCCACAGATGCGAGGTGCCGGTGATCGCCGCCGGGACGATCGGCGCGCCGGAGTCGAGCGCCAGCCGGCCTGCGCCGTGATGCGGCGACCCCAGCGCGTCGGGCTGCTCTACGCGCGTGCCCTCCGGAAACACCACCACCAGCCCGCCTCTGGCGAGGATCGAAAGGGCGGTTTCAACCGCCTCCGCATCAGCCTCGCCACGGCGTACGGGAAACGCCCCCAGGCGCAGGAACAGCCGCCCCAGCGGGCCCTTGAACAGCTGGACCTTCGCCATGTAGCGGACATGGCGGCGCACAGCGAGCCCGACGAAGAACGCGTCGAGGAAATTCTTGTGGTTGGGAGCGACGATTGCCGCGCCCTCGGCCGGAACGTGCTCCGCGCCCGTGATTCGGAGGCGAAACCACAGACGCAACAGCACCGTCGCGAGCAGGCGCACGAACGCGTACAACGGCCGCGAAACGCCCCGTTCGCGCGCGTATGCGTGCGCCCTTTGCTCGGCGAATTCAGCCGGTGGTCTGGCCATCAGTGTGCAGCATGACTGAGATCCCAAATGCCCGGGGTCGACACAGCCTTGGTGAGCTGGATGCGCCTGAACTGAGCAAGTCGTGATCAGCGGGCGGAGAACTACCCAACGTTGTGGTTCGCGCTCTAGGCTTGGATCAATGTCCACGAGTGCAAGCCGCAGCGCCTCGGGTTCCGCCGACGCGAATTATCGTGCTCTCGCGCGGATCGCGGTCGGCGTCGACGGCTATCCGGAGGGTCGCGACGCCGCCGAGCTTCGTGCAGATCCTCGATCGTCTTGATGAAGTGCGCCTGCCCAAGGATCACATTCAGCTCCTCAGGCTTCTCCACCGCTACAGCGTGAAGCTCGAGCTTGCCTTCGCGTTGCGCCATCAGCCTTCCCAGGCTCGATCAGCTTCGGCGGCCGTCACGAGCGTCACCGGGACCCCTAGGTGCTCGATGCGAGTGGGCAGATCGAGCCTCAGCCAGTGCGAGACGCGGCCGGGCAACGTCGAGACGATCACCTCGTCGAAGTGCGAGTTCTTGAGCGCAGCCTTGACGGCGATGAACGGGTCGGCATCGCCCACGACCGCCTCGATGTGAGAGCTGGCGGCCTCCTCGAGCAGCGGCACGGCGAGCTCGATCACCTTCGCTGCCTCCTCGGTCTCGGGGTCCCAATACGGGCGTGGCACCAGCAGCACGAACGAGCACGGGCTCAGCCGCGCGCGGGCCTGCACCTGTTCGAGCAGCTACGGTGCGCGACTACGAGAATCCGCGCGGGAGAACTCATCGCAAACGATGCTCCAGGCCACACGACGCAAGCGCATCGGCGCAACCCGCTGACCGCGGATGAGGGTAACTACCGATGTGGACCGGCGATCCGGCCAGGCACGATGACGATTCCTGTCCGCGCCGCCAGATCCGGAGTCGATCCATGACCACCACCCGCGTTGACATCATCGACCGAAGTGTCGAGAAGGCGCACATCTGGATCAACGATGTGGCCGAGGAGCTCGGTGCCGATGACCAGCACCGTGCATACCGGGTTCTGCGCGCGTTCCTGCATGCGCTCCGCGACCATCTCTCGGTCGACGAAGCTGCCCAGCTCGCCGCGCAGCTGCCGATCTTCGTGCGCGGCGTATTCTACGAGGGTTGGGATCCCAGCCGTACACCCGAGCACGCGCGGGACGTCGACAGCTTCCTCATCAGGATCGCCGGCGAGGCGGGGTTGGCGGGCGAGACCGATGCCTCGTTTGCCGCCGTGGCCGCCGGCCGGGTCCTGCTCCGCCACATCTCAGCCGGCGAGAGCGCCAGCATCCTGCGCGCACTCCCGCAGCACCTCCGGGAGCTGCTCGGAACAGAAGACAGCTGAGCTGGTCGGAGCGCTGAGCACGGGCGGTGCAGTGAGCCAGGGTCGCCATCGTCACCCCCGTGAGGATCGCGACTGAGTGAAGGCTGCGTCACCGATTGATCCGCGGGAGCGCTCGGGCTTGCTGCTGCGAGACCTGCGCAGCTCACGGGCCGGGCTCTCGCCGCGTGAGGCGCAGCGACGTCTGGATCAGTATGGCCGGAACGAGATCCGCCGGCAGGAGGGCGCCGGCCATCTGCGAGTCTTGGCCGGGCAGTTCACCCACCCGCTGGCAGCCTGTCGCGCGGAGCGCGGGCGGTGCGAACCCCACCCGTCCTTTGCTGGAGGCCGAGGATCTCGTGTTCTCGGGCACGCTGTGCACCTCCGGAGAGGCCGAGGCTCAGGACCTCGCCCCAGGCCACGCACAGATCCTCCACGCTTACGGCCGGGACACGTGATTTGGCGGGAGACGAAGCCATCAAACCGACCGTCCGCAAACGGCCGAACTCAGCGCGCCGCGCGGGCGTCGACCTCCTCCAGCGCGGCGCGGCATCGCTCCGAGTACGCAACCGGATAGGCATCACCATCCCTGTCAAGCTTCCGCAGGCCGGCAGGCAACGCCATCAGCTGGGCACGCGCCCGGTCGCTCATCTGCCCGAGCGTCTCCTCGCACACCAGACAGCCACCGCGCATGAACGGCACCAGCAGCGGCCGGCCGGGCAGCTCCTCCTCCACACGGGCGATCACATCCCCGTGCATCTCGCCGTCGGTGTAATCGCGGAGGACTTGCTTAGCGCCGGGCACGGTCGCCTTCTCCGGAGAGCGCTTGCGCACATCGCGCCACGATCCCCCAACGCGATGCGCGACCAGCTTGTAGATCCCGTTGACCACCGGGGAGTCACGACTGGTGCCAAGATCGGTGCCGACGCCGAACGAGTCGATCGGCGCGCCGGCCGCGGTCAACCGCGCGATCTGGTTCTCCTCGAGGTCGCCGCTGGCGACGATCCGCGCCTCTGACATGCCGGCCTCGTCCAGCAAAGCGCGGGTCTTCAGCGAGAGATCGAGCAGGTCACCCGAGTCAAGCCGCACGCCGGCCAGCGACACGCCGGTCGCGCGCGCCGCCGCGATCGCGCGGCGGACACCCTCGACGGTGTCGTAGGTGTCCACGAGCATCACCGCGTTACTGGGAAAGTCCTCCATGAATGCGCGAAACGCGTCCTCCTCGCGCTCGAACGACATCACGTACGAATGGGCCATCGTTCCCATCGGCGTAAGCCCGTAACGCATCGCGGCGGCCAGGTTGGAGGTGCCGCTCGAGCCCGCGATCGCTGCCGCGCGCGCCGCCTTCATCGCGGCATCGGTGCCGTGGTCGCGACGCGGCGAGAAGTCGACCAGACGCTCCCCCGCCGGCGCCTCGCCCCCCGCGGCCAGCGCGATCCGCGCCGCCTTGGTCGCCACCATCGTCTGGAAGTTGATCTGGTTCAGCAGCAACGTCTCCAGCAGCTGGGCCTCGACCCGGGGCGCGGTCACGCGCACCAGGGGCTCGCCAGCGAACGCGATCGTCCCTTCGGGCATCGCGTCGATGTCACCGGTGAAGCGAAACCGCGCCAGATGCTCAAGGAACGCGGTGCCGAACCCGAGCGAGCGCAGGTAGGCGAGCTCTTCTTCTCCGAACTCCATCTCGCGCACGATCGCGAGCGCGGGACCAAGTCCGGCTGCCATCAGCCACCGCCGTCGAACAGGCAAGTGGCGAGCGAACAGTTCGAACACGGCGAGCTCGTTCATCCCGCGCCCCAGATAGCTCGAAGCCATCGCCAGCTCATACTGATCAGTCAGCAGCGACGTCTGCGCAGGCGTCAGCAAACCAGGATCGTTCGCATCCGGCGGCCGGCCGGCGGGGCGCACTGGTGCACGAGAATCGGCGCTCGCGCTCATGCTGCGCGACGCTAGACCCCGCTCAGCGCAAGCGCATCGGGACGAGTCATCGGTCCGCGTCCGTAGCGACTACGCTCGGGCGCGAGATCGGCGTGGCGTGCCCCGCTTGACGCATCTGACGCGCTCGCAACACGAACGCCGACCAGCTCCCCCGCTTCCTCCAACCCGAGGTCGCCGACAGCAACCTGGTAACCCACCGTGTCGACATAGCCCCCGTTCCCCGCCCCCGTTCGCATCGCGGCCATCTCGATAGTGATTCCTAGGTCGTCCATGTCCTCCGCCGCGTCGGGATCGAAGCAGCGCGCGCTCAGCCACTCGTCGACCTCGCCGGCCTTGAAGCCGGTCTCCTCCCACGCCTCGATCGACGCATCAGGATCCCCGCGATGCGGCAAAGTAACCCCGACGCCGATCACATCTCTGATCGTCACACCACGACTGTAGGCACCGCCAGCTCAGATGTGCTTGGACGCCGGTCTCCTCGCGCGTCCTTTCAAGCTCGAGTGCACGCTCGCGCTCGGATGCTTCGGTACGCCGCGCTAGCCCCGTTTTCCGCGTAGCGACTCGATAGGTCGGTCGCTGATCGCGGCTGGTTGGGGTCGCGTTGCGCGGTGTTTGCTGGCATCGTGGCGCGGTGGTGATCGGCTGGGTTGGTCTCACGAGCCATGATGGTAGGGCCAACACGCGATGCTGGCTTATGCGCCGTTTTGCGTGATTGGCTTGCGATTAGGGCTATCGTTCCGTCCGACGGCGTCGATAGTGTAGGGCCAACATGTATGTGAAGCGTCACGCTGTGCGTCGGGGACGCAAGCGCTACGTGTATCTGCGCTTGGTGCAGGCGTATCGCGATGATCAGGGGCGGGTGCGCCATCGTGTACTCAAGACGCTGGGGCGCGAGGACGAGCTCAAGGCGTCGGGCCAACTGGAGCAGCTGATGGGCTCGTTCGCCAGGCTCGACCCGCCGATGGCGGGCGTGCGCCGCGAGGTCGGGCCGCTGTTGTTGGCGTGGCACTTCATCTGTGAGCTTGATCTGATCGCCACGATCGATCGCGCGTTGCCCCAGCGTGGGCGTCAGGCGCTGTCGGTCGGGGAGGCGGTCGCGGTGCTTGTCTGTAGTCGGCTGTGTTCCCCGTCGCTGTTGTATGACATCGCCGGGTGGGCGTCGGGTGCGGCGTTGGGGGAGCTGTTCGGGATCCCCGCGGCGTTGCTCAACGACGACCGGCTGGGGCGGGCGCTTGAGATCCTCGCGGTGTACGCGGAAACGCTGCGTGGCACGCTTGCCGCGCGTGCGATCGAGCGGTTCGGGATCGACGCCGGCCGGTTGCATGTCGATCTGACCGCGTTGCGGGTGTGCGGCGCGTATGAGGGCTCGGCGCTAGTCGCGAATGGGTGGGCGCAGGGGCAGGGGGTCGGACGCCAAGTCCGGGCGTTGCAGGCCGCGACCACGGACGGGGTGTCGCTATACGTGCGCCCGGAGCCGGGCAACGCCGCCGAGGTGTCGCTGATCGCCCAGAGCCTCGAGCGGCTCAGAGAGCTCTCCGGGCCGGGCGGGCTGTTGATCCTGGACTCTGCGTGCGGGCACCCCAAGACGCTGTGTGAGATCGCCAGCGCCGGCCTTTCGTTCATCGTCGCGCTCCGGGCTCAGACCGGCTTCAGGGAGCGGTTCCTGGCAGACGTTGGCCAGGCCGGCCTGCGAGCGGTGCGCTACGTCTCCCAGCGCGAACAAAAGCTCCCGGCGGAGCTGCGTACCCGCTACCGCGGCGCGCTCAGAGACTGGGAGCTGACCGACCCCGAGACCGGCGAGACCCGCCGGCTCCGGGTCGCCTACATCTACTCCTCCGAGGAGCACCACGAGACGGCCGCCGCTCGCGAGCGCGCGCTCGCGAAGGCCGAGGAGCAGCTGCAGCGCGTCAAAAACGGGCTCGGTGGGCGCTACTACAAGACCCGCAAACAGGTCGAGAAACGCGTCGCCAGGATCATCGGACCCAACATCGACGGTCTGATCAGCACCACCACCGCCACCCGCAACGGCAAACCCACGCTCACCTACACACGCAACCACGAAGCGATCGCCGCTGCCGCCCAGACCGACGGGATCTACGCGCTCGCGACCAACCTCCCCGGCACACGCCTGACCGCCGGCCAACTGCTGCGCGACTACAAAGGCCAGCAGATCGTCGAGCGCCGCCACCGCGACTACAAGCAGACACTCAAAGTCCGGCCAATCTTCCTCCACAACGACGACCGCATCTACGCGCTCACCAGCATCATCGGGATCGCGCTGCTGATCTTCGGACTGATCGAGACTGAGCTACGCAAAGCACTCGACGAACACGACGCCGAGCAGATACCCGGGCTGCTGCCCGAGAACCGCGCCGCCAAACCCACCGGACGCAACGTCCTCGGCATCTTCCAAGGACTCGGCCTCACCTACACCCGCACCGGCATCGAACTCGACCGCCTCACCCACACCCAACGCCGCGTCCTCGAACTCCTCGAGATCACCCCACCCTGGCCAGAGCAACAACCGGCAGACCTAGCACTTTCGTAATGCGGAAAATGGGGCTAGCGCTGCGGTAGATGTGCGGATTGCCCGCGTATACGTAGTCAAGCGTGAGTGCCCCGTCCCGCGCAAGCAGGTTCTTGGCGAGTGCAATCGCGTCGCGGCCGCCCTCGTGCTCGTCCACACCCACGACGATCTGCTTGAACATCTCGGTTCCTCCTGGCGCTCTCAGCTGATCGAGCTACCGTACGCCTCGGCGTGCATCAGCGCTGCCACGAATGCCATGGAGCCCGCGCTTGCGGCGGCAAGGAGCCTCCGGTGTCGCTACCCGATCACCGCGCCGGCCTCGCGCATCTCCCCAATTGCCCGCTTGCAATCGCCCGGGTGGACATCCACCCCTCGGATTCCCCGCTCGTCGACACATACGCGGAACCCGGCTCGCAGCGCGTCAATCGCCGTGTTCTTAACGCAATAGTCGGTGGCGAGGCCGCAGATCGCCACCTCGTCGATCCCGCGGTCGCGCAGCATACGCTCGAGCCCGGTGCCTTCGAATCCGGAGTACCCCTCGGTGTCTGGATCCTGGCCCTTGTCGATGACCACATCGACCCTCCTCTGGTCGAGCGAGGAGTGCAACTGCGCACCGTCGCTCCCCGCCACACAGTGCTGCGGCCATGGGCCGCCGCTCGTGGCGAAAGATCCGTGCTCTGGTGGATGCCAGTCGCGGGTCGCGACGACAAGATCGAACTCGCCCGAGGCCGCAAGCTCGTTGATCCGCTCGGAGATCTGATCTCCATCCGGTACCGGGAGTGCTCCGCCGGGCGTGAAGTCATTCTGGAAGTCGACAATGATCAGCGCCCGAGCCATATCTCCACGTATCACCTTAACTCGACTTTGCGACCGGTCGAGGATCGCGATCCGCACCACGATCCCGACCACGACCCAGTTATTCCGGGTCTCCCGGCATCGATGTGGTCAGGGTGAGAGCGCGATTGTGGTCATGAGCAG
>CALAQT010000207.1 GCA_937888775.1 uncultured Actinomycetes bacterium | reverse complement strand
CGGGTCCTTGACCTGTGGCAGCGAAGCGGGCTGCTGCCGGTCGGCGCGGACGGTCTGACGCTCGACCAGGCCGTGGACCTCATGAGCTCGGCTCCAGCGGTCACGCTCGTGGCTGAACTCGAGGGTGATGTAGTGGGCGTGGCGATCGGGACGGCGGCATCGGTGGTGGGTTGGATCTACCGTGTCACGATCGCACCCGAGCTCGGCGACGCTCAGGTGACCGACCAACTGCTGGAGCGGCTCGAGGGCGCGCTTGCCGAGCGCGGGGCACGGAAGCTGTCGACCGTGGTGGCTGTGCGCGACGCGATCGTCGAGCAGCTCGAGGGCCGTGGCTTCCGGCTGGTAGAGCGGTTGCGCTATCTCGAACGGCTGATCCCGGCGACGGTCCCTGTGCGTGCGGCGCTGGTCGAGGTCGGTGGAAGGATGATCGACCCTGGCCTGTGGGGAGAGCTCAAAGGCCTCGAGCACTGGAAGGAGATCATCGAGCGTCGTGTGATCCTGCCGCTCGCGGAGCCGGACCTGGCCGCCAGGCACGCGGTTTCGCCGCCGCGGGCGATCGTTCTCTTCGGCCCTCCCGGCACGGGCAAGACGACCTTTGCCAAGGGGATCGCGTCGCGCCTGGCCTGGCCGTTCGTCGAGATCCAGCCGGCCGAACTCGCCGGCGAGGGGGCAGAGCGCGAGGCGGGGCTCCTGGCGGAGGCCTTCGATCGCGTGCGCGAACTCAGCTCTGCGGTGGTCTTCGTCGATGAGGTCGAGGACCTGGCCTCGATCCGGCACGAGCAGCGCCGGGCCAGCCCGAGCGTCACGAACGAGTTCCTCAAGCAGATCCCGCGCATCCGCGAGGCGCCCGAGCACCTGCTCGTCTGCGCGACCAACTGGGTGCGCCGCCTCGATCCCGCTTTCTTGCGACCGGGGCGGTTCGACTATGTGCTGCCCGTCGGCCCACCCGATCGCGAGGCCCGGGAGGCGATCTGGCGACGCTACGTGGGCGAGATCACCGACCAGCCGGTCGACCTGGATCGGCTGGTCGAAGCGAGCGACCTGTTCACGCCCGCCGACATCGAGTTCGCCGCCCGCAAGGCGGCTCAGCGTGCGTTTGAGCGAGAGCACTTCGATCAGGTTCAAGGACGCGCCGTCACTGAGGACTTCCTCGCCGCGATCGCCGAGACCAGGCCCTCGCTTTCAACCGAGGTGGTCGAGAGCTTCCAGGAAGACACCCGGAACTTCGCTCGCTACTGAGCTCGCCCGCCGACATCGCCACCCGGCCGAGCACGATAGCAACGGCGCCCCCCAAGGCCGCGAGCATGCCGGGGACGTTGGGCAGCCCGCAGCGAGGCTCCGATCGAGGGAGCGTCCGGGCCGGCCGGCGCGGTCAGTTGCTTACGCTCGCCCGCTGTTGTGTCCGGGCCCCACGCGAAGGGCAGGATCAAGCCCGCGCCGGCAGTGACGAGCGGCACCGCCCGGTGCCGCTCGTGCTGAGCTCGTCGAAGTGGTCGAGTGCACTTCGCCACTGCCACGGCCACGCGGACGTCCGTAGGCACGTCAGCTAGTTTGCGCGCGTCGTGTCAGGGCTAGTCCAGCTCAGGCGTCCGTGCCCGGCCGCTCCGAGCTCAGGGCCTCTTTGTTCCCCTCTCGGGGACCGGGGTCACTCCGTTCGCGAGAACCCGCGGATGGCGAGCGCGATGAAGATACCGGCAAAGACCACCACGATCGCGATCTCAGTGCCGACCGAGAGCGTGTGGCCGAAGAGCTCGACGCTCGCCGGGAAGCGCTTGCGGGCGGCCGCCGGCATGTTCTGTGCGGCGAACACCACCTGGCGTAGCGGGGCGACCGCATACGTGAGCGGGTTGATGTGCGTGAGCACCTCCAGCCAGCCCGGCAGTCCGTTCAGCGGGAACAGTGCTCCCGAGAGGAAGATCATCGGGAACAGCAGCAGCTGCATGACGACCTGGAAGCCTTCCATCTTCTGGATGCGGGTCGCGACGAACACGCCGAAGGCTGTCAGCGCAATCGCCATCAGCAGCTCGAGGCCGATGATCTCGATCACCAGCAGCACCGTCAGGTGCACGCCGATGAGTGGCGCGAGGAGGAGCATGATCGTGCCCTGCGCCGCGGCGACGGTGGCGCCACCGGCGGTCTTTCCGAGCGCCAGCGAGGCACGGCTGGTGGGCGCCACGAGCATCTCGCGCAGGAAGCCGAATTCGCGGTCCCACACGATCGACATGCCGGAGAAGATCGCGGTCGTGACGACGCTCATCGCCATGATGCCCGGGAACATGAACTTCTTGAAGTCGAATCCCGCGGTGGTCCCGACCAGCCCACTCATGCCGTAGCCGAGGACAACGAGGAACAACACCGGCTGGACCAGCCCGCTCAGGATCCGTGCGCGCGTCCGCTCGAAGCGGATCAGCTCGCGCAGCCACACCATCCCGGTCGTGCGAACCTCATCGCGCAGGACGGTGTCATCGCGGCCGGAGCGGTGGTCGGGATTCTGTTCCCGCCGTCGGTCATCGGGGCGGCGGCGGTCGGGGGCCTGGTTGGTGGCGTCGCCGGGCACCTTCGGCGCGGCATCTCGCGCGGCGACGCCAAGGAGCTCCGGGAGCTGCTGGAGGCAGGAGAAGCAGCACTTGATAGTGATCGGGGAGTCGCGACTTGAGGAGCAGCTTGACAAGGCGCTCACACGCGCCGAGAAGTCTCTCGAGAAGGAGATCGACGCCGACAACGAGGAGTTCAGGCGGGACCTCGAGGAAGCGGAGGAGGAGGCCGCCGCGAGTTAGATGGCCAGACATAGCTGCGTGGATTCGGGCTCCGGCCGCCGTCATACTGGCGGCCATGTTCTAGGCGAGGATCGGGCTGGCTCTCATCTGGGGGAGGTCAGGTGCGACCGGACGTAGTTCTCCGCAGTGAGAGGCCGGGAATCGTCCGATGGCGCTCTGCCGGGCGGGCGGTACGCTCGCCGATGTGATGAACAGTGGCAGCTCCGCATAGTGGCCATGACTGCGCTGGGTCTAGCTTTGATCGTCGTGGCCTTGGTGCTGCTGCTGGCTGAGGCGCATCTGTCGACCGGAGGACTTATCGGCGCCTGTGCGAGCGTCGCCGCCATCGGTGGTGTGGCGCTGCTGTTGCTGGCTGCCGGTGCCGGCGCGGCGGTCGTGCTGATCGTCGCGCTGTGCGCCGGAGCGGCAGCCACGTCGCTGCTACTGATCGCCAGACGCCGGATCCTGCGCCCGCTGCGAGTACGCCCACGCACTGGCAGCGAGGCGCTCGTCGGCCATGTCGGTGTAGTCCGCTCCAGTGGCGGCCCCGAGGCGCAGGTCTTTATCGACGGGTCGCTCTGGCGCGCGGAGCCGAGTCCAATCCACCAAGAAACCGAGTTGCACGACGGCGACCGAGTCGTCGTGGAAAGCGTCAACGGTTTGACCTTGTGCGTGCGCAAGGCCGAAGAATGGGAGTTGAATCCATGATCGTCACGATCCTCCTCATCGTCCTAGCCGTGCTCCTGCTGCTCGGGTTGATCCTGGGGGCAGCGTCCGTGCGCATCCTGCGCGAGTACGAGCGCGGCGTCGTCTTTCGGCTCGGACGCCTGCTCGACCAGAAGGGACCCGGCGTTGTGCTGCTGATTCCATTCGTCGATCGGATGGTGCGCGTCAGCCTGCGGACGGTCACCCAGCAGATCCCACCCCAGGAGGTGATCACCCGCGACAACGTGCCGGCCCGCGTTACCGCTGTGACCTACTTCCATGTTGTCGATCCCAACAGGTCCGTCGTCGAGGTCCAGGACGTTCTCACCGCAACATCGCAGATCGCACAGACGACGCTGCGCTCGGTGCTCGGCAAGGCCGAGCTCGACACGCTGCTCGCCGAGCGCGAGCGGCTCAACGAGGACCTGCAGAAGATCATCGACGACCAGACCGAGCCGTGGGGCATCAAGGTCACTGCCGTTGAGATCAAGGACGTGGAGATCCCTGAGGACATGCAGCACGCGATCGCGCGACAGGCCGAGGCCGAGCGCGAGCGCCGGGCGAAGATCATCAACGCCGAGGGCGAGGCCCAGGCCGCCGCCAAGCTCTTCGAGGCGGCCGAGGTGATCAGCCGCAATCCCGTAACGATCCAGTTGCGCTATCTGCAGACGCTGCTCGAGATCGGCAGCGAGCAGAACTCGACGATCATCTTCCCGCTGCCGATCGATCTGATCGGACCGCTGATGCAGATGGTCAACGGCCAGCGCGCCAACGCTGCGCCAACACCGCCGCCAGGAGTCGGGGTCGCTCCTTAGAGCCCACCGACGGACTCGAACCGGAGGATTCGTTCCTTACCATCAACGCGCGGAAGCGGGCGGCTGCGGGTCGTTTGCAGGTCTCTGCCGATTGAGCGCGCTTTTTGGCGTCGTGATGCGGGTGGCTGTGCCGGCCAGCGTCGACGCGCGCAGCCGCTTTGGCGTGTGGCTGTTTCGCAAAGGTTTCGGCGGACGGCTGCGCGGGCGTTCGTGGTGCGTTTCGCGCTGCCGGCGGGCGTGGTGGTTTTCGGCACTGGGCAGCGGGTCGGCCCGGGGGCCTTCCTGGGCCCTCTCAGGCCCCGGCGGTCGCTGTCTGGTGCGTGTGGAGCTTGAGCAGGTTGTGGGTGGCGGTGATAAGCCTGTGGGGTGCCTTTATTCGATCGGGCATGGTTTTGGGCGGCGATTGTGTACTCGTGGATGAGGCCGCCGAGCCGGTCGTGTCTGTGGACCGATGTGGCTGGCGGCGTCGGGACGGGCGGTGCTGGGGGGTGGGGTTCCGGGGGCGCGAGGCCGAGCGCGCGGTGCGGCCGATGGCCGTTGTAATGGCCAATGAACTCGGCCAGCACGTGCTGAAGGTGCCTGCGGCTGGCGATCAGGATCCAGTCCAGGCACTCGCGTCTGACGGTGCCCACGAACCGCTCGGCGACCGAGTTTGCCTTCGGCGCCCTGGCCGGCTAATCGTCGTGGCTGTTGCACAAACCCCCGGCGGGCTCACTGGAGCCTTTCTCAGGGCGGGGTCGAAAAAGCCGCAAGTCGTTGCTCACCCGCGGCGCGCCCTGCCCAGCCTCGGCGCTGCCAGCCCCCTCAGCGACCGTCACAGCGAGCGCAGCCCAGGTTTTCGCAGACGGCTTTGTGCAACAGCCACCGTCCGATGCGACAGCGAGCTTGGAGCTCACCGAGACTGCTGTAACCACGCGAAAGCGGCACTCCTGGACCGAGGCTAGTCGGACGGGATTCGACCCCTGGTGCCCGGAGTAGAGTCGTGTTTGGCTATGCCCGGTTCGCAACCAGCGGAGGCTGCTCGCCCGGTTCCGGACGTTGTGGTCGCCGGTCACGTGTCGCTGGACGTGTTCCCGGCGTTGTACGGGCCGGTGAGGATCGAGCCCGGACGACTCGTCGTCGTCGGACCGGCGGTGCTGTCGACGGGTGGCGTGGTGGCGAACACCGGCGTGGCGCTGCACCGGCTTGGCGTTCGCGTGGGGCTGGTCGCCAAGGTCGGCGCGGACATGTTCGGCACGGCCGTGCTCGAATCGCTGGCGCGGCACGGAGGGCACCTCGTGGCTGGCATCCAGGTCTGCGCAACGGAGCCGACGAGCTACACGATCGTGATCGCTCCACCCGGCGTGGACCGGAGCTTCCTGCACTGTCCCGGAGCCAACCAGACATTCTCCGCCCGGGATATCCCGTATGAGAGCCTGTCCGGCGTGCGCCTGTTTCACTTCGGCTACCCGCCGCTGATGCCACGGATGTACGCGGACGGCGGGGCGCAACTGCGGGCGATGTTCGCGCGAGTGATCGAGGCAGGGGTGGCGACGGCGCTCGATCTCTGCGAGCCAGATCCCGAGAGCGACGCTGGGCGCGTTGACTGGGTGGAGGTACTGAGACAGGCACTGCCGTACGTCGACGTGTTCGCCCCCAGCATCGACGAGCTGCTGTTCATGTTCGACGGGCCCGCCCACCGTCGACGCCAGGCGGGGGCCCCGCTCGTGTCGGTCGCGGACTACTCGCGACTGGCAGATCTCGGGAGCCAGCTGACCGCGATGGGCGCCGGAGTCGTAGCGATCAAGCTCGGAGACCAGGGTCTGTATCTCCGGACCACCCCAGACGCCACCCGGATGAGGGCGTTCTGCGAGCGTTTGGGGCTGCGAACCGACGCATGGCTGGATCGAGAGCTGCTCTCGCCGTGCTTTCGGGCGCGGACGGTCAGCGGCACCACCGGCTCGGGCGACGCGACAATCGCCGGGCTGCTGGCGGCGCTGCTGCGAGGCGCAGGTCCGCGCGAGGCGGCGACGAGCGCAACCGCCGTGGGCGCATGCAGCGTGGAGGCTGTCGATCCCACCAGTGGAATCCCGACCTGGACGCAGGTCACCGAGCGGATCGCGGACGGCTGGCCGCGGCAGCCGGTTGAGATTGAGTTGCCGGCCGATGTCGCAGTTGAGCGCGACGGAACCGGGACAATGGTTCTGCTGCGATGAAGTTGGTTGACGAGAAGCCCGACTGTTCGACGCCAAGCACGCCGAGGTGGCCTTCAGCCTGGGGGCTACGGGCGCCGATCTGGCGACGAGCCGGCATCCCGATGACCTCGGGACAATCCCTTGGACAGGAGCACTCCGCGCCATGAAGAGCCTCGACCTCAAGCTCGCTCATATCCACGCCGATCCCGCCGGCGCACGTGACTTCATTCTCGCCGACGCCAAGGACGCCGACATGGCGTGGGGGCTGGCAGCGACGGGCGTGGACCTCGCCAGCGGCCATCCGCGCTCGCTCGCCGACTACCGTGATCAGATGCGCGAGATCGTGCGGCAGGGTCTCGTCGACATCATGTTGATGAGCGTCAGCACGAGCGAGCTGCTGACCGTGAGGGAGGGCCTGTTCGAGGGCTCTGCCGTGACGCCGGCGGTGCGCGCCAACGACAGCACCGACATTCATTTCGTTGGCGGCGGCGCCTACGCCGAGGGGCCCTCGCTGCCTTTCCGCACTGCGACCGTCGAGCAGGCCCGAGGCGCCGGTGGCGTTGACCTCGGCCTCTATTCGATCACGCTGAACAACGACGCGGCGCTTGACCGCGCGACGCTGGAGGCATACCGCGACTTTCGCCTCGAGGCAGAGCCGCAGGGGCTGCGCCACTTCCTCGAGGTCTTCGACCCCAACGCGCCGGGTGCGCGTCGGCCATCGGACGTTGGCCGGTTTCTCAACGACTCGATCGCTCGTGCGTTGGCCGGCGTGCCGCGCGGGGCGCGGCCGCTGTTCCTCAAGATGCCGTACCACGGGCCGCGGGCGATGGAGGAGCTGGCGGCCTACGACCCGCACCTGGTGCCCGGCGTGCTCGGCGGCTCAGCAGGCACCACCCACGACGCTTTCTTCCTACTGCAACAGGCACGCCGGCATGGCGCGCGGGCAGCGCTGTTCGGTCGCAAGATCAACGCCAGCGAGCACCAGCTGACATTCGTCCGGTACCTGCGAGTGATCGCCGACGGCGAACTCGTCGCGGCGGACGCGGTTCGCGCCTACCACGCGGACCTCGCCCGGCTGGGTATCAAACCTCGCCTGCCGCTGTCTGACGACCTCGATCTAACGGAGACGCAGCACCATGCCTGACACCGACTACCACCGCTTTTCAATTGGCCCCTGGAACGCAACGAGAGCCGCGATTCCTACGGCCCCGAGACGCGCCCGCTCAGCGACATCTCCTGGAAGATCGAGGCAGGCCCAAGTCGTGGCCGGCCCTCGCCGCGCCCAGCTCCTCCTTCATCGCCGGCGTGTGCCGTGCGGCCGGCCGCGGATGCCCTCGAGCGTGCGGGATGGTTCAATCTCTCACATGAGCGCGAAGAACACACCAGCCGCGGCGCGTGTCGGTGACCTGCTCGAGGCTCGGGGTATCCACGGTGAGCCGGCTCGTCGGGGCCAGATCGTTGAGATCCTTGGCGAGCCCGGGCATGAGCACTACAAGGTGCACTGGG
>CALAQT010000206.1 GCA_937888775.1 uncultured Actinomycetes bacterium | reverse complement strand
GTGTCATGCCCTCGGCCGTTCCAGCGGTGCGAGGGCGCTTTTAGCCTACCTGAGCATTATAGCGCAATTGGTGGCGCTAAGTGCATAGCCCACTCGCGTGGAAGCACGCGTCGAGCCCCACGCTAGCGGCACCGCGATCGCCCCACGGCTGGCGCCATCCCGAGCGTACGAGCGCTTCTCCGAAAAGCGGGCGTCCGGATCTCGATCGAGCCGAGTAGTTCGTCGCTCGCGCTTTCGCCCAAGACGGGGCGTCCGGCGCCGCTCGCCGGCGCGCGTGCTTGTGGGCGAAAGCGATCGCGGGCCAGCGCGCCGGACACGGCAGATCGGCACGACTGCTTGGTCGCCGAAGCGCTCGTGAGCTCCGGGACCACTCAAGAAGCGAAAGCGATCGCCGGCGACTTGCGCGGTTTCCGCGCAATCCGAGACTTTTGTCAGCCCGTCGGCGATGCTCCTCGTCGAACGAAAGCGGGGCGCCGGGGACGCCTCGGGATCTCGCACTGCCGAATCCCGCCTGGAGCAGAAGCGTGACGACCGGATTGCGGGCGGTCCAGACTTCTGGCTTTTCGTGGATGCGGAAATCTGGCTCCGCCTTGGTCAGACTGCTCAGATTCCTCCAAACCAGCGGTGTGCTTGACGTCTGTGCGGACTTTCTCTTTGGGGGGGTCGGGCGTTTGCTCGTTGTGTGGAGAGCGGCAAGCGCCGGTATCTGGGTCGCGCTTGCGGCATGGTGGGTCGAGCCGCCCTGGAGCTCGTAGCCGCAGCTGGTGCAGATGTAGTGCCGGGAGAGACATCGCTTCCTGCGGGCACGGGTTCAGCCATCATCTCCTCCTCGCCAGGTGGTCTGATTGTTGTTTGCTCGCCACGCCAGCGCTGCCGCGGCGCCAGCTCCCGCCAATAGCAGCGCCAGGAACGACGCAGGAGTGAAACGGAGGAGGATTGAGATGGCAGGTGCGGACAGCAGTGAGCAGCCGGGATCGAATGAGGATCGCGCGCGTGAGGGCCCGACCGATCTAAAGCGCGAAGCGTGGGGCGGAGCGCTCAAGCGCACCGTCGCGGAGTTCCGTGAGGACAACCTCACCGTGTGGGCGGCCGCACTCACCTACTACGGGGTGCTCTCGATCTTTCCCGCCCTGCTTGCGCTGATCTCGCTCCTCGGGCTGATCGGCAAGTCGGCCACCCAACCGCTGATCAACAACCTCTCCTCGGTCGCATCCGGCCCCGCCAAGCAGATCATCACCAGCGCCATTCAAAACCTCCAAAGCGGCCGTGGCGGCGCCGGAGCGCTCTTCATCGTCTCCCTGGCTGCTGCGCTGTGGGCAGCCTCGGGCTACGTCGCCGCCTTCATGCAGGGCTCCAACGTCATCTACGACGTCGGCGAGGGACGCCCGATCTGGAAGACGCTGCCCACACGACTGCTGACCACGCTCGTGCTGCTCCTCCTGCTCGCCGTCGCGGCAGTCGGCGTCACCTTCACCGGTGGGCTGGCCACCCAAGCCGGCAAGCTACTCGGCGTCGGAAGCTCGGCCGTCACGATCTGGGACATCGCCAAATGGCCAGTGATCCTCGCAACCGTGCTGACGATGCTCTCGATCCTCTACTGGGCCTCTCCCAACGTCAAGCACCCCCGCTTCCGCTGGGTCTCGGCCGGTGGAATCCTCGGCCTCGTCGTCTGGCTCCTCGCCTCGGCGGCCTTCGCGCTCTACGTCGCCAACTTCGCCTCCTACAACAAGACCTACGGCGCCTTCGGCGGAGTGATCGTCTTCCTCGTCTGGCTGTGGATCTCCAACATCGCGATCCTGCTCGGAGCGGAGTTCAACGCCGAGCTCGAACGCGGACGCCAGATCAACGCCGGACACCCCGCCAAGGACGAGCCATTCCTCGAGCCGCGCGACACCCGCAAGCTATAAGAATCACGGCCTGGCGCCGCGCTAACGTCGTTCTCACACGACCACACGTAGCCGACCGGTCCGCGGCACACGCCGCGGCAACCTATCGGAGCGAACGCTGATCCGGCGTGCCGCTCAGCCGGCCGAACCGGACGTCGCACGGGTGATCGGATTAATCTCCCTACGTGCAACGGCGAACCCGCCGATATCGCTCAAACTTTCGTCCGCCTGTGCCGTGCGGCCCACTATGTCCCATGGTCCAGGTGCTTCGGCATCGACCGCTGCATTGAACTGCCCACCGGAATCGCTGGCGAGCGCGCCCGTGCGACAAACGGGGCTAGCGAGTGACTAGCGCAGCGCCAGTGGAGCGTGTCTAACGGTCTGGATCGATTCGCTGCCGAGTCTGCTCTTGGGCGATGTCGCGATCTCGCTCTGCGCGTTCTCCTCGCTCGTGTGCGTCAGCTAGTTCTTGCCGAGTTTCACCACGCCGCTTCGCGCCACGCCTCTGACCGCCGCGCATCGACACGGTCACGAAAAGCACCACCAGCACGACTGCTGCGGCGACCACGATTACGACGACTCCCGTCGCGACGGCCATGGGTATCAGCAAGACTCCGCTCATTCCTTCTCCTCCACGGGACTTTCCAGGTTGGAAGGATACCCGACGCCCCTCGACGTCAAGCACAGCGCCGGTTTGGAACGATCTGGGCAGTCTCGGCAAGCGCCTTCGACGCTTCTGCATTGTCGCGTGCGACGCGAGGTCGCACATTACGAGTGAACACGCTGGATTGGAGGCTAGGTCGATGACGTAGAGCGTTGTTTCAGGTCCGTGCTCGATGGCCTGTCCCCTCCCTGACGTGCGTCGTCCGACTCCTGGTCGGCGGGGTTCGAAGCTCAGGGCAAAGCCAAGGCGTTCCCGTTCCATCCGGGAGCGTCAGGCGAGGGGAAGACCGGACGGGCGAACTCGTGTGAACCCCTGGTTGATGCCTCGTAAAGCAGAGCCTCGCATCGATGGATGGTTGTGGCGGGGTGCAAGGACTGGTCGCTGCGAAGCGGCGGACGCTGGTCGGAGAGCGACTCCGGGCAGGATGAGCACCGTGGTCCTCGGGGTAGAGGGGGCGCCCTCCCCGGTCGTAGCTCGTGTGTGCGGAACGCGGTAACCCCGTCGGGGTCTGACCCTGGGGGTCGGTAAGCCGACCGTGAGGAGGGCCCAATCCCTCGGCGGGAATCGGATGGCCGAGAAGCGAACGCCGGTGGCCGAAAGGCAACGGGAAACCGCGACTGGTAGTTCCAGCCCCCTCCGGCTGGTGGTCGCGGATAACCGGCTGGATACGGGCCCTCGTGGCCTGGCCTGAAAGGGCGCTGACGCGGTCAGGTGAGCCTGTGAAGAGGAAGAAGTCGATGATCCCGGAACCGAAGGACAAGCTGGACGCCGCGACCACGGTCGTGGTGAGCGGACCAGAGGACGTGCCTCTCGACTGGCATGCCGTTGATTGGCGTGCTTGTGAGGAGAGCGTACGGCGGTTGCGGCAGCGGATCTTCACGGCGTCGCAGGCGGGGGACCTGCCAAGGGTCCGCCGGTTGCAGAGGTTGATGCTCCGATCCCGATCGAACACGTTGGTGAGTGTGCGGCGGGTGACCGAGCGCAACGCCGGCCGCTTGACGGCGGGCGTGGACGGCGAGGTGGTGCTCACCCCAGAAGCCAAGCTAGAACTGGCCGACAGGGTGCAGCACAACGTCGAGCTGTTCAAGGCCCAGCCGGTCAGGCGGGTGTACATCCCGAAGCCGGGGAGCAAGAAGCGGCGCCCGCTAGGAATACCTGTTGTCGTTGACCGCGTGCACCAAGCACGGGTCGTCAACGCGCTGGAGCCCGAGTGGGAAGCGCGGTTTGAACCGAAGTCCTATGGATTTCGGCCGGGCCGCGGCTGCCATGACGCGATCCAAGCGATCTACCAAGTCGCCAAGGGCCCCAACCCTCAGCGGCGGTGGATTTTGGACGCAGATTTGGCTGGGGCGTTTGACCGGATCGCCCACGACCTGATCCTCGACCAGCTCGGCAGTTTCCCCGCGAGGGGAATGGTCTGGCAGTGGTTGAAGGCTGGTGTGGTTGAGAACGGTCGGCTGCACCGACTGAGGAGGGAACTCCTCAGGGCGGGGTGGTGAC
>CALAQT010000205.1 GCA_937888775.1 uncultured Actinomycetes bacterium | reverse complement strand
TGCTCGGCGCCCCAGGCCGCCTGCTGCTCATCACAGCAGCCGAACACGGCGATCCGCGCTCCGGCGGCGGGCAGCATGGCAACCGGAGGGTCCCCCGCCGCGACGAGGTTGGCCTGGACCTGATCGCCGGCGGCCTCCGGCAGCGCGGCCAGGTCCATCAGGCTCTGGCCGTCGGCGGGCACAAACGCGGCCACGTAGATCAGCGCCGCCACGTGCTGCGGGGACCGGGCGGCGGCCTGGGTGACCACGATCCCGCCCATGCTGTGGCCGACCAGCACCGCCGGCTCACCCTCGGCCAGTGCCTCGCAGACCCGCCGGGCGTAGGCGTCTAGGGTGACCTGCGCCAGCGGTGTCGGGTCTTTGCCGGCCCCCGGCAGGTCGAGCGCCTCGACGTCGTGTCCGGCCGCCCGCAGGCCAGGCATCACCGGCTCCCAGCACCATGCCCCGCCAAACGCTCCATGCACCAGCAAGATCCGCGCCATCTGGCCTCTCTCCTCGTCGGCGACCTAAGTGCTCCACTGGGGCGCCGGGATCAGCGCCGGGCGAGATCCTATTCCCGCGCCCGCAGCGCGACGCGCCGGGCGCGGGGATTCAGCGCGGGTGGACGACGATGGTTGCGTTCTGGTTCAAGCAGCTTGACTTGCAGCTGCGTTCGTGACTATAAGTGTCGGCAAGTCGGACCCCCGGCGGAGAGGCGCTGCACGAACATGGAGGCTGCTTTGACCAACTCGACGCCCACGAGCGGCGGCTTTCCGAGTCCGTTCTCGATCGAGCCCCCGGCCGACTGCGCGGGCTGGGAGGAGATGTACCCGTACTACGCCGTATTCGACGAGCGCCGGCGTGAAACCGACGAGAACCGCTTCTGGTTCTGGAACTCGATGCACTTCCCGGTGCCGATGCCGGCCTTTGACGTGATCTGCATCGACTCGCCCTATCAGGCCGTCGGCTCGTGGCAGAACCGGGTCTTTGCCGTGCCGCCGGCGATGGGGATCGACTACCGGATCGTCAACGGCTACGTGTACATCACCGGCAACCCGGTCACCGACTCCGACAAGATCGCCGAGCGCGCCACCTTCTTTCACAAGCGGGCCGGCTACTACTACGAGAACTGGACCGAGCTGTACGGCAGGTGGCGCACCAAGATGGAGGCGCTGATCGCCGAGCTGAACGACCTGCAGGTGCCGGCACTACCTGAGTACGAGGCTGACGAGGTGGCTTACGGCGAGGACCGCAACACGTCCTTCTACGAGGTGCTCGACGCTTACGGTCGCGCGCTGCGGCTGGGCGACCTGATGTGGCAGAACCACTTCGAGTTCCTGCTGCTGGGCTACGGCGCCTATTCGACCTTCGTGGACTTCTGCAAGGACGCGATGCCGGACATCCCTGACCAGCACATCGCCCAGATGGTGGCCGGAATCGACGTGCTGCTGTTCAAGGCCGACGCCGAGCTGCGCCGGCTGGCCCGTCTGGCGATCGAAACCGGGGTGCAAGCCGCGTTCGCGGAGGGCCGTACCCCTCGGGAGATCGACGCGGCGCTGGCAGACAGCGAGGCGGGGCGCAGCTGGCTGGCCGAACTGGAGGAGGTCAAGGACCCGTGGTTCAACATGGCCACCGGCGACGGGCTCAACCATTACTACCGCAGCTGGCTCGACGATCCCACCATCCCCTACGCGTCGCTGATCGGCCACATCGCCGCGCTGCAGGCGGGCGAGCAGATCGACCGGCCGACCGAGCAGATCCAGGCCGAGCGCGACCGGCTGACCGAGGCATACCGTTCGCTGGTCCCGGAGGAGTCCCGCGGCACCTTCGATGACCTGCTGCGCCTCTCACAGACGGTCTTTCCCTATGTCGAGGAGCACAAGTTCTTCTGCGACTACTGGTTCCTGACCAAGTGGTGGAACAAGATCCGCGAGTTCGGGGCGCTGCTCGCCGAGCATGGCTTCCTCACCGACGGGGAGGACGTGTTTCAGCTCTCGCGCCACGAGGTCTCGACCGCGCTGGACGAGCTCGTGCTCAGCTGGGCCACTGGCGGCGCGCCCCTGGGCCCCCAGCACTGGCCGCCGATCGTCACCCGCCGCAAGCAGCTGCTGGCCAAGCTGGCGCAGTGGACGCCGCCACCCGCGCTGGGAGTCGTGCCCGAAGCCGTCACCGACCCGATGACGATCATGCTCTGGGGCGTGACGACCGAGCGCGTCCAGGAGTGGGCGCGCCAGCAGGATGGCGGGGTCGTGTTCAACGGCGCCGCGGCCTCGCCCGGCACGGTCGAGGGGCCCGCGCGGGTGGTGCGATCCGCCGACGAGATCGCCGCCGTGCGTGAGGGCGAGATTCTCGTCTGCGGCAGCACATCGCCGGCCTGGGCTCCGATCTTCTCCAAGATCCGGGCGACCGTCACCGACGTTGGCGGGGTGATGTCGCACGCGGCGATCGTGTGCCGTGAGTACGGGCTGCCGGCCGTCGTGGGGACCGGGCGAGCCAGCTCGCAGATCCGCACCGGCCAGCTGATCCGCGTCAACGGGACCGAGGGCGTGGTGACGCTGCTCGAAGCTCCACCGGAATAGCTGGGGGCCGACGATGCGCTACAGCCGGTCGCTGTCTGACCTGCGCCGCGCCGACGAGAGCGACTTCGGCGCCAAGAGCGCCAGCCTCGGAGAGCTGCTGGCGGCCCGGATCCCGGTGCCCGACGGCTTTGCCCTGGGCACCGATGCCTACCGCGCGTTCGTGGCCCAGGCGGGGCTGACGCCGCTGATCGAGCGCCGGCTGCAAGCGTTGGAACCCGACGACATGCAATCGGTCCGCTCCGCCTGTGGCGAGATCGTCGCCGCGTTCGGTCGCGCGCCGGTGCCCGAGGAAGTCAAGCGGGAGATCGCCGACGGCTACCAGCAGCTCGCGCCCGACATCGGCGGGGTGCAGCCGGCGCTGGCGGTCCGTTCCAGCGCGCTGGGCGAGGACAGCCACACGGCCACGTTCGCCGGCCAGCAGGAGACGTTTCTGTGGGTGCGGGGAGTCGCCGGCGTCACCGCCGCGGTGCGTGACTGCTGGGCCAGCCTGTACAGCCCGACCGCCGTCAGCTACCGCGCTCGTGCCGCGTCGGAGCACCACGAGCCCGCGATGGGCGTGGCCATTCAGGTGATGGTGGACGCGGCCATCTCCGGGGTCATGTTCACCTGCAACCCGGTCACCGGCGATCCGAGCACCATCGCAATCAACGCCAGCTGGGGCCTGGGCGAGGCGGTCGTGGCCGGCGAGGTGACCCCCGACGAGTATCTGCTCAGCAAGGTCACCGGCGAGCTCTTACGTGAGCGCATCGGCGCCAAGCTGATCGAGCACGTTCCGTCCGCGCAGGGCACGGGCACGACCGTGCAGGACGTGGCACCCGAGCGCCGCGACGTCCCGTGCCTGTCGGCCGACGACCATCGCACCCTCGTCGACCTGGCCGGACGAATCGAGCGCCACTTCGGCGGACACCAGGATGTCGAATGGGCGATCGCGCGCGGTCAGACGGCATCGGATGGGCTGTTCGTCGTGCAGAGCCGCCCCGTCACCACCGCTCCCAGGCCGGACCCCAAGCCCAAGCCCACCTCGGCGATCGAGCTCGTGATGAGCGCCTTCGGCGCTGGGCCCAAGCCCCGTGAGCGCTGACGGTGCGATGAAGCTCAGCGACGAGGACGTCACGGAGATCCTGCGGATCATCGACGAATCCCCGCTTGACGAGCTGCGGATCGAGACCGAGGGGTTCTCGCTGCACGTGCGCCGGGGTGTGGCCGCGGGTAGATCGGAAGAGCACACGTCTGAACTCCAGTCACGCCAATATCTC
>CALAQT010000204.1 GCA_937888775.1 uncultured Actinomycetes bacterium | reverse complement strand
CCAGGCGCCACCGTGCTCGGCGCCCCGGTAGGCCATCCAATCGGCCACCGTCGTCCAGTTATGCCCTTTCTCCTTCAACTTATCAGCAACAGGCTTCAACTCCGTATCGCGCGGTGCGCCCGGCCGCCACGCGGCGGTCCCGCCGGCCACGCCCAGGGGGCCCGCTCAAGGGGCGCGCGGAGCCGGTCGATAGGGCCTGCAGATGGGCAGCCATCTCCGCAGCCCTGGTAGAGCTGCGACCCAGACCATGGAGCCCGCTTCGGCGGGCTCCACGTCTGCCCGGGCGGGCCGCCTACCTCCCGCCGCGCTCGCGCCAGCTGTCCGCGTCGGTCAGGTGCAGCTGCTGGGCGAGGTCCCGGAGCGCCTCGGCGATGCCTCGCGGCACGGGCGCGCGGCCGCTTGCCGCCTCCCTCAGCGCCGCGCGCAGGCTGTGGCCGAGTCCGGTGGGCGCGATCTCGACTTCGTACTCGACGGCCCCCGAGCCGAGGCTGTCATGGCGCACCTCTGCCCCGATGTGCTGCAGGAGTGCCACCACGGCTCTGTTCTCGCCGGCGACCAGGGCCGTGTAACGCTCGATCCCCTCGGCACGGGCGCGCTCGGTGAGCTCCTCGAGCAGGAGCGTGCCGAGACCGCGGCCCTGCCACGCGTCGATGACGGTGACCGCGACCTCCGCCACGCGCCCCTCGGGCGCGAGCCTGACGAAGCGGGCGACGCCCACGCCCTGCCCCGTGAGGGGATCGATGGCCGCCAGCGCCTCGTGGGCATGCCCGTCCACATCCGTCAGGTACTTCAGGTCGTTCGCGGAGAGGCTCGTCTTTGCGCCCAGGAAGCGAAGGTCGCGCGACTCGTTGCTCAGGCGCTCGAAGGCCGCCGCCAGCGTGGGTCCGTCCGCCGGCGTCAGCTGCCGGACGATCACCTCGCTGCCGTCGCGTAGCACCGCCATCCCGCGCATCTTGACAGTGCCCGTGGCGTCGCCTGTGAAGCTCGTGAGCGCAGGCTGTAGGGTGCGACCGTCCGATGTCCACGAGGGGAGCGATCGCATGGCGCAGGGTCTGATTCTGGAGTTCGAGGGTGACGTGGGCCGCGAGCAGTACGACGCGGTCAACGCGCTGCTCGAGATCAACGTCGAGACGGGCGAGGGTCGCTGGCCGGCTGGGCTCCTCTACCACGCCGGCGGAGCCAAGGCGGACGGCTGGGTCGTCTTCGAGGTGTGGGAGTCCCAGGAGGCCCAGGCGCTGTTCATGAGCGAGCGGCTCGGGCCCGCTCTCGGGCAGGCCGGGCTGAGCGCGCCGACGCGCGTGGAGTGGCTCGACCTCGCCGCGCACGTGGCGCCCGGCGGCTGATCGGAGCCGAGGGCATGCAGGCCGTCGTCAACCGCATCCGCCTGCGCGAGCCCCTGGGAGACGCTGGGCTCGCCGCAGCGCAGTCGGACGTGGTGCTCAGCTACGAGCGCGCGCCCGCGCCCTGAGGCCCGGCCGCGGGCGAGCCCTTCACAGACGTCCCGGACGAAGAGACCCGCCCCGGTGTGCATGCGGAGCGAGGCAGGTATCGTGCGGAGACCGGCGGCGGCGAGTGGGGGAGCCCATCATGGTCATGTTTGTCGGGGGGCACCTAGCGCGAGTGGTGGGGCTCAGCGGACTGATGCTGCTGATGAGCGCGTCGAGCGCGAGTGCCGCGGCACGCTTTGCCAGCCCGTCGGGGAGCGGGACTGGGTGCACGCCGGCCGCGCCGTGCGGCATCGTAACGGCCGTCAACAGCGCCGTGGACGGCGATGACATCACGATCGAGCCGGGCACCTACGGCTCCCCGACGCCGCTGACAACGACGCTCGAAGACGAAAGCAAGACGCTCGCGATCCACGGCCAGGCCGGCCATCCACGGCCGGTGATCATCACGCACGCCGGCATCGGTATCGAGCTGCTGGGGAACAACAGCAGCGTCAGCGACCTCGACGTCGAGGACGCCGTCGGCGCATACGGCATCTACGTAGCCGGCGCGTATTCCAGCGCGATCGATCGCGCTGTCTCACACGTCTCCTCCGCCAAAGCGATCGCCTGCTACCCGTCTGGGACGCTCACCGACAGTGTCTGCTGGTCGAGCGGCGAAAGCGGGGTAGCAGCGACGCTCCTCATTGCCTCGAGCGCAACGGCGACGCTTCGCAACGACACGCTGATCGCCTCCGGGAGCGCCGGCACAGCTGTTGCCGTCCACGCAATCCTCGGTACCACCATGACGATCAACCTGACCAACTCGATCGCCCGCGGCGCGGGCGCGGACATCTTCGCAAGCACCGACAACGAAGCGAAAAGCACGGCTGTCGTCAATGCCGACCACTCCAACTACGCCGCGGTCAAAACCGAACCCGGCGGAGGTGGCAGCACGATCAGCATCACCCCGGCCGGCTCCGCCACGAACAGAGGCGCTCGGCCCAGGGATACACACGCAAGGTGCCAATCTCTAGGCGCAGGCTGGGTTAGGAGACTTTGCCGCCTGAGTGTCAGCGGGCTTGGCAGGGCGGGCTTAGGGCGTCTCAGGCGGTCCGCCAGTTGGACACGTTCCTGCCGTGGCGGGCGGTGCCGCTCGTGCTGAGCTCGTCGAAGTGCTCGAGT
>CALAQT010000203.1 GCA_937888775.1 uncultured Actinomycetes bacterium | reverse complement strand
GCGGGCTGGGGGGCGGCCTGTGCGGGCCGGGCGGGCGTCGCCGAGCCGACGGCATCGCCGTTCCCGGTGGCGGACGGGCCGCCGGCGCCGTTGGTGGCGATCTCGGCCAGCACCGCTCCGACGGCGACCGTGTCGCCTTCGGCGGCGTGGAGCTTGACGATTGTGCCGGCCACGGGCGAGGGCACCTCGGCATCGACCTTGTCGGTGGAAATCTCGACCAGGGTTTCGTCGACGGCGATCGAGTCGCCCTCCTGCTTGTGCCATTCCAGGACGGTGCCCTCGGCGACGGAGTCCCCCATCGCGGGCATAACGACCTCAACCGTGCTCGTTTGAACTGCCATACGGGCCTTGCACTCTAACGCGTGCTGCGCGCCCGCCTCCGGTCTGCAACCAGAAATCCGATCGATCCGGCAAACGGTCCCAGGCCGCCCAGCACCGCCACGTCGACCGCCAGCCAGAACGGAATCACCCGGATCCGGGCGGCGGCGATGCAGACCAGCGACATGACGATCCAGATCAGGCCGTGGGAGAGGCCGAGGATGAAGGTTTCCGGCTCTGGTTTCCCGAGTACGAATGCACAGACCAGCAGCGACAGATAGACCGTCGAGTGCGTGAACGACGCCACCTCCAGGCGGCGAAATGTGATCACACTCATTGGTGCATCGTTACGGAACCACGCCGGCCGAGCGCAGAGGGATTCTGAGAACGATGCACTAGACCAGGAGCTCGCCCATCAGGCGCAACGGCGCATCGGCCTCCGGCGGCCACTGTTCCACCTCCGCGGGCCACCACGCGAACTCGTCGTGCTCTGCGTCCGGCGTGACCGATGCCCCGTCCGCCAGCCACGCCATGCCGATCAGCAGCACCACCTGATTGGGCAAGGCGACCAGCGCCTCCACGCTCAGACGCTCGGGCGCCACCGACCACTCCTCCTCCAGCTCTCGGCTCAGGGTGTCGATCGGGTTCTCGTCGACTTCCACCGATCCGCCGGCGCCCAGCGCCCAGCGCCCAGCCCAGGAGGCGAGCCATCCGGCCCGGCGGCCGGCCAGCCAGCGCCCGTCGGCGGCGCGAACTACGCAGAGCGCCGAGAGGCTGGCGGCGGCGTTGTCGCCCACCAGCCGCAGTGCCCAGCGGGCAGGCTGTAGCTCAAGGGCCAGCCGATCGCCGGCGACCCGGTAGGCGGACATCCTGGCCGCCAGGCCGTCGTGGCTCGGCGAGCCCCGGCGGCGCAGCTCGTCCAGCGCGCTGTCGGCGGCATCGGTCGTGCTCTGAGACGGCGCGAAAGGTTCAGGACGCCAGGAGACGTCGACCTGGGAGGGCTTCCAGGGACCACGGGCGAGCAGGCCGGGCGATACCGTCACGGCTACACCGTACCTGGGTACAGTGGCGCAGTGGCTAGGCGCTTGAAGCATTGGGGCTGGGGATATGAGGACGAGCAGCCCGCGCCTGACGAGCTGCGGGCCACGGCGGCGTTCCTGGCCCAGCGACTGGGCTTCGGCTCGGCGGAGCCTGAGTCGCCCGTCGCGCTGGAGCAGTGCCGCCTCCCGCCCCCCCGCCTGCGTGCGCCTGAGCGCCTGGCGGCGATCTGCCGCGCCGACGACTACGAGCGGACCCTGCACTGCTACGGGCGCTCCTACCGCGACGTGGTGCGGGCGTTCCGCGGTCAGTTTGATCATCCGCCCGACCTCGTCGCGCACCCACGCGACGAGGCGCAGCTGGGCGCCGTGCTCGACTGGGCGATCTCGGCCGGCGCGGCGGTGATCCCGTTCGGCGGCGGCACGAGCGTCGTCGCCGGCGTGGAAGCGATCGTCGGCGAGCGGTTCGCCGGCGCGGTGACGGTCGACCTCAAGGCGCTCGATCGAGTGCTGGAGGTCGATCCCGTGTCGATGGCGGCTCGAATCCAGGCCGGCGCCACCGGACCCGGGCTGGAGCGCCAACTCGCCGAGCACGGGCTGACGCTGCGCCACTTTCCCCAGTCGTTCGAGTTCTCGACCCTGGGCGGCTGGATCGCCACCCGCGCCGGCGGTCACTTCGCCACCCTGCACACGCACATAGACGATCTGGTGGAGTCGGTCCGGGCGGTCACGCCCACCGGGATATGGGAATCGCGCCGGCTGCCCGGCTCCGGCGCCGGCGTCTCCCCTGACCGGATGCTGATCGGCTCCGAGGGGACGCTCGGGGTGCTCACCGAGGCGTGGGTGCGGGTCCGGCCCAGGCCCGTCTGGCGCAGCTCACGCGGCGTGCGCTTCGCCGATTTCCAGGCCGGGGCGGAGACCGTGCGCGCGCTCTCGCAGTCCGGGCTGTTCCCGTCCAACTGCCGTCTGCTCAGCGCCGAGGAGGCACAACTGACCGGCGCGGGCGATGGCTCGGCCGCGCT
The DNA here is from genome assembly GCA_937888775.1 of uncultured Actinomycetes bacterium. The sequence goes on along the minus strand of CALAQT010000203.1, from coordinate 8,134 downwards.
GCTGGTGCTCGGCTTTGAATCCGCCCATAACGAGACCGAGCCGTGGATGGACCTGGCGCTGGAGTGCTGCGCCGAGCAGGGCGGCGCTTGGGACGCGCCCGGCGGCGGAGGCGCTGAGGCCGCCGGTGGCACTAAGAGTGGCGCTGAGACCGCGGGTGGCGCGGTCGGCAGCTGGCGTGCGGCATTCGTGCGTGCCCCCTACCTGCGGGACACATTCGTGGCGATGGGGGTGCTGTCAGAGACGTTTGAGACCGCCATCACCTGGGATCGGTTCGAGCGCTTCAACGCCTCGGTGCTAGAGGCCACGCGCGCCGCGGTGCGGGATGCCTGCGGCGGAGGGATCGTCACCTGCCGGCTCACGCACGTCTACCCGGACGGCACGGCGCCTTACTACACCGTCCTGGCCCCGGTCCGGCGCGGCGAGGAGCTGGCGCAGTGGGCGCAGATCAAGCGCGCCGCGGCCGACGCGATCCTCGCCGGCGGGGGCACGATCACCCATCATCACGCCGTCGGGCGCGATCATCGTCGCTGGTATGACCGTCAGCGGCCGGAGCCTTTCGCCGCGGCGCTGGCGGCGGCCAAGGCCACCGTCGACCCCACCGGGGCGCTCAATCCCGGTGTGCTGATCGACCCGGTCTGACAGGGGTCGCGCGGAGAGCCGATCGGAAAACCCCTGCTCGCGGACGCTAGCCAGGTCCGGAGCGGACCTCGATCCCTGCGCGCAACCGACAGACGGGCCACGGTCACGGTCGGCTGCCATTTACACCCGCCCGCCCCGTTCCCCGCACCTAGCCGGGGCTCCTTCGGCGAACCTGGCCGAAAAAGCGAACTACGAATGCGCTTTTTCGGCCAGGTTCGGGATATCCCGCGGAACCGAGTGCCGTTTTCATAAATCGCCTGACGGATTTTCGATCCACGACACCAAGTCAATCCTGCGCGTCGAGTCGTTCCAGCACGGAGCGCGCTGCCGGCGCGACCTCGGCCGGCAGCCGGCTCAGCAGCAGCCGCCAGCCGGGATTGATCTCGATCGCGGCGCGCACCTGGGCCAGGCCGCCCTCCAGGTCGCCCGTCTGGGCGGCGCCCAGTCCACCCCAGAAGCGCAGCTCATCGCTCTCAGGCGCCAATGCGCTGGCCCGCTGGTACAGGCGCGCGGCCGCGTCGTGGTCGCCCTCGCTGACCCGCTGATCGCCTTCGCCGGCGGCCATATACGCCTCGTTCAGGCGCGCCAGCCGTCGCAGCTCCTCCAGCGGGTCGGGATGGTCCTCCACGCGCAGCGCCACCACGGTCTCCCACGGATCGCCGGCCGCCGGGACGACGAGGATCGCCGCCGACTGGCGTCCGCGCACATCACCGCCCGCCAGCTCGGCGGCGTCCAGCGCGGCCAGCAGCCGGCTGGCCAGCAAGCCTGGCGCCGAGCGGAACCCCTCGAGCATCGCCGGAACCACCAGCTCGTTGGACATCACGTTGGCCTGGCAGGAGACGCCGTCCCCGGTGAGGTGGCCCGCGACGGGGATGCAGCTCTCGCCCGTGTGCACGGCGGCGTTGCCGTGCACGTCGACCACCGCCACCTGGCGGGTGGCCGCGCCCTCGTCCTGAGCCACCAGCTGCGCGAGCGCCTGGCGGGCGTCCAGGCCGTCGCGCATCAGATCCAGCGCCCGCGGACCGTAGGCGAGCTCGACATTGGCCTGGGTGGCCACGGCGCCGACGCCGGCCTGCGCCCAGGGGACGATCGGCCCGACCGAGAACCAGTGCGACTGCACGGCGACGCCCAGCTCGCCGCTCGCCGGGTCGCGTGCGACGATCGAGTAGGTGCCCTGACGGGCGCGCTGATGAATGAGCGCCGACGATTCGATGGACTGAGGTTCGGTGGCCACGATTGGATTATTCCGCCACTATCTCCGTCGCGAGCCTAGCCGGACCGCCGGTTCGCAAACGCCAGCGGCTCATCCAGCCGGCGTGCGGGTAGGACGCCAGCGGCTCATCCGGCCAGCGTGCGGTTGAAGCGCCGCAACGCCAGCGGTACGCAGACCGCCAGGATCAGGAGGCACCATAGCGCCATTGCCAGCTCGGGGTGATCGAGCTGCCAGGACCCGCCGGTGTGGACTCCCTGCGTCAAGCTCCGCACGGCGGCGACGAGCGCCGAGATCGGATCCCACTGCGCGATTGCCCGGGGGACGGCGTCCATCCCGGCAATCGGCACGAACGTCCCCGCCATGAAGGTCAGCGGCAGGATCACGATGAAGCCCATCCCCTGCACGGCGTCGGGCGAGCGGACCAGCATTCCGAACAGCACTCCGGCCCAGGTGAAGGCCACCATCCCGAACGCCATCAGGGCCACAAGCTCGAGTGCGTGGACCGCCGTTACGTGCGGGCTCCAGCCCAGCAGCAGGCCAAAGGCGACCGTCAGCACCATCCCAAGCACCTGCTCACAGAACTGACCCATCACCTGGCCGCTGATGATCGACAGGCGGCCGATCGGCATCGAGCGAAAGCGATCGATCACCCCTTCGGACATGTCGCTGGAGGTGGCCGTGCCGGCTCCGACGTCGAGCAGCCGCTCGGGGACGCGAGGGATCGCCCGCAGGCTGCGGGCGGTCAGCAGCAGCGTGTCGCGTACGAAGCGCGCGGGGCCGCCGGAGCGCGATCGGTATGCGGGACGAACCTGGGTGGACGCGATCGAGCTCACGCGGCTACCTCCTCGGCCGGCGTGGATTGCGAGTGACTGGCGTGCCCGGTCAGCGCCAGGAAGGCGTCGTCGAGCGTTGGGCGTCGCAGAGCGATCTCGTCGACCTCGATCTGGGCCTGATCGACCGCCGCCGCGACCCGTGCCAGATCGGCCGCCTCCTCCGGCGCGGCGACCGAAACCGTGCGCTGCTCGTTCGCGGGGGTGATCGCAAAGCGTTCGCCCAACAGGGCGACGAGCCGCTCAAAGCCGGCGGCATCGGCGGCGATCACGTCAACCCGCTGCTGACCGACCTGCGCCTTGAGCTGCGTCGGGCTCCCGGCCGCCACCTCACGACCGCGGTCGATCAGCACTACCCGGTCGGCCAGCCCGTCGGCCTCCTGCAGATACTGCGTGGTCAGCAACAGCGTCACGCCGTCGGCGACGAGCTCACGAATCGTCGACCAGACGACCTGGCGGCTGCGGGGGTCAAGCCCGGCCGTCGGCTCATCGAGCACCAGCACGTGGGGACGGTCGATCAGACCGGCGGCCAGGTCGACGCGACGCCGCTCGCCGCCGGACAGGTTCTTGACCAGCCGGCCTCCAATCGCGACCACGTCGAAGCGCTCGATCAGCTCGTCGGCGACCCGATGGGCGTCGCGGCGGCGTCGGCCGCGCAGCTGGGCCATCAGCACCAGGTTCTCCCGCGCGGTCAGGTTCTTGTCAAGCGCCGCGAACTGGCCCGTCAGCGAGATCAACTCGCGCACCCGCGCGGCCTCGGCCACGACGTCGTGTCCGCCGACGCTGGCCCGGCCGGCATCGGGCGCCAGCAGGGTCGCCAGCATCCGCACGGTGGTCGTCTTGCCGGCTCCGTTGGGGCCCAGCAGCGCCATGACGCTGCCGATCTCGACCTACTAGAGGTTGAGGTCCTGGACGGCCACGAACTCGCCGAAACGCTTCGTCAGTCCCTCGGTTTGAATCGCTCGATCTGTCATAAAGGGTAAAAATACACTTCCTGTAAGAATTCTGCAAGTGAATCTTTCCGGTATCCTTCTGCTAAGACTGCCGGCGACCACAACACTGAGCGCATGAACCCTCAAAATCGCGTCGAAGCCGAGGGCCTCGGCGACGACGTACTGGACCGCCTGATCTCCGAGGAGGCAGGGGAGCGCATGGCCGAGTTGATGCGCCAGGCTCGCTGCGCGCAGAACGCCTGGCATCGCAGCCGAGATCCCGATGAGGGGCTGCGCGAGCGCAAACGGCGAATCACCCGCCAGCTGATCTCGGATGCCGCGACGGTGATGTTCGCGGCGCGGGGCTTTGACAACGTGCGCGTATCGGAGGTCGCCGACCGGGTCGGCGTGTCGGAGAAGACGATCTACAACTACTTCCCGACCAAGGAGTCGCTCGTCCTCGACACGGCCGACGAAGCGATCGAGGAGCTGGCCCGGGCGCTGCGCGAGCGGCGCCGGGACGAGTCACTGACCGAAGCGGTGGTGCGGGCGATCAAGGCCGACATGGGGCGCTTCGACCAGGCGCCTGACGAGTTGATCGCGTTCACCCCGGCCTTCGCCGACATGGTCGACTCCAATCCCTCGTTGCGCGCCGCCTGGCTGGAGATCCACGATCGTTTGGCGCAGGTGGCGCGCGAGGAACTGGCCGCCGGCGCGGAGGTGGACCCGCGTGACCCTGAGCCGATGGTCGCCGGCCACGCGCTGGCCGGCCTGGCGAGAGTGGCGTTTCAATCACGCGTACACCACATCGAGGCCGGCCTGCGCGGCCCCGAGCTGCGTGAGGCGGTGGTGGCCGACCTCGACCGTGCCGCCCGGCTGCTGGAGACCGGACTGTGGTCCTTCAACCTGCTCACCCACGGCCGCCGCTCCCGGCAACAGCTGCTCGACGCCGCGCGGGCCGCCGAGGATGCCCGGGCGCAGGTGGTCAAGGCGCTCAGGCAAGCGCGCGCGGCCTGGGCACAGCTGCGCCGCACGGGCCGCGTAGGCTGAGCCAACCTGCTTCTGGCAGATTTGCGCCGTGTCCACGATCGCCGTTCTCGGCCCGGGAGGAGTCGGCGGGTTTGTCGCTGCGGCGCTGGCACGCTCCGGAGCCGATGTGATCGTGATCGCCCGCGATCAGACGGCAGCCTTGATTGCCGCCCGCGGGTTCTCGGTCCACAGCGCGGCGCTCGGCTCGTTCACGGCCCGGGCGCGTTGTGAGCCGCTGCTGACCGAGGATGTCGACAGTTTGATCGTCGCGACCAAGGCGACGGGGCTGGCGGCCGCGCTCGGACGGGTGCAGTCGGCTCCGGGGCTGGTCGTGCCGCTCCTGAACGGACTGGAGCACATGGAGCTGCTGCGGTCGCGCTTCGGTCAGTCGTCGGTCGCCGTCGGCGTGATCCGGATCGAATCGGACCGGCCCAGCCCGGGCGAGATCGTGCAGACGAGCCCGGCAGCGCAGATCGACCTGGCCGCCGATGAACCGGCGCTCGGCGCTCGCCTCGCCGCGCTGGGCTCGACGTTGGAGAGGACTGGGATCCAGGTCCGGATCGGCACCAACGAGCGCCAGGTGCTGTGGTCAAAGCTCGCGCGGTTGAATGCGCTCGCGCTGACCACCAGCGCCAGCGATCGCCCGATCGGCTTTGTCCGCAGCGACCCGCGCTGGCGCTCGGCGCTCGACGGCGCGATTGCCGAGACGGTCGCCGTCGCCAATGCCGACGGAGCCCGGCTGCGGGCCGGCGACACACTGGCGGAGCTCGAGCAGGCTCACGCGGAGCTGGGCTCCTCGATGCAGCGCGACATCGCCTCCGGACGCGAGCCCGAGCTCGACGCGATCGCCGGCGCGGTCCTGCGCGCGGGCGCGCGCAATGGGCTGCGCTGCCCGACCGTGCAGTGGCTGGCGGAGCGGGTGGCGGCGCGGGCCGGCATTCCGGCACCGGGTCTTACCTAGCTAACTCGCCGGGCGCACGCGCGGGCCGGCATTCCGGCACGGGGTCTGGCTAGCCGCTACAGCGGCGGTCGGACCGGAGGCGGTGCGCCCGGGGAGTGGACGGGCACCGCGATCTCGTCTGAGGCCACCGCGTCGAGGACTTCTTCCTCTTCCTCTTCCACGCCCGTGCCGTGGTCGCCGTCGCACAGGATCCTGAAGTTGCCGGTCTCGCCGCCGTCTGACTGCAGCACGATTCCGGGCAGAATCTCCTCACCCTCGTCGAATCCGAGCCGCTCGATATCGAAGTGGGCCATCCCGATCCCCCAGGTGTGGTGCTCTGGGTTCTCACGATCGTGGGCCGCGACGCCCTGGGCGAAGCGCTGAAGCAGTTTGCCCATCGTCGCGCTGTCGACCATGACGTACCCGGCCCCAGCTCAGTCGCGCTCGATCAGTTCGATCCGGTAGCCGTCCGGATCGCGGACGAAGCACAGCCGCGAGCCACCGTCGCGGACCGTATAGGGCGGCTTCTCGGGTTCGATCCCCTGCCCGGCCAGCCGCTGCAGGGCCTGGTCGAGATCGGGCGTGGTGATCGCGACGTGCCCGTAGCCGGTGCCAATCTCGTAGGGCTGGTCGTGGCCGATGTTGTAGGTCAGCTCCAAGCGGGGATTGGAACCGTCCTCAGGCAGGCCCATGAAGACGTTGATCGCCTCGTCACGGATCGGGTGTCGGCCCTTCTCCTCGAATCCGAGCGCCTCGTAGAACTTCACCGAGCGGTCGATCTCAAGAATCCGATAGCAGGTGTGGATCAGGCTCATGTCTGCAGCAAGCCTACCCCGATACGCTCTGGAACATGATCGTCGAACGGTCGATGAGCGACCAGTGGCTGTCCAACACCTACGTCGTCGCCGACGAGCTCGGCGGCCACGCCGTGATGATCGACGCCGGGGGACCGGTCGCGCCGCTGCTGGAGTTCCTGCACCGGGGGCAGTTCACGCTGACCCACGTGCTGCTGACCCACCACCACCACGATCACGTGGCCGAGCTCGACGCGGTCCTGGAGCGCTACCCGGGAACGCCGGTGCTGATCCATCCGCTTGAGCGGGAGCTCGTCAGCGGCGCCACCGGCACGATGGAACCGGGGCAGAAGATCGAGTCCGGCGCGCTCACGATCGAACCGCTGCACACCCCCGGCCACACCGCCGGGATGCTTTCGCTGCTGATCGACGGCAGCGACGTGTTCACCGGCGACACGCTGTTCAAGGGCTCCGTCGGGGGGGTGCGCGCCCCCGGCTCCACCAGCTACGCCGATCTGAAGGCCTCGATCATGGAGACGCTGCTGACCCTGGCGCCGCAGACACGGATCCATCCCGGGCACACCGATCCGACCACGGTCGGCGACGAGCTCGAGCGCAACGCGTTCGTGCGGATCTGGCGCGGGCTGGATCCTCAGGGTGACGAGCCCTGCACCGCGTTCGGGGAGCCGGCGACGCTGATCCTGCTCGGCGCCGACTACGACGGGGGCCATAAGGCCTGGGTGCGCTGGCCCGATGGCTCGGACGACATCGTCCCGGGCTCTCAGGTGCAGCGAACCGCAGCGTAGAATCGGCTAGCAGTGGCGAACGAGAAGATCCCCACCTCCCGCGTGGGGCGAACGGCCAAGATCGGGGGATTGGCTGCGGGACAGGCGATCCGCCAGGCTGGTACACGGGCGGCGAACGTGACACGGTCAAAGGACGGGCGCTCGGCGGCGCTCGAACGTCGTCATGTCGAGGCGGCCGAGCAGATCGTCACCGCGCTGGGCTCGATGAAGGGTGCCGCGATGAAGATCGGCCAGGTGATGTCGTTCCTCGACGTCGGCCTGGTGCCCGAGGAGTACCGGGAGGAGTTCCAGCTCAAGCTGGCCGAGCTGCGCGACGCGGCGCCGACCGTGACCTTCAAGGACATGCGCAAGGTGATCGAGGAGGAACTCGACGACCCGCTCGCCGAGGTGTTCGAGGACTTTGACCAGACGCCGATCGCCGCCGCCTCGATCGGCCAGGTCTACCGGGCCACGCTGCCGGGCGGACGACCGGTCGCGGTCAAGGTGCAGTACCCGGGGGTCGCTGCCGCGGTGCGCGCGGATATGCAGAACCTGGGGCTGATCCTGCGCCTGGCCAAGCGGATCGCGCCGGGGATGGATCCCAAGGCGATCGGCGCCGAGATTCGCTCAAGGATCCAGGAGGAGCTCGACTACGAACTCGAGGCCCAGAACCAGCGCGCGCTGTCACGGATCTTCCGTGGTCATCCGTTCATCGTCATCCCTGAGGTCGTCACCTCGCTCTCCCGTGAGCGAGTGATGGTCAGCGAGTTCGTGAGCGGTACCGGCTTTGAGAAGCTCAAGCGCTATCCCCAGGACGACCGCGACCGGATCGGCGAGATGCTGTTCCGGTTCTACTTCGGCTGCCTGTACCGACACGGTCAGTTCTCCGGAGATCCCCACCCCGGCAACTCGATGCTGCTCGACGACGGCCGGATGGCGTTCTTCGACTTCGGGCTGTTCAAGCGGATGCC
>CALAQT010000202.1 GCA_937888775.1 uncultured Actinomycetes bacterium | reverse complement strand
GAGATATTGGCGTGACTGGAGTTCAGACGTGTGCTCTTCCGATCTCTCGGCGAGCGTCAGGCGCAGCTCCGTGCCGAGGCGCGCGCGCGACACGCTCGCCGCTGCGCCCCCGGCAATAGCGGCGGCGGCGAGCTCGGCGGTGTGCGCCTCGACGGCGAAGCCGAGCCGCGCGTGGTAGCGCGCGAGGCGCAGCAGGCGGGTTGGATCGTCGAGGAAGCTGCGCTCGTGCAGGACCCGCAGGCGGCCCGCGCGCAGATCCTCCAGGGCGTTCTCGGCGCCCTGCAGCTCGCCGCGACCGGGGCCGCTGAGCGGCAGCGCGATCGCATTGACGGTGAAGTCCCTGCGCAGCAGGTCCTCCGCGACGGTGCCTGGACGCACCTCGGGCAGGGCGCCGGGCGCCGGGTAGCTCTCGGCGCGGCGCATCGCGATGTCCACGCGGACGGCGCCCAGCTCCACGACGGCAGTGCCGAAGCGCTCGTGCAGCGTCTCGCTCGGCGTCCCGGGCGCGTCCGGCGCGGAGGCCCGCAGGCGTCCCGCGAGCTCCTCGGCGAGCGCGGCGGGCGGCTCGCCGACGACCACGTCGAGCTCTCGCGGGGAGCGCCCCAGCAGCAGGTCGCGCACGGCGCCGCCGACGAGCGCGATGTCCCCGCGCGAGCGCCCGAGCTCCAGCAGCTCGGCGCCACCGGGGAGCGCGGCGAGCGATGCGAGCACCTCGGCGCCCCCGGCTGCGTGCTCGGGGGGCGCGGGGCGGCGAGCGTCGGCGACCATGGCTAGGGGACCTCGCGCACCGGGATCCCCGCGGCGGCGAGGTGAGCCTTGGCCTCGGCGACGCTGAAGCGCCCGTAGTGGAATATCGAGGCGCACAGGACCGCGTCGGCGCCCGCTCGCAGCGCCTGGGTGAGGTGCTCGAGCTCGCCGGCCCCGCCGGAGGCGATCACGGGAACGCTGACCGCGCCGCTGACGGCGCTGGTGAGGGGCAGGTCATAGCCGTCGCTCGTGCCGTCGCGGTCCATGCTCGTGAGCAGGATCTCCCCCGCCCCGCGCTCCACCCCCTCGCGCGCCCAGTCCACGACGTCGCGTCCGGTGGCGGTGCGCCCGCCGGCGAGATAGGCCTCCCAGGCGCGGGGCGCCGGTGCGCCCTCGCCGGCGGGCGCGGAGGCCTTGGCGTCGATCGCGAGCACGACGCACTGGGCGCCGAAGACCTCCGCGAGCTCGTCGAGGAGCTGCGGGCGCGCGAGCGCGGCGGAGTTCACCGATACCTTGTCCGCGCCCGCGTCGAGCACGGCCTGCGCGTCGCTGACGGAGCGGATGCCGCCGCCGATGGTGAACGGGACGAACACCTCGTCGGCGGTGCTGCGCGCGAGCCGCGCGATCGTCTCGCGCTTCTCGTGCGTGGCGGTGATGTCCAGGAAGACGAGCTCATCGGCGCCCTCGCGGTCGTAGTGCGCGGCGAGCTCCACGGGGTCGCCCGCGTCGCGGATGTCGACGAATTCGACGCCCTTGACCACACGGCCGGCATCGACGTCGAGACAGGGGATCACGCGCTTGTAGTGCACCCGTCCACCGTACCGGCCGGCCCAACGCCCCGCCGCCCGCGGACAGCTCGCGCGAGCGCGCGGCGGGAGTCAGTCGCCGAGCGCGGTGCGGGCCTCGGCGACTGTGAAGCGGCCCTCGTAGAGCGCCTTGCCGACGATCACGCCGTGGAGGCTCGGCTGCTCGAGGCCCGCTAGCCCCTCGAGGTCCGCGAGCGCGCCGATGCCGCCGGAGTAGAGCACCGTTCCCTGCACGGCGGCGGCGATCTCGGCGACCTCCTGGAGGTCGGGCCCCTCGAGCATCCCGTCGCGGTCGACGTTCGTGTAGACGAGGTTGCGCACGCCGCTGGCGTGCAGGCGCTCGAGCACCGCTGAGGTGCTCAGCTCGGTGGTCTGCGTCCACCCCGCCGTGGACACGTGCCCGCCGCGCACGTCCACGGAGACGAGCACCCGCGAGGGGCCGTGCGCGTCGAGGACGCGCAGCAGCAGGTCGGGGTCGGTGAAGGCGGCGGTGCCGAGGATCACGCGCTGGGCGCCTGCGGCCAGCGCGTCGGCGACGGCCCTGGCGGAGCGCAGGCCGCCGCCGAACTGCACGGGCACGCCGAGCTCGTGGGCGATGCGCCGCAGGTGCTCGAGATTGACCGGCGCGCCGCCCCTGGCGCCGTCGAGGTCGACGACGTGCAGCCGCTGCGCGCCCGCCCGGGTCCAGCCGCGGGCGGCCGCGAGCGGGTCCTCCTCGTAGACCGTCTTGGCGTCGAAGTCGCCCTTGACCAGGCGCACGGCGTTGCCGCCGAGGATGTCGATCGCGGGGTAGAGCTTCACCGGGCGACCGGTGCGCGGGCGGCGAGGCAGATGCGGGCGAAGTTCGCGAGCAGGCGCAGGCCCGCGGCGGAGGACTTCTCGGGGTGGAACTGCACGCCGTAGAAGGAGCCGTGCTCGACGGCTGTCACGAACGGCGCGCCGTACTCGGCGGTTCCGAGCACGTCCTCCTGCAGCGCGGGCACGGGCGCGAAGGAGTGCACGTGGTAGAAGGCGCAGCGTTCGGGCAGGTCCTCGACCAGGCGCGAGCGCGGCCGCTGGAAGCGCACCTCGTTCCAGCCGATGTGGGGCAGCTTCAGCGATCCCGCGGTGAGCGCGCGGACCTCGCCGGGGACGATGCCCAGGCCCTCGGCGCCACCGAGCTCGGTGGAGGAGTCGAAGGCGAGCTGCATGCCCAGGCAGATCCCGAGCACGGGGGCGCCGCCGGCGACGCGCTCGCGCAGCAGCTCGTCGAGGCCCAGCTCGCGCAGGTTCGCCATCGCCCTGGGAAACGCGCCCACACCGGGCAGGATCAGCCCGGTGGCCGCGCGCAGGCGCTCGGGCCGGCCGCTGATGTCGGCGCGCACGCCGATGTGCTCGAGAGCCTTCTCGACCGAGCGGCGGTTGCCCATGCCGTAGTCGACGATCGCGATGTCCACGGGCTCTTCGATCAGGGGGCTCACGATGTCAGCGTGCCCTTCGTGCTCGGGATCCCGGTCTCGGTGGGGTCGATCGACACCGCCTCGCGCAGCGCGCGGGCGAAGGCCTTGAAGGCTGCCTCGATCATGTGATGGGCGTTGCTGCCGGCTTCCACGCGCAGGTGCAGCGTCAGCTTGGCCGCGTTGGCGAGCGCCCGGAAGAACTCCTCGGTCAGCTCGTGCTCGAAGCCGCCGGTGGATCCGGGCGGCAGCTCGGCCTCGAACAGCGTGAAGGGGCGTCCGGAGATGTCGATCGCGCAGCTGGCGCGCGCCTCGTCCATGGGCACGACCGCGGCGCCGTAGCGCACGATGCGGGCGCGATCGCCGAGCGCCGTGTCGAGCGCCTGGCCGAGCACGATCGCGGTGTCCTCGGCGGTGTGGTGGGCACCCGTCTCCAGGTCGCCGCTGACTGCGACCTCGAGGTCCATGCGCCCGTGGCGCGCGAGCAGGTCGAGCATGTGGTCGAGGAAGCCCACGCCCGTCTGGCGGCTACCTGCCCCGCTGCCTTCGAGCGTGAGCGTGAGCCGCACGTCGGTCTCCCCGGTGGCGCGCTCGATGGTGGCGGTGCGTGTCATGTCTCGGGATTCTCCACGATGCGGGCCTCCATCGACTCGGCGTGCACCTCGAAGCCCTCGGCGCGGGCGATCGGGGCGCCGGCGGCGGCGAGGCGATCGGCGGCCGCGCCGATGCGGACCTCGGACATGCGCCGGCGAAAGTGCCGCGGTGAGAGCGTGGAGGCGAAGCGCGCGGCTCCGGCGGTGGGCAGCACGTGGTTGGAGCCGGCGACATAGTCGCCGAAGGCGGTGGCGCTCTCGATGCCGAGGAACAGGCACCCGGCCGAGCGCACCATCGGCGCGAGCGCCTCGACGTCGGCTCCGATCAGCTGGAGGTGCTCGGGTGCGAAGGCGTTGGCCAGCGCGAGCGCCTCGCGCGCTGAGGCGACGTGGGCGATCGCGAAGGCGGCCTCGCCGACGGTGGGGCGCTCGACGATGAGCTCGTCGAGCGCCCCGGCCAGGCCGTCGCAGACAGCCCCGGAGGAGGAGGCGGCCACGACGAGACTGCCCTCGCCGTGCTCGGCCTGCGCGAGCATGTCGAGCGCCGCGAGCCTCAGCTCCCGCGCGCCGGAGTCCGCGCCGAGCGCGATCAGCAGGTCGCTGGGGCCGGCGAAGCCGTCGATGCCGACGGTGGCGGAGAGCTGGTGCTTGGCCTCCTGCACGTAGAGGTTGCCGGGCCCCACGATGACATCCACGCGGCCCACCGTCTCGGTGCCGAGCGCGAGCGCCGCGATCGCATGCGCGCCGCCCATGCGGTAGACGCGCTCGACGCCGCACAGCCTGCACGTCCCGAGGATCACGGGGTCGATCTGGCCGTCCGGGCCGGGCGGCGAGCACACGACCACGTCGACCACGCCGGCGGCGCGCGCGGTCACGACGCCCATGACGACGGTGCTCGGATAGGGAGCGCGCCCGCCCGGCACGTACACCGCTGCGGAGGCCACGGGCACCTCGCGCAGGACGATGCGCTGCCCCTGCGGGAGGTCCACGGCGACGTCGTGGCCCACGCCGGCCTCGGCGACGAGCGCGACGTTGGCGATGCTGACCTGCAGGCCTGCGATGAGCTCGCGCGGCATCGCCACGATCGCGGCGTCGAGCTCCTCGGGGGTCACCAGCAGCGGCCCGGGCTCGGCGCCGGCGCTGTCGAACCTGCTCGTGTAGCGGGCGACGGCGGCATCGCCGCCGGTGCGCACCCCCTCGACGATCTCGCGCACCTGCTCCTGGACGGCGGCTGCTCCCGGGACGAGCGCGCGCAGCCGCTCGGCGGCGGCGCTGGCGCCGAGCCACTCCACCTCGCCGAGCTCGAGCCGCTGAAGGCGCATGGCTCAGGCGCCGCCGGCGCCGGGCAGTCCGCGCAGTCGCTCCATGAGATCGTCCATGCGCGCCGCCTTGAGCTTGTGCGCGACGGGGTTGGCGATCAGCCGGGCGGTGCACTCCACGATCTCCTCGCGCACGATCAGGTTGTTCTCGCGCAGCGTGGTGCCGGTGGCGGTGAGGTCGACGATCGCCTCGACCATGCCCGTCAGCGGAGCGAGCTCCACGGAGCCTTTGACCTCGACGATCTCCGCTTGGCGGCCGGTCTCTTCGAGGTGCCGCCGCGCGATGCGCGGGTACTTGGTGGCGACCCGCATCACACCCAGGCGGCGCAGCGCCTCCAGGGCGGGATCCGGGCCGGCCTTGCTGGCGAGCACCATCGTGCAGCGGCCGTAGCCGAGGTCCATCAGCTCATAGACCTCGCGCCCACCTTCGCCGGGGTGCTCGGCGGCCTGCTCGAGCAGCACGTCCTTGCCCGTGACGCCCAGGTCGGCGGCGCCGGCCTCGACGTATGTGGGGACGTCGGTGGGGCGCATCGTGATCACGCCGATGTCCTCGAACAGCAGCTTGCGGTCGTTGGAGCGCAGCTCCTCGGTCTGGAGCCCGAGGCCCGCGAGCAGGTCCACGGTGCCTGCGAACAGGGCACCCCGCGGCACGGCGATGATGAGGCCGTTGGTGGGGCTCATGGCGCGGGCTCGGCGCCCGGTGCGGTGGCGGAGGCCGTCGGGGCGGTGGGCGCCGCGAGGGGGCCGTCGGGGCCCGCGATCAGGGCGCCGGTCCCGCGCTCCTCGCCCGCCAGCGCGATGTGCAGGCGGTCCACTCCGAGGGCGAAGCCGACCGCGGGCAGCCTGCGCCCGAATCGGCCGAGCAGGTCGTCGTAGCGCCCGCCGCCGCCGAGCGGGGCCCCGAGCGCGGGGTCGTAGACCTCGAAGACGGCGCCGGTGTAGTAGCCGATGTTGCGCACGAGGCCGAGATCGAAGATCACACGCTCGGCGACGGGCGGCGCGAGCAGCTCGTGCACGCGCCGCAGGCCCGTGACGGCCTCCTGGGCGGGCGCGGGCAGGTCGTCGAGCACCTCGGGGCCGCCGCGGCGCTGGGGGATCTCGAGCAGCATCCTCGTGGCCTCGCCGGAGAGCCCGGACTCCCCGAGCATGTGTTCGAGCCCTACGAAGTCGCGCTTCACGAGCGCCTCGAGCAGGCCGGGTCGGACCTCATCGGGCAACTCCAGGCTGGCCATCAGGGCCGGGAACAGCGACGCGTCGCCGAGCCCGATCCGGTAGTCCTTCAGACCCGTGGCGTCGAGTGAGTGGCAGAGCACGGTGAGCGCCTCGGCGGTGCCCTGCGGAGCGGGCGAGCCGATCAGCTCGATGCCGGCCTGGAGCAGCTCGCGGGGCTGCCCGCGCTGCGGGCGCACCCCGCGGTAGCAGTGGGCGAAGTAGCAGAAGCGCAGCGGCGGCTCGCTCGCCGCATAGCGCGTGGCGACGACGCGGGCGATCGGCACGGTCATGTCCGAGCGCAGCACGAGCACAGCGCCTGTCTCGTCGAAGACGCGGTAGGCGGGGCGGGCTTCGGCCATGTCCGCGCGCGCGAGCACGGACTCATACTCGAGCGCAGGCGTATAGATCTCGCCGTATTCGTGGCGCTCGAAGACGCCGCGCAGCGTGTCGGTTATCGCGCGCACCTCGCGCGTCTCGTCGGGGAGCACGTCGCGCGTGCCGCTGGGAATGGGATGGATCATCGCGACCCGAGGTTACGCGGGGACGGGCTCTGTGGCCACGCGCTCGATGCGGGCGCCGAGGTCGCGCAGGCGCTCGTCGATGCGCTCATAGCCCCGGTCGATCTGGCGGATGTTGCCGATCTCGCTGCGGCCCTCGGCGCACAGCGCTGCCACCAGCATCGCCATCCCGGCGCGGATGTCCGGAGACTCCACGCGCTCGCCGCGCAGGCGGCGCGGCCCGGTGATGATCGCGCGGTGGGGGTCGCACATGACGATGTCGGCGCCCATCAGGATGAGCTTGTCGGTGAAGATCAGCCGGTTCTCGAACATCCACTCGTGCACGAGGATCGAGCCCTCGGCCTGGGTGGCGAGCGCGACGGCGATCGACGTGAGATCGGCCGGGAAGGCGGGCCAGGGTCCATCCTGGATCTTGCTCTTGTACTCCCCCACGTCGGCCCGAACGACGAGCTTCTGCCCGCCGGGCACGACGACGTCGTTGCCCTGCAGTTCCGAGCGCAGCCCCACCCGTTCGAAGACCAGGCGGATCATGCGCAGGTCGGCTGGAACGGTGTCCTTGATGCGCAGTTCGCCGCCCGTGACGCCCGCGAGGGCCATGAAGCTCCCGATCTCGATGTGGTCGGGGGCGACGTCGTGCTCGCAGCCGTGCAGCCGCTCGGCGCCGTGAACGGTGACGAGGTTGGAGCCGATGCCCTGGATGTCCGCGCCCATCTTCACGAGCATGCGCGCGAGGTCCTGCACGTGCGGCTCGCACGCGGCGTTGCCGATCACGGTCGTCCCCGGCGTCAGCGCGGCGGCCATCAGCGCGTTCTCGGTGGCCATCACGGAGGGCTCGTCCATGAACACGTCCGTGGGGCGCAGGCCGTTGGGGGCGCTGAGCACGATCTCGCGGCCGCAGTCGGCGCGCGCGCCCATCGCGCGGAACGCATCGAGGTGGGGGTCCAGGCGCCGGCGGCCGATCACGTCGCCGCCCGGAGGCGGCATGACGGCGCGGTGGAAGCGCGCGAGCAGCGGCCCGGCGAGCAGGAAGGAGGCGCGGATCAGCTCGGCGAGCTCGCGCTCGATCTCGACAGCGCCCACGTTCGCCGCGCACAGCGCCAACTCGTTGGGACCGCGCCACGTGACGTCCACGCCGATCGTGCGCAGGATCTCGAGCATCGCCTCGACGTCGCGAATGCGAGGCACGTTGCGCACGATCACCTCGTCCTCCGTGAGCACGGTCGAGGCCAGGATGGGCAGCGCGCCATTCTTGTTGCCGGCGGGAACCATCGTGCCGGACAGTGGAACGCCGCCTTCGATGACGAACTTCTCCATGGGTTTGGCGCGCCGTCGACGGCCAAAGGGCCCGTTGGTATGGCGCTCGGCAAGCGTAACAGCCATCTCAGCAGTCAAGTTCTAGCCTCCGGCTCATCGACCTGCACGCGGCCCCCCGGCCGCCTCGGCGGCCTGGCGCGACCGGCGCCAAATGCAAGGGACGTTGCAATATCGGGCGCAAGGATCGGCACGGGAATGCGGTTTTCGCGCGACGCACACCATGCGTACGCATGTTCGCACACGATACGTCCGACACGGTCCCTAGCTTACGAACACATGTTCCCGTCATCGCGAACATCAGCGCTTGCACAGCGCGCGCTCGGTGCCCTGCGCCTGACCCGCTCGTTCCTTGTGCTCGAGGACGACTACGACGTCGACTGGGAGGTCGACCCGAACGAGCGCCTTCAGGCGCCCCATCCGCACCGAGCGCCGCTGCGCGGGCGTGCGCCGGCACGGCGCCCGGGATCGCCCGAGCGCAGCCCACAGCCGTGTCTCTGCCCCGTGGAGGGCCCACCCGCGCCAGCGCCACGCCATCGGCGCGGGGAGACGGCGCCGGGTCGTTCGGCGACGGCCGGCGCGCGCGGCGAGATGCGCCCGCCCTCTACCTGAGCTCCACCCGCCGGCTCGCCTGGCACTCGCGGGCTCGAGCACGATCTGACACCCTGATCGGCGAGCGACAGGAGACGGACGATGAAGCAATACGTCAGCGTGCTCACCCTCGGGGTCTCCGACCTCGGCCGAGCGCGCGCGTTCCACGAGGCGCTCGTTTGGCGCAGCGCCTCCCCGCCGGACTCCGAGGTGGCCTTCTTCCAATCCGGCGGCATGGTGCTCTCGCTGTGGGGCCGTGAGCACCTCGCAGAGGACAGCGGCGTCGAACTCGCCACGGGCTACGGCGCGGTCATGCTGGCCCACAACGTGGCCTCTCCCGAGGAGGTCCGCGAGATCATCGGGCAGGCGCGCGGCGCCGGCGCCACGGTGACGCGGGAGCCCGGCGAGACGTTCTGGGGCGGCTACTCGGGCGTGTTCGCCGATCCTGACGGGCATCCGTGGGAGTTTGCGCACAACCCGCATTGGGACCCCCTCAGAACGGCGCCGTCACGCTCAGCTCGGGGTGAGCCACCCTCACAGCCCTCGCCACACCGTGGTCGCCGTGTGGGAAGACCCCGGGAAATGACCCTGAGGGCGTGCGACACAACGACGACGGGCCGCCCTGAGGGCGGCCCGTGAGCGTCGTATCAAGAAACCGGCGGCGTCCTACTCTCCCAGGCCCTTGCGGGCCAAGTACCATCGGCGCTGAGGGGCTTAACTGCTCTGTTCGGAATGGGAAGAGGTGTTTCCCCCTCGCTAAAGCCACCGGAAAAAGGCGAGAGACCACGCCCTCCAGGTCCTTCAAAACTGCACAGCGCCACACCGAGTATCAAAAATCCGTCAAGCCCTCGACCCATTAGTACCGGTCTCCTTCAGACGTTGCCGTCCTTCCAGATCCGGCCTATCAACCTGGTGGTCTACCAGGGGTCTTACTCCCTCTAGGGGATGGGAGAGCTCATCTCGAGGCCGGCTTCCCGCTTAGATGCCTTCAGCGGTTATCCGATCCACACGTAGCTAGCCTGCAATGCCCTTGGCAGGACAACAGATACACCAGAGGTGCGTTCATCCCGGTCCTCTCGTACTAGGGACAAATCCTCTCAACTCTCCAACGCCCACGGCAGATAGGGACCGAACTGTCTCACGACGTTCTGAACCCAGCTCGCGTACCGCTTTAATGGGCGAACAGCCCAACCCTTGGGAGCGACTCCACCCCCAGGATGCGACGAGCCGACATCGAGGTGCCAAACCGGGCCGTCGATGTGGACTCTTGGGCCCGATAAGCCTGTTATCCCCGGAGTACCTTTTATCCGTTGAGCGACGGCACTTCCACTTGCTACCGCCGGATCACTAAGACCTGCTTTCGCACCTGCTCGACTTGTCAGTCTCGCAGTCAAGCTCCCTTAATACCTTTGCGCTCTACGCACGATTTCCAACCGTGCTGAGGGAACCTTTGTGCGCCTCCGTTACATTTTAGGAGGCGACCGCCCCAGTCAAACTACCCGCCTGGAACTGTCCAGCATCCGGATTCACGGAATGCTGTTAGAAATCCAATACACCAAGGGTGGTATCTAAAGGTTGGCTCCACACCGGCCGCAACCGGCGCTTCAAAGCCTCCCACCTATCCTGAGCGAGATGCACCGAACTCCAATACCAGGTTGTAGTAAAGGTTCACGGGGTCTTTCCGTCTAGCCGCGGGTACTCGGCATCTTCACCGAGACTGCAATTTCACCGAGCCCCTCGTTGAGACAGCGCTGAAGTCGTTACGCCATTCGTGCAGGTCGGAACTTACCCGACAAGGAATTTCGCTACCTTAGGACCGTTCCTGACTGTTACTACCCAGGCACCTCGCCTGGGCGGTCCGCTCATTTCTGACGGACTCTCATGGTCGCCCATGAGAGCGGACTATCTCATCCCACAATCGCTCTAGATCAGTGGGCTCGGCGTATAGTCTCTGAGGATTCCGTCCATTCGGTGGCTTCTCTTCCCGCCTCGGTTCATCCGTTTCCGGAGAGCAAGAACCTTGACGTAATCTCGGTCGCTCAGACCGCCGGACGCAAGGAGCCGAAACTGCGCCCCTCCACAACCGGTAGTCCTCTGCCTTCAGTCCCACGATCGGAAACCGATCCAAGAACGGCACGATCCGGTCAGTCAGATCGGAAAGTCTGTTGACCTCCCAATACCAACCGCCGTTTCCCGCCCGTCGCAGGCTCCCACACCGAAGGGTCTCTCGAAAGAGTTCCAGGGGAACGCGATCCTGCTGCGAGACGTTGAAGGCTGCCGAGATCCGGAAGCGTCGTGCCGAGCTGCCGCGCTTGCGACAGACCAACATGAAGCTTCCCTCACCCAGCGCGAACCCAGACAAGAAACTACCGAGCGAGACCTCTATGGCCTCTATGCACGGCCTTTCCTGCTGATTGTCCGCACCCGGCACATTTTCACGGTATCGCCCACTTGGGACGGTACTCGTAGTGCGGGATACTCGGATGTTCCAGCATATAGCCGAGTTTTACAACTACCTCGGTCAACTGATAGTTACGGCCGCCGTTTACCGGGGCTTAGCTTCGCTGCTTCGAACCGAAGTCCTAACAACTCCACGTAACCTTCCGGCACCGGGCAGGCGTCAGCCCCTATACGTCGTCTTTCGACTTAGCAGAGACCTGTGTTTTTGGTAAACAGTCGCTTCAGCCAATTCACTGCGGCCCCCTCGGGCTCCACTCGCGAAGAGCTTCACCCTACTGGGGCGCCCCTTATCCCGAAGTTACGGGGCGATTTTGCCGAGTTCCTTAACGAGGGTTATCTCGATCACCTTAGTATTCTCTACTTGCCCACCTGTGTCGGTTTTGGTACGGGCACGCGCTTCCTCCCTAGAGGATTTTCTTGGAGGTATGGCGTCAGGAACTCGCCGGCTAAACGCCAGCTGGCATCGCACCTCAGGTTATGCGGCCCCGCATTTGACAAGGGCCACCCCTACATGCTTACCCCAGGACTACCATCGCCTGGGTTTCCCTAGCCTTCCTCGTCCCCCCATCGGTCAAACGGAAGCGACGTGGTACAGGAATATCAACCTGTTGGCCATCGACTACGCCTTTCGGCCTCGCCTTAGGTCCCGACTAACCCTGAGCAGACGAACTTTACTCAGGAATCCTTGGGCAATCGGTGGAGGGGATTCTCACCCCTCTTTCGTTACTCATGCCGGCATTCTCACTTCCCATGCCTCCACGGCTGGCTTACGCCGCCGCTTTACTGGCATGGGAACGCTCTCCTACCGCGCGATCGACCCGAAGGTCTCACGCACCCGCAGCTTCGGTGACTAGCTTGAGCCCCGTTACATTGTCCGCGCTCGAACACTTGACCAGTGAGCTGTTACGCACTCTTTCAAGGATGGCTGCCTCTAAGCCAACCTCCTGGTTGTCTATGCACTCGAACATCGTTTCCCACTTAGCTAGTACTTAGGGACCTTAGCTGGCGGTCTGGGCTGTTTCCCTTTCGACGCTGAAGTTTATCCCCCAGCAACTGACTCCCGGAGTAAACGTAATTGGTCTTCGGAGTTTGCCTGAAGTCGGTAACCTGGTAGGGCCCCTAGTCCAAACAGTGCTCTACGGCCGCCACGGAATTTATCCGAGGCTATACCTAAATATATTTCGGAGAGAACCAGATATCACTGAGCTTGATTAGCCTTTCACTCCGACCCACAGGTCATCCGCCCAGTTTTCAACCTAGGTCGGTTCGGCCCTCCACGAGGTCTTACCCCCGCTTCAGCCTGCCCATGGGTAGCTCGCTCAGTTTCGGGTATACCGCCTACGACTATGTCGCCCTATTAGGACTCGCTTTCGCTACGGCTCCGCTCATCGCTTAACCTTGCCGCAGACGAGTAACTCGCCGGCTCGTTATGCAAAAAGCACGCGGTCACAGGACAAAGCCTGCTCCCACCGCTTGTAGGCACGCGGTTTCAGGTACTATTTCACTCCCCTTCCGGGGTACTTTTCACCTTTCCCTCACGGTACTAGTCCGCTATCGGTCACCAAGGAGTACTTAGCCTTGGAGGGTGGTCCCCCCAGGTTCAGTCCGCGTTTCACGGGTGCGGACTTACTCAGGAACGCCTGACAGGAGACCATGCAGTTTCGTCTACGGGACGTTTGCCCTCTATGGTGCGCGGTTCCACGCGCTTCGACTACCACATGGTTTTGTAACTCCTGCCGAACCGGACACGGCTCGGAACAAGCGCCCTACAACCCCTGACAGACAACGCGTGTCCGCTTACATCTGCCAGGTTTGGGCTGATCCCTTTTCGCTCGCCACTACTCAGGGAGTCTCTTTTGATTTTCTTTCCTCGGGGTACTGAGATGTTTCACTTCCCCCGCTTGTCTTCTCCCGGCCTATGTGTTCAGCCGGGGATAACGCCGCATTACCAGCGTTGGGTTTCCCCATTCGGAGATCCACGGGTCAAAGGCTATTCAGCGCCTAACCGTGGCTTATCGCAGCCGTTCACGCCCTTCATCGACTCTTGGTGCCAAGGCATCCACCATGCGCCCTTACTATCTTGACGGTGATCTGGCCCAACACGACCCGAAGGTCTTGCGGGGCCCGGTGATACCCGTTTTCAGCCGCCGCTTATCGATGGCGGCTGATGTGGCTTCTGTGCAGTTTTCAAGGACCGTGGAGAGGCGTATAACGCCGGCTGGCCCTCGCGCATGTGGTCACGCTCTACTCGACGTGTCCCGCGACGACCGGCGGACGCCGGTCTCTCAAAACTCAACAGCATGCTGGAGGTTGTTGTGGCCGTTGCCGAGTGCCATCCCCAAGTAGTAAGGGCGGCGCTCTGCGCGGGCCATCCAGCCAGGTTCGGTCGACGTGCTAGGCCCGATCCGCTTTGACACCGCATGGACCTCAAGGGTCCGGCGGCCGCGCGGGTCTGTCAGAACGACAGGCCCTGGATCGGGGCACCGCTTAGGGTGCTCCCTAGAAAGGAGGTGATCCAGCCGCAGCTTCCGCTACGGCTACCTTGTTAC
>CALAQT010000201.1 GCA_937888775.1 uncultured Actinomycetes bacterium | reverse complement strand
AGCGGGGAGCGCGGCGAGGTCGTCGACGAGATGCAGGAGGCCGTCGTCCAGTGCCTCGAATGCATGCACGATCAGCCGCATCTGGGCTTTCACAACGGGCGGGTCGAGCCGATCGAGGACCGCTGGGAGCGGATGATCGCCGGCACCCCCTGGGTCGCCTCCTGCACGGTGACCGTCGACGCCGACGACGTCGAGACCTGCTCCGGTCCCGAGGCGGGCGACGCGCTCTCCTACGCCGCCTTCGGCGACCACGGCACCCGTGAGTTCTTCACCCACGTGCGCTTCCACAAGCACGATGAGGATCGGATCGTCGTGCATCTGCTCGTCGAGCTCTACGCGCGTTCGGCCGAAGAGGCCACCGACGTGCTCGAGGAGGCCGCCCGCGGCACCCTGGCGATCACCTCACTGGCCGAGGAGTCCCGTCCGCCGGCTTCGACCGGAGACGACCAGCACTAAGCACCGGCCGACGCCCCCAGGCCTCGGAGATCAGCAGCGCTAGCGCGACGGGCACGGTGGCCGGCAGCTCGTTGACGACGAAGAACAGCAGGTCAAACGCGGCGGCCAGCACCAGCGTCAGCAGCGCCCCGGAGCGCTGGCGTCGAACCTGGCCGGCCAGTACGGCTCCGAGCAGGGCCGCCACGAACAGGTCGCCGTAGCCCAGCGACACAGAGCCGAACAGCTCGCTCTGCAGCTGCGGGAGACCTCCCCCGGGGCTGGCGGCAACCAGCGTCGCGTTGGGGGCCTGGAGCAGATCTGACACCACCAGCCAGACATCGGCCGCCGCCATCAGCACGATCCCGAGCTTCAGCCAGGCGGGCGGCGTAACTGCCGCCAGCAGGACGCCGAGCGTGACGCAGCTGAGCGCAGACAGCAGGGCCGCCGCCGCCTCCCCCACCAGGGAGCCCCGCGCCGTCCAAGCGGCGACGAACAGACCGACTGCCGCGAGCGCCGCCAGCGGTCTGGCCCCGCGCGCAGCCCAGCCGAGCGCCGCCGCGGCCAGCAACGGTACCGCCACGAGTGCCAAATAGGTCAATCCGGTCGCCGTATCGGAGACGTAGCGGATCGCAAAGATCACCCCCACGATCGAGCCGATCGGGATCAGCGCCCAGCCGCGCCCGGAGAGCCGCTTGAGCCGCTCGGTGCCGGGCGCTATCCGCGGCGCCGCCACGACGCCGGCCTGCAATACCAGCAGACTGGCGTCGGAGGGAATGAATGCGAGTGCCACGCCTCCAGGGTACGGAGCCGCGGTCCTGGACCCCGGCGCCTACGCGCGGTCCCGGGCCGCGGCGCCTACGCGCGGTCCCGGGCCGCGGCGCCTACGCGCGGTCCCGGGCTGCGGCGTCCAGGCGCTGCTCGAGCGCGAGCAGCTGATCGCGCAGCTCGGCGGGGAGCTTGTCGCCGAACTCGGCGAAGTGCTGCTTCATCTGCGGCAGCTGCGCCGTCCACTGCTCGGGATCGACCTCCAGGAGCTTGGCCATCGTCTCCTCGCCTACGTCGAGGCCATTGGTGTCGATGCCGCCCTCGCCGGTCGGCGGGACCAGCCCGATCGGCGTCTCGACGGCTTCGGCGTCGCCGATCACGCGGCCGAAGATCCAGGCCAGGATGCGCGAGTTCTCACCGAACCCGGGCCACATGAACTTCCCGTCCTCGTCCTTGCGGAACCAGTTGACGTAGAAGATCCGCGGCAGCTTGGCCCCCTCGCGGTGTCCGATCTTGAGCCACTGACCGAAGTAGTCGCCCATGTGGTAGCCGCAGAACGGCAGCATCGCCATCGGGTCGAAGCGGAGCTTGCCGACCTGTCCCGCCTGGGCGGCCGTGGTCTCCGAGGACATGATCGAGCCGAGGAAGGTCCCATGCTCCCAGTCGCGAGCCTCGTGCACGAGCGGCACCACCGTCGCCCGGCGACCGCCGAACATAATCGCCGAGATCGGCACGCCCTTGGGGTCTTCCCACTCCGGGGCGATCGATGGGCACTGCGCGGCGGGCACGGTGAAGCGCGCGTTGGGATGGGCGGCGGGGGTGTCTGACTCCGGCGTCCAGTCGTTTCCGCGCCAGTCGACCGCATGGGCGGGCGGCTCGCCCGTCATGCCCTCCCACCAGATGTCGCCGTCGTCGGTCTTGGCGCAGTTGGTGAACACGGTGTTGCGGCTGACCATGTCGATCGCGTTGGGGTTGGTCCGCGCCCCGGTGCCGGGGGCCACACCGAAGAACCCGGCCTCGGGGTTGACGGCATACAGCTGGCCGTCCTCGCCGAACTTCATCCACGCGATGTCGTCCCCGATCGTCTCCACCTTCCAGTCGGGCAGCGTCGGGATCATCATCGACAGGTTGGTCTTGCCGCAGGCGCTCGGGAATGCGCCGGCGATGTACCTGACCTCGCCGGCGGGCGAGGTCAGCTTGAGGATCAGCATGTGCTCGGCCATCCAGCCCTCGTCGCGGGCCATCACCGAGGCGATCCGCAGCGCAAAGCACTTCTTGCCCAGCAGCGCGTTGCCGCCGTAGCCGGAGCCGAAGGACCAGATCTCACGCGTTTCCGGGTAATGCACGATGTACTTGTTGTCGGCGTTACATGGCCAGGGGACGTCCTGGACGCCGTCGGACAGCGGCATCCCGACCGAATGCAGGCACGGGACGAAGTCTCCGTCCTCGCCGAGCACGTCAAGCGCCGGCTGACCCGTCCGGGTCATGATCCGCATCGAGGCCGCGACGTAAGCCGAATCGGTCAGCTGCACGCCGATGTAGGAGATCGGGGAGCCGAGGGGGCCCATCGAGAACGGGACCACGTACATGGTCCGTCCGCGCATTGAGCCGTTGAACAGGTCGGTGAGCATCGCGCGCATCTCGGCTGGCTCGCGCCAGTTGTTGGTCGGGCCGGCGTCGGACTCACGCTCGGAGCAGATGAACGTGCGATCCTCCACCCGCGCCACGTCGGCCGGATCCGACAGCGCCAGGTAGGACCCCGGCCGCTTGGCCTCGGAGAGCTTCTCGAAGGTGCCGGCGTCCAACAGCGTCTGCGCCAACTGGTCGTACTCCTCGTCAGAACCGTCGCACCAGTGGACGTCCTCGGCTCCTGTGAGGGCCGCGATTTCGTCCACCCAGGCCCGTAACCGAGCGTGCTTGGTGGTTGCCTGATGTTTCGGGGCGGTGTGAGCCATGGCGGGTTCGAAGCTCCTTGATGCTGTCGGTGGCCCGGGGAAGCGTACCCGGAGGGGGCGGTCAGTGACCGTGAAGTGGTGTGTTAGCGCTAACCCGGTTGCTTGCGAGGCACAAGCACCAGCCGCCTGAATTCGGCCACCAACACCCCGTCCTGATTGAGCACACGGGTATGAACGCGTACCGTACCCCGGTCGAGCTTCGTCTGCGACGGTCTGACCTCCAGCACCTCGGACTCGCAGTAAAGCGTGTCGCCGTGAAAGACGGGCGCTGGGTGCTTGAGCTCCTCGGTGGCCAGGTTGGCGATCGCCTTGCCGCTGACGTCGGAAACGCTCATCCCCAGCGCTAGCGAGTAGACCAGCGGGCCCACGACGACGTTGCGGCCCTGCTGGGACTGCTTGGCGTAGACGTCGTTGAGGTGCAGGGGGTGATGGTTCATCGTGATCAGGCAGAACAGGTGATCGTCGGACTCCGTCACCGTCTTGGCCGGCCAGTGCTTGTAGACGGCGCCGACCTCGAACTCCTCGAGGTAGCGGCCATACGGATGCGCGCCGCTGGCCTCGCGCGCCGCCTGATCTGTTTCAATTTCGGGCATTTTCGGACTCCTGAGTGGTTTCGAGAGCGCCTGAGAGCATGTCATTCGGCCGCGCCTGGCGGCATGGCGCCCTGAAGAAGCCTGATTGGTACCTGGCCCACCTGTCTACTTTTCCGCCGCCGGTCCCACGTTTCCGCGGAGACGTCTCCCCCGGTCCCGCGGCCGCACGGTTCGAAGTTTTCCGGCACTGGGCGCGCGGCGGCGAGACCAAGCTCGACAACCTCATCCAACTGTGCTCTTACCACCATCGACTCGTGCACGAGGGGGGTTTCGGTGTCGAACGGGCGAGATCTGGCCGCACTCGCTTTCGGCGTCCGGACGGGGGGCGATCGGCTGGATTACGGGATCGCCGTCGAAGGCCTGCTCGCGCGCCAGCTCGCCGGGACCTGACCGGGAGCAGCTGAAAAGTCGAGAGGGGGCGCCGCCTGACGGCCGCGACCGCTAGCGTTCGGATGTAACCGAATAGGAGACCTGACTGTGCGAAACCCCCGCGACTTCGGAAAGCCCCTGGCGATCGGGGCACCTGCGCCGATCCTGGAGATCCCGTTCAAGCCATCGCGGATGATCCACTTCTTCGACCCCAGCAACGAGAAGATGGCCGCCAAGCTGCCTGACCTCGCGCTCAAGTCCGACATCCTGCTCGGCAACCTGGAGGACGCCGTGTCGGTCGATCGCAAGCTTCCGGCGCGGGAGGGGCTGGTCAAAATTGGCAAGGAGATCGACCTGGGCGAAACAGCACTGTGGACACGGGTCAACAGCCTCGAGTCCCCCTGGGCGTTGGACGATCTGACCACGCTGGTGACCGAGATCGGACACAAGCTGGAGGTCGTGATGATCCCCAAGGTCGAGGGCCCCTGGGATATCCACTATGTCGACCGGTTGCTGGCGCAGCTGGAGGCCAAGGCCGGCCTGGAGCGTCCGATCCTCGTCCACGCGATTCTGGAGACCGGGCTCGGCGTCGTCAACCTGGAGCAGATCGCGACCGCCAGCCCGCGCATGCAGGGCATGAGCCTGGGACCGGCTGATCTGGCGGCGTCGCGGCGGATGAAGACGACGCGCGTGGGCGGGGGCCACCCCGGCTACAGGGTGATCAACGATCCCGACGAGTCCGACCCGGATGCGCCGCGCCCGACCACCCAGCAGGATCCGTGGCACTACTCGATCGCGCGCATGGTCGATGCGTGTACCTCGGCCGGCATCCTCCCCTTTTACGGGCCCTACGGCGACATCCGCGACGTGGAGGGTTGCGAGACCCAGTTCCGGGCCGCCTTCCTGCTCGGTTGCGTCGGGGCCTGGTCGCTGCATCCGGTGCAGATCGAGATCGCCAAGAAGGTCTTCAGCCCGGACCCCGACGAGGTGCTGTTCGCCAAGAAGGTGCTGGAGGCGATCCCCGACGGACGGGGCGTGCACATGATCGACGGCAAGATGCAGGACGATGCGACCTGGAAGCAATGCAAGGTGATGGTCGAGCTCGCCGAGATGCTCACACAGAAGGATCCGGAGCTGGCCGAGGCCTACGGCTTCACGCCGGCGGCGGCATAGGCTCGGTTGACGTGCGGATCTCGGCGAAGGCTGACTACGCTGTGCGAGCGGTTGTGGAACTGGCGGCCGCCCCGGGAGACAAGCCGGTCAAGGCCGAGCGGGTCGCGACCGCCCAGGAGATCCCGCTCAATTTTCTGGAGAACATTCTCGGCGAGCTGCGCCACGCCGGCATCGTCCGCAGCCATCGCGGCGCCGAGGGCGGCTTCCGGCTGGCCCGGGCACCTGAGCAGATCACCGTCGCCGACGTGATCCGGGCGGTCGAGGGTCCGCTGGCGAGTGTTCGCGGCGGCCCCCCCGAGGAGGCCGCCTACCGCGGCGCGGCGGCCTCCCTGCCGCGCGTATGGATCGCGGTGCGCGCGAACCTGCGCAAGGTGGTGGAGCGCGTCACGATCGCCGACCTGGCCAACGGCAAGCTGCCCGCGGCAATCGACCGGCTCGCCGAGGACCCCGAGGCCTGGATCACGCGCTGAGCCCCCGCGCCCAGCCGACCGGGGCTAGGCTTCGGCGGCGCCGGCGCCGGCCTTGGCGATATCGGCCGGGCTATGTTCATGGCTGACGCCGCCGCGCAACGACGGCTCGATCGGGACACCGGCAGGCGGGCGCACGTAGACGATGTCGCCGGAGTCAAGCTCGAGTTCCTCGGCCTGGGCTCGCGTCAGCTGCGCGCGCGCACTTGACCCGTCCGGGAGCGCAAGCTCGACGCGAACCTCAAAGCCGAGGTGCACCACGCGCTGCACCATCGCCTCGATCGAGTCGCCGTCGGTGACCAGCGAGATGGACACGTCGTGCGGGCGCACCAACCGCTCGCCGAGCTTGCTGACCGGCCCGACGAAGCCCATTACGAATTCGCTTGCCGGCCGGTCGTAGATCTCGCGCGGCGGGCCCACCTGCTCGACCTTGCCGGCGTTCATCACCGCGATCCGGTCGGCGACCTCCATCGCCTCCTCCTGGTCGTGGGTGACCAGCACGGTGGTCACCCCCTGCTCGTCGTGCAGCCGGCGCAGCCAGGCACGCAGCTCGGCCCGGACGGTCGCGTCCAGGGCCCCGAATGGCTCATCGAGCAGCAGCACCCGGGGTTGGACGGCGAGCGCGCGCGCCAGCGCCATGCGCTGGCGCTGACCGCCCGACAGCTGCGAGGGCCGCTGCTCGGACCATTTGGCCAGTCCAACGAGCGACAGCAGCTCATCGACGCGGGCGCGCACTTCATCGCGGGGGCGCTTGCGGATCCGCAGCCCGAAGGCGACGTTCTCCCTCACGCTCATGTGCGCGAAGGCCGCGTAATGCTGGAACACAAAGCCGATCCCGCGCCTCTGCGGGCGCACGTGACTGACGTCGGCACCGTCGATCATGACCGTGCCCACGTCCGGGGTCTCCAGTCCGGCGATGATCCGCAGCAGGGTCGACTTGCCCGATCCGCTGGGTCCCAGCAGCGCGGTCAGCGAGCCCTCGGGCACCTCCAGCGAGACATCCTCGAGCGCATTGAAGTCTCCGAACTGCTTCGAGATGGAATTGATGTCGATCCTCATTTTGGCTCATGCCTCCTGGGGGCGAAAAAGGTCATCGCGAGCAGCACGATCAGGGACATCACGGCGAGCTCGGTGGCGGCGGCGTAGGCGCCGGTGATAGTGCCCGCGCCGATCTGGGAATCGCGCTGATAGACGAGCAGTGGCAGGGTCAGCGTCGACCCGGCGACGTTTGAGGAGACGACGAGCACCGCCCCGATCTCCCCCAGTGCGCGTGCCGTCGACAGCACCACGCCGTAGGCGACGCCCCACCGGATCGACGGCAGCGTGACACGCCAGAACGTCTGCCAGCCCGAGGCGCCCAACGTCGCCGCCGCCTGTTCCTGCTCGTCGCCCACCTCCACCAGCACCGGTGCGACCTCGCGCACGACGAACGGCATCGATACGAACACGGTGGCCAGCGCCATACCGGCGGGGGCGTAGATGATCCGGATGCCGTGATCGGTGAACCAGTTGCCAAACCAGCCCGTCTGCCCGTAGACGAGGGTCAGGGCCAGACCCACGATCACCGGCGAGACCAGGAACGGCAGATCGATCAGCGCGTCGAGGACGGCGGCTGCACGGCCGCGCCGGCGGACGAGCACCAGCGCGCAGCCGACCCCGAAGATCGTGTTCAGCGGTACCGCGATCGCCGCCATCGTGACCGTCAGCCAGAACGCGCTGACCGCAGCCGGCGTGGTCATCCAGCCCCAGGCCACGCCGAAGCCGTGTTCGAATGTCCGCCCGAACACGACGCCGACCGGCAACAGCAGCATCAGAACCAGGTACAGGAGCGCCACGGTCCGCAGCGACAGCCTGGCTCGGCGGCTAATGAGCAACTCGGCCTCCCAACC
Organism: uncultured Actinomycetes bacterium; assembly: GCA_937888775.1. Next base: position 772 of record CALAQT010000201.1, on the reverse strand, counting down.
GGCGGATGAGCACGAGCACGACCAGCGACAGCACCAGCAGCACGAGCGAGAGCGATGCGGCGGCTTGGGGGGCGTCGCTCTCGATGTCGGCGTAGATCACGATGCTGGCGATCTGCACCTTGCCCACGATCAGCACCAGCGATCCGATCTCCCCCACCGAGCGCGCGAACGCCAGCGCCGCCCCCGACAGGATCGCCGGACGCAGCGCGGGCAGCACGATCCGCCTGAACGTCGTCGCGTTGGAGGCGCCCAGCGAGGCCGCGGCCTCCTCCACCTCCCGATCCAGCTCGATCAGCACCGGCTGGACCGAGCGCACCGTGAACGGGAGCGTCACGAACAGCAGCGCCAGCAGGACGATCAACCGCGTGTAGGCCAGGTGGACGCCGAACGGGCTGTCGGGCCCGTAGAGCGCCAGCAACGTCAGCCCGGCGACGATCGTGGGCAGGGCGAAGGGCAGGTCGATCAGCGCATTGATGAATCGTTTCCCCGGGAACTGATCCCGAACCAGCACCCAGGCGATGATCGTGCCCATCGCCGCGCCAACCGCGGCGACCAGCACCGATGCTCCCAGCGTCACGCCGAGCGCGGTGAGCGCCACCTGGTTGGTGACCGAATCCCAGAAGCTGCCGGGACTCTGGGAAATCGCCTTGACCGCCACAGCGGCGAGCGGGATCAGCACGATCACGCTCATATACAGCGTGGCCAGGCCCAACCCCAACCCGCCGCCGCGGCGCGCGCCCCTGAGGCGGCGGCGAGGGGTCGGGGCGGCCGC
>CALAQT010000200.1 GCA_937888775.1 uncultured Actinomycetes bacterium | reverse complement strand
CGCTGATCGACGGCTGGCTGCACACCGGCGACGTGGGCGAGCTCGACGACGATGGCTTTCTGAAGATCACCGGCCGCAAGAAGGACATCATCATCACCGCCGGGGGGAAGAATCTGACCCCGTCGAACATCGAGAACGATCTCAAGCAGTCGTGCTTCATCTCCCAGGCCGTGATGTACAGCGACCGCCGCCCGTACCCCGTGGCGCTGATCACGCTCGACCCGGAGGAGATCGTGCCCTGGGCCAAGGAGCAGGGATTGCCGGAGGAGCTCGACGAGCTGAGTAAGACCGATGAGGTCCGCCAGCTGGTTCAGCGCGAGTTAGATCGCGCCAACGAGCACTACGCCCAGGTGGAGCAGATCAAGCGGTTTGCGATCCTCGACCACGACCTCTCGATCGAGACCGGCGAGCTAACCCCCACCCTGAAGGTCAAGCGCAACGTGATCAGCGACCGTTACGCCGAGCTGTTCGACTCGCTGTACGGCTGACGACGAGCGCTGCCGATCGCGAGCAAGCTGCCGCGTAAGGAGGCACCGCAGCGGGTAACCAAACCCCGTCATGGTCGCCGAGCCCCCCAGATGAGCCCGCCGGGCGCCAGCTTCACGCCCTCCGGCGAGCAGGTTGAGATCCGCCATGGCGACCAGCGGGCCGTCGCCGTCGAGGTGGGCGGCGGGCTGCGGTCATATGTCGCAGCGGGCCGGGAGCTGCTCGACGGCTACGGGCAGGGCGAGCTCTGCACGGGAGGGCGGGGTCAGGTGCTGATCCCGTGGCCCAACCGCCTACGCGACGGGTGGTATGAGTTCGCCGGCGAGCGCAATCAGCTCGCGCTGAGCGAGCCGGCCAAGCACAACGCGATTCACGGCCTCGTGCGCTGGGTCAACTGGAGCGTGGCCGAGCGCGCAGGCGACCGCGCGGTAATGGCCCATGCGCTCCATCCTCAGGCGGGCTGGCCCTTCGCCCTGGACCTTCGGATCGAGTACGCGCTGGACGACGAGGGCCTGACCGTGACCACGACGGCCACCAACGTCGGGCCCGATCGCTGCCCCTACGGCGCCGGGGCCCATCCGTATCTCACGCTGGGCACCGAGACGATCGATCCGTTGGTCCTGCAGGTCCCGGGACGGAGCTATCTCAGCGCCGACGATCAGGGCATCCCGATCCAAGCGCTGCCGGTGCAGGACACCCGCTTTGACTTCCTGGCCCCGCGCGAGCTCGGCGCGACCGAGCTTGACACCGGCTACTGCGACCTGGTCCGTGATCCAGATGGCCTGGCCCGGGTGCGCGTGGCCGCCGCCGGCGGCGAGCGGCGCGCGACCCTGTGGCTCGATCAGACCTACCCCTACCTGATGCTGTTCACCGGCGATTCGCTGCCGGAGACCGAGCGCCGGCGACGCGGCCTGGGCATCGAGCCGATGACCTGCGCGCCCAACGCGCTGCAGTCCGGCGACGGGCGGCGGGTGCTGGAGCCCGGCGAGTCGCTCACCAGCCGTTGGGGCATCTCCCCCAGCTGAGCGCATCGATGAGCATCGCATCCCGTGGTCGTGTTCGCCGTCCTGTCCTCCTGGCCCGCGCTGGAACGCCGGATCACCGGCGACCAGCGCCGCCACGACCTGCTGGACCACCCTCGCGGATTCGGCGGCGCTGCTATTGCCGGGTCCCTGTGGCTGAGGGGATTTCGACGGGGCGTTGGAGCTCGCCGACGCGGCGGGCGTCAGGACCCGGGCGGTCCTGACCGGCGGCTTTTCGACCGAGGAGCTGCGCGAGGCGGGCGCCGTAGCGGCCTACGAAGCGGTCGGCGAGCTCCGCGGCGCCCTGGATGACACCCCGCTGCGCTGAGCACCGGTCCGACCGTGGCCGGGTTGGCCCGGCGGGCAGAAGAACCGGCATCGGCTGCCGATATGATCGAAGACGATCTCTCGAGGCTGGCTGGCGCCGGATGTCGGGAATCATCGGTTGGCACGATGGGAGGCATTCGGTAGCCAGCTGCTGGCTGCAGACCGTCATGTACGAGGAAGGCCGTGCCCAGTCCGAATCACCCCCGTGCGATCGTACGAAACCAGCTTGTTGTGACGCTCGCCCGTGACCAGGTTCGCGGTCTGGAGAATGGCGAGCTTCTCAGACGCCAGCGAGATCGTCCCGATCCTCTGATCCGGGAGGAACTCGTGCGTCGCTTCGAGCCGCTCGCGCGCAGCCTTGCCCGCCGGTATCACGCTCGCGGCGAGCCGATCGACGACCTCGTCCAGGTCGCCAACGTCGGTCTGTTGAAGGCGATCGACCGCTTTGATCCTGACCGTGGGTTCGCGTTCACGAGCTATGCGACGCCGACCATTCTCGGCGAGCTGAAGCGCTATTTCCGCGACACCGGCTGGGCGCTACACGTGCCGCGTGGCGTCAAGGAGCGCGCGCTGGAGCTGGCCAGCGCCAGCGAGGGGCTGTCCTCACGGCTCGGTCGCTCGCCTTCACTGAGCGAGTTGGCGGACGCCCTGGGAGCCAGCGAGGAGCAGACGCTGGAGGCGATCGAGGCCTATCACGCCCGCCACGCATCATCGCTGGATCCGGGCTCAGACGACGATGACGACCCGGCACCGACGCCGGCGCAGATCCTCGGCTCAGAGGACGAGGGGCTGGAGATCGCCGAGTACCTGGCGGTGATCGCCCAGGGCGTCGACGAACTCGAGGAGCAGGACCGCATGGTCCTGTATCTCCGCTTCGCCCGCGATCTGACCCAATCAGAGATCGCGCAGCGGATCGGCGTGTCGCAGATGCAGGTCTCGCGGCTGCTGCGCCGCGCGATCGAGAAGCTCAGGCGCGCCAGCGGCGAGATCGAGAACCCGGAGGACGAGCTCAAGCTGGCCTGAACGGCCGGGCGCCGACTAACTGCTGATCAGCGTCGGTGTGCCGAGCGGGATGTGATTGAGCAGCCACCGGCCCTCGGCGAGCGACAGGCGCATGCAGCCGTGACTGACGTCCTGGCCGATGCTCGAGGTCTCCGGCGTGGAGTGGATCGCGACCCGGTCGCCGCCGTCCCAGCCCTGGATCGCGTGCGGAGCCACGGCCGACAGCGCCAGAATGCAGCACCCGTACGGCCCGCTGGGGTCGCCGGTGGAGAGACGATCGGTGACGGCAAAGCGGCCGGTCGGCGTCGGCGATAGCGGCGCTCCGACCGCGATCGTGTAGCGCTCGGCCACCTTGCCGTAGTCGAGCACGGTCAGGCGTCGCGCGCTAAGGCGGACCTTCAGCTCCCAGCCGACCCGGCTGAGCGATGTCGCCGACGCCGCGATCCAGCCGATGTGGCCGTTGCCGGCCTGCGTGCTGATCACGCCCAGCCAACTGCCCGACTGCCGCACCACCCAGACGGCCTCCGGGGACCCGAAGCTGGTGCGGGTCGTCAGCCGCGCGATTGTCCCGCCACCGGGCGAGCGGCGCAGCGGCGTGGGATGGCGCACGAGCGCCACGAGCGCCCCGGACCCGGGCGGAACGGGTGAAAGGGTGTCCTTGCGCGGTGTTTGGGGTGCGGCGACCGGCTGAAACGGCGAACTCGACGCTGCCGTCGACGCCGCGGTCGTGCTGCTCCCGCCGCCGCTCAGCAGCACACCGATCACGATCGGGATCACTGGCACGAGGCCGGCCAGGACGGCCAGCAGCCGGCGCCGGCGCCGCGTCGAGGTCCTATCCGCGAGTTGGTCCACGAGCCGATTGTGTCGCACGACGGCAGTTGGGCAACCAAACGCCCCAGTGCCGGCCACCAGCGACGTATCCCGGTCGGACGGCGAGTCAGACCGCGTAACCTGTGTCGACATGATCTTTGGATTCGGACACAAGGCAGCGATGGTCGACCCACAGCAGGCGCTGGCGGGCCGTGAGCAGCAGATCCCAGTCGGCGAGCGCCACACGGTGCTCGGGAGCCCGCTGCGGCCTCCGTTCCCTGACGGCTATCAGCAGTTGATCGTCGGGATGGGGTGCTTCTGGGGCGCCGAGCGAGTCTTCTGGCAGGCGCTTGGGGTCTTCAGCACCGCCGTAGGCTATGCGGGCGGCTACACGCCCAATCCCACCTACGAGGAGGTCTGCAGCGGGCGCACCGGGCACGCCGAGGTGGTCCTGGTCGTTTTCGACCCGGCCAAGACCTCATACGGCGAGCTGCTCCGCCTGTTCTGGGAGAACCACAATCCGACGCAGGGCATGCGCCAGGGCAACGACATCGGAAGCCAGTATCGCTCGGCGATCCTGTGGGGCGACGAGGAGCAGCGCACCGCGGCTGAGTCCTCCCGCGCCGCCTACCAGGAGCGTCTACAAGGTGCCGGATACCCGGAGATCACCACCGAGATCGCCCAGGCGGGCCCGTTCTACTACGCCGAGGACTACCACCAGCAGTACCTGCACAAGAACCCGGGCGGCTACTGCGGGCTCGGTGGCACCGGCGTGAGCTGCCCGGTCGGCGTCGGCGTGAGCTCACCCCAGTAGGCCCGGCGCCAACGAACAGGGAATCTGATTGGCCGGATCTCCCGGCAAACCCGAGGGAATAGGGAATTCGCGCCGGCGAATTTCCCTTAGGGGTAATCCGCTTTAGCGGATTACCCCCCGCCCGCGACCGCCGGCAGAATCGTGACTTCGTCGCCGTCCTGAACGGGCGTATCAAGCCCCTCCAGGAAGCGGATGTCCTCGCCCTGGACGTAGACGTTGACGAAGCGTCGCAGGCCGCCGTCCTCGGCGATCCGGCTGCGCAACTCGCCGTATCGCTCGTAGAGCGCATCCAGGACCTCGCCAACGGTGGAGCCGTCGACCTGGGCATGCGATTCGCCCCCGGTGGCCGCCCGGAGCTGGGTGGGGATCTTGACGCTGACTGCCATCGCCGTGAATCTTGTCAGGCCAGAGCGGCGACGCGCTCTGCGGCCTGATCGAAGGCGGACACCGTCGGCTCGATCTCCCAGCACTCAAACGTCCCGCGGGCGCAATCGAGCGTCTTGAGCCCCTCGCCGGTGATGTACACGACGACCCGCTCGGAGGGATCGATGTCGCCGCGCCGGGCGAGCTTCTCCAGCACCGCCACCGTCACCCCGCCGGCCGTCTCGGTGAAGATCCCGGTGGTCTGGGCCAGCAGACGAATCCCCTCACGGATCTCGTCGTCGGTGACCGAATCGATCGAGCCACCCGTGTTACGGGCGAGTTCGAGCGCGTAGGGCCCGTCGGCCGGATTGCCGATCGCCAGTGACTTGGCGATCGTGTCCGGCTTCACCGGTGCGCAGAAGTCGTGCCCGGCCGCAAAGGCCCGCGCCACCGGCGAGCAGCCGGTGGCCTGGGCGCCGTTGAAGATCGGCTGCTCGCCCTCCAGCAGGCCGAGCTCGATCCACTCGGCAAAGCCACGGGAGATCTTGGTGAACAGCGACCCTGAGGCGATCGGGCAGACGACCCTGTCAGGCAGCTCGAAGCCGAGCTGCTCGGCGGTCTCGAACGCGAGCGTCTTGGATCCCTCGGCGTAGTAGGGGCGCATGTTGATGTTCACGAACGCCCAATCGTGCTCCCCTGACAGCTCGGTGCAGAGCCGGTTGACATCGTCGTAATTGCCGTTCACGGCGACCAGGTTGGTTCCGTACACCCCGGTGGCGAGCACTTTCTGCTCCTCCAGGTCAGACGGGATGAAGACATAGGACTCCAGCCCCGCCGCCGCGGCGTGCGCCGCCACGGCGTTGGCCAGGTTCCCCGTCGACGCACACGCGATCGTCTGGAAGCCGAGCTCCCGGGCACGCGCGAGCGCCACCGCGACGACCCGATCCTTGAACGAATGGGTCGGGTTGGCCGCGTCGTTCTTGATCCAGACCTCCTCCAGCCCGAGCTGCTCGGCGAGCCGCTCGGCCCGCAGCAGCGGGGTCCAGCCCGCCGTCAGCGTGCCGCGCGGGGGGGCCTCCACGGGCAGGAAGTCCGCGTAGCGCCAGATCGAGTGCGGTCCGGCCTGGATGCGCCGACGCAGCGCGTCCCGGTCGCCCTCAAGCCGCGCCGCGTACGCCACCTCCAGGGGACCGAAGCATCGCTCGCAGACGTAGCGAGCGTCGAGCGGGTAGGTTGTCTTGCATTCCTTGCAGCGAAGTGACTCTGGCGGCATATATGAAAAAAACCTCCGCCGGGGTCTGTGGTCGGAGGTTTGGGAAACCGCCCTATCCACATCTCCCAGGCTTATCGTTGGAGCCTGATGGAATTGGCACCGTGCCCTCTCGGGAGGTTGCCGGGGTTTCTAAGGGCCATTTCCCTCCACCCCTCTGGATGCGTACTGCTATGTGCCTGAAAGTATACGCAGACGACTGCCGTCCAACAAGATGATTGAGCCCTGCGCCCACCAGCGCGTAACGACCCCCGGCCACCGGTGTTGAGCAGAGGCGATGGCGCCCGCGTCAACTGACCCGATCGAGCGCCTGGAGGCGACCCTGGGCCTCAACGGCGGCGGGACGCCGAACAAGCGGATGCTGGTGATCGTCAATCCGTACGCGACCACGGTTTCCGATCGGCTTAAGCACCTGGTGGTCTACGCGCTGCGGGGCAGCTTCCAGGTCGACGCGGTCGATACCGAGGCCCGTGACCACGCCACTGAGCTGTGTCGCGATGCCGCGCGGGACGGATACGACGTGGTGGTCGCCTTCGGCGGCGACGGCACGGTCAACGAGGCGGCCAACGGCCTGGCCGGCTCCGACACGGCGCTCACCTGCCTGCCCGGTGGGCGCACCAACGTATATTGCCGGATGCTCGGGATTCCCACCGATGTGGTCGACGCGACCGAGCATCTGCTGCGCCTGGCCGACGACTGGCGGCCTCGGCGGGTGGACGTCGGCTTCATCAACGAGCGCCAGTTCCTGTTCTCGGCCGGCGTGGGCCTGGACGCGAGCGTGGTGGAGAAGGTGGACGCCCACCCCCGTCTGAAGGCCCGGGTCGGCGAGTGGTACTACGCCTGGACGGGCATCAGGACGTTCACCCGCAGCTATCTCGTGCACCCGCCGAGGATGGAGATCGACTTCGGCAGTGCCCGCGTCGACGGCGTAACAGTGGTCGTGCAGAACGCCGCGCCCTACACCTATTTCGGGCGGCGCCCGGTCGACATGGGCGAGGGCGCGACGCTTCAGAGTGGCGATCTCGCCGGGATCGTGCTCCGTCGCGCCAGCCTGCTCGACATACCGACGATCACCTGGCGCGCGCTGGCTCGGGGTACACGCCTGGCCCGTCACCGTCAGGTCCATCCGTTCTCCGGGGTGGCGTCGCTGACGGTCCGCTCGCTCGACGAGCGGCCACTGCCGCTGCAGGTCGACGGGGACTACATCGGCGAGGCCGCCGAGGCGGTTTTCGGAGTCAGGCCTAAGGGCATCCTGGTCCTATCTTGAACGGCGACCAGGGTGGCGCCTATGATCGCTGATCAATGAGACGCCTTGCGCTCATCGCGATCTGCTGCTCGCTCACGCTCCTGTCGCTGTAGCGATAGTCCGTGCGCGCCCGCTTCCGGGCGCCCCGCGCTGCCCGGTGTTCCCGCCCAACAGCCCCTGGAACCAGCGCGTGAACCGCCTCCCGGTGGCCGCCGACTCGGCCAGTCTGATCGCGAGCATCGGCCTCGGAGCTCCCCTCCACGCTGGCTTCGGCACCGGCGGCGAGGGCATCCCCCATCGCGTCGTTTCCGGGAGCACGCGGTGGTCGCCGGTAAAGTTCCAGTACGCGTCGCAGTCCACCGGGCGCTACTACCCGCTGCCCGCCGGGGTGCCAATTCAGGGCGGCGCCGCATCACATGGTGACCGGCACGTGCTCGTGGTGGAGCGCGACACGTGCACGGACTATGAGCTGTTCAGCGCCTATCCGAGTGGCGGTGGGCGGTCCTGGACCGCAGGCTCGGGGGCGGTCTTCGACCTGCGCTCAGATCAACTGCGCCCGGCCGGCTGGACCTCTGCCGACGCCGCGGGGCTGCCGATCCTGCCGGGCCTGGCGCGCTATGACGAGGTGGCCAACGGCGTCATCGATCACGCGCTGCGCTTCACGGCGCCCTGCACGGCGCCACGTTATGTCTACCCGGCGCGGCACTTCGCCACCACCTGCATCGGCCTGGCGCCGATGGGGATCCGCGTGCGGCTGAAGGCCAGCGTCAACATCTCCCGGCTGCCCCGCCAGGCGCGGGTGATCGCCCGGGCGCTGAAGACCTACGGCATGCTGCTGGCCGACAACGGCCCCGCCTGGTCCATCTCCGGCGCGCCCAGCCGGCACTGGAACATGAATGCGCTGGCCGCACTCGGGCATCTCAGCGGCCGTGAGTTTCAGGTGGTCAACACCCGGTCGCTGCCCCACCCCGGGCTCTGACGCCGCCCCATCCCGGGCTCTGACGCTGCCCCACCCCGGGCTCTGACGCCGCCGCCAGAGGGCGAATCTGGCTCTGACGCCGCCGGAGGGCGAAAAAGCCACCCGCCGGGGCTCAGTTATGCGTGGCCGGGATCCGGATCACCGACCGTGACCGCGCGGCACTGGAGTTCGTGTCCGAGCATCGCCTCGTGCTGGCCGCCCACGTCCAGGCGCTGCTGGGCGTCTCCGCGGCTGTCGCCGGCGCTCGGCTGAGGGCGTTGAGCGCCCCCGGATTGCTCGTCTGCGATCAGATCTTCCACGCGCGGCCAGGCTGTTACCGGATCACCGCCAAGGGGCTCGGACTGGTCGGCAGCGACCTTCCGCGGGCCGCCATCGACCTGCGCTGCTATGACCACGACGTGGGCGTAGCCTGGCTGTGGCTAGCCGCGAGGAACGGCGCATTCGGCGAGCTGCGCCAGGTCCTCTCAGAGCGCCGCCTGCGCTCCCACGATGGCGGGCAGGATGGGCGGGCGGACCCGCTGGGGGTGCGATTGGGCGGGGTGGGCCCGGGCGGCGGAGTGCGCCTGCACTATCCCGACCTGATGCTCACCGACACGGGCGGGCACCGGATCGCGCTCGAACTGGAGCTCTCAGGCAAGGGCAGGACGCGGCTTGAGGGCATCCTGGGTGGCTATGCGGTCGACGCCCGCGTGGACGCCGTCGTGTACCTGACCGACGACCGGCAGGTCGCCCACCGGGTGCGTGCAGCGGCCAGGAAGCTGGGGATCTCATCGCTGGTGCGCGTAGCGCCGGTGAGCTTCGGTGCCGCGGGTCGCCCTTCGACGGGCCGGGCCAGCGCGCGCATTCGTGGCGGTGGGCGAGCGGGCGAGCGCTCGGGGCAGCGAACGCGATGAACCCGCGCCCACCGGTCACTCGCCGTCGCCCGTACTGGACGATCCCGATCCTGTTCGTGGTACTGGCGGTCCCGCTCTTGTGGGCCGGGATCGGGCTGCTGGCGACCGCAGCCGTCTCGGCGGTGATCGCGGTGGCCCGCTCACGGGTCGCTCGTCGCACGCGGGCGGCCGGGCCGCGTGGGGTTGACGGCGCCGTGGTCCTGGGGCGCGACGCCGGAGGTGGCGAGGTCCTGATCAGCGATCGGCAGCTGTCGGCCCACGCCCTGATCCTCGGCGCCAGCGGCGCGGGCAAGTCAACGTCGCTGCTGCAGATCCTGACCGACCACATCCGCCGCGGCACGCCGGTCGTGGCGATCGACATGAAGGGCTCACCCGCGTTTGCCAGCACGCTCGCCGACGCCGCGGCGTCGGCCGGGAGGCCGTTCGCGCTCTGGACCCCGGATGGCGGGGCGTACTGGAACCCGCTGGCGCACGGTAATCCGACCGAGCTCAAGGACAAGCTGATCGCCACCGAGCGGTTCACCGAGCCTCATTATCAGCGCGCGGCGGAGCGCTATGTGCAGACGGCCCTGCGGGTGCTCGCGCAAGCCGATCCGCAGCACCCCCCAACGCTGGGTGCAGTCGTGGATCTGATGGATCCGATCCGGCTCTCGGCCCTGCTCCGCGGCCTTCCCCGCTCCGTCGCGGACCGGATCCAGGACTACCTGGCCACCCTGACGCCCGATCAGATCAGCGCGGTACGAGGCCTGGGCACCCGGCTGGCGATCATCAGCGAATCCCACACGGGAGCGTTCCTGGAGCCCGCGCCGGCGGGCCGGTCAGACCCCACGATCGACGTTCGGACGGCGCTGTGTGGCCCGCAGGTGATCCTCTTCAGCCTGAACTCCAGCACCTACGGCAAGCTCTCGGCCCAGCTGGGCACCCTCGCGGTGCAGGATCTGGTCAGCGCCGTTGGTGACCGTCTGACGCGCCAGGCGCCGCGTCAGGCAGCCGCCCAGGCGATCATCGCGATCGACGAGTTCTCCGCGCTGGGCAGCGACAATGTGATCGCGTTGCTGGCGCGGGGACGCGAATCGGGCGCCAGCGTGCTGCTGGCCACGCAGGAGCTGGCCGATCTCGACCGGGCCGCCTCCGGGCTGCGCGATCAGGTGCTGGGCAACACGGCCGTCAAGCTCGCCCACCGCCAGGACGTCCCCGCCTCGGCGCAGACGATCGCCCAGATGGCCGGCACCCAGCGGGCCTGGGATGAGACCGAGCGGATCGGGAGCGGGCTGCTCGGTGACCGCCACGCAGGTCGGGGCACCAGACGTCAGGTAGAGCAGTTCGTCGTTCACCCCAACGAGATCAAGTCGCTGCCGACCGGGCGAGCGGTGCTGATCACCAAGCTCCCCTCGATGCGGACCCGTACGGTCGACGTCCGCGCGCCGGCGCCGCGGGAACGCCTCGGCCCCGAGCTGGGCTAGTGGCCCTGACCGCCGCTCAGCCGGCGCCGGGTGTCACGCGGTAGGCGTCGAACACGGCGTCGATGTTCCGTAGCCGGTTGATCGCCTGGTCAAGCGTGCGGGTATCCCCCACCTCCACCACGAACCGGTTCTTGACCATCGGATGGTTGACGGTGCAATGGGCGTCGAGGATGTTGATCCCGGCCTCGGCGAACGTGCGCGACATGTCCTCCAGCAGCCGGTGGCGATCCCAGCCGTCGACCTCGATCTCAACCCGGAAGGAGGTCTCGGCGTCCCCATCCCAGGCCACCTCGGTGAAACGGTCCGGATCCTTCTTGAGCACGGCGACGTTGGGGCAGTCCTCACGGTGGATCGTGATCCCGCGGCCGAGCGAGATGTAGCCGACGATCGGATCACCGGGCACCGGGCGACAGCACTTGGCCAGGCGCAGCATCACCTCGTCGATCCCCTGCACCGAGATGCCGTAGCGCGCCGAGGATGTCGTCGGCCGCGTGCGGCGGCGCCGCGTCTGCAGCAGATCGTCGGTGGCGGTCGGCGCGGACTCGGCCGCCTCCCCCTGCTTGAGGCGCTGCATGACCTTGTTGACGACGATCTTGGGCGAGATCTTGGCGGCCCCCACCGCGATGTAGAAGTCGTCTCCCTTGCGGAAGCCCATCTCGCGAATCACGTCGGCCAACAGCGGGGAACCGACGATCTTCTGCGCGGGGAGGCCCTGCTTGCGCAGGTGCTCCTGGAGCAGCTCGCGGCCGGTGTGCTCACTGTCGCGGCGCGACTCGGCCTTGAACCACGCCTTGATCTTGTTGCGCGCGCGGGTCGTCTTGACCAGCGCCAGCCAATCCCGGGAGGGTCCGCGCTCGCGCTTGGAGGTCAGCACCTCGACGATGTCGCCCGAATGCAGCTGGGAGGAGAGCGGGACGATCTTGCCGTTGACCTTGGCGCCCACGCAGCGGTGCCCGACATCAGTGTGGATCTCGTAGGCAAAGTCGAGTGGGGTCGCGCCGGCGGCGAGTGACTTGACCTCACCCTTGGGCGTGAACACGAACACCTCGTCCTCGAACAGGTCGACCTTCAGCGTCTCCATGAATTCGCGGGGGTCACTCATTTCCTGCTGCCAGTCCAGCAGCGAGCGCAGCCACTTGAGCTTGCGGTCCTGGCCGCGCAACTCCCGGGCGGCGTCGGGCGCGGTCGCGTCCTCCTTGTACATCCAGTGCGCGGCGATCCCGTATTCGGCCAGGTCGTGCATCTCCCGGGTGCGGATCTGGATCTCCAGCGGCCGGCCCTCAGGGCCGATCACCGTCGTGTGCAGCGACTGGTACATGTTGAACTTCGGCATCGCGATGAAGTCCTTGAAGCGGCCCGGCAGGGGCTTCCAGAGCGAGTGGATCACGCCCACGGCGCCGTAGGTGTCCTTGACCGAGTCGACGATCACCCGCATCGCGGTGAGGTCGTAGATCTCGTTGAACTCGCGCCCCTTCTTGGTCATCTTGGAGTAGATCGAGTAGAAGTGCTTGGCTCGACCGGAGATCTCCGCGTGGATGCCGAGTTCGCCCAGCTCCTTGGAAAGGTATTGGCCCGCCCCGTTGACGTAGCTCTCGCGCTCGGCGCGCTGCTGGGCTACGAGCCCCTTGATCTCTGAGTACTTGCGCGGGTGAAGGGTCTGAAAGGCCAGATCCTCCAGCTCCCATTTGATCGCGTGGATTCCCAGCCGATGGGCGATCGGCGCGTAGATGTCCAGCGTCTCACGCGACTTCTCGATCTGCTTCTGCTTGGGCATCGCGGCGATCGTGCGCATGTTGTGCAGGCGGTCGGCGAGCTTGATCAGGATCACGCGAACATCCGTGGCCATCGCGACCATCATCTTGCGGTAGTTCTCGGCCTGGGCCTCGTCACGAGACTGGAACGTCAGGCCGGTGAGCTTGGTCACCCCGTCGACCAGTCCGCCGATCTCCTCGCCGAATGCGGCCGTGACCTCCTCGAGCGACGCGCTCGTGTCCTCGACTGTGTCGTGCAGCAGCGCGGCGCACAGCGTGTCGGTGTCGAGCCGCATCCCGGCACAGATCTTCGCGACGCCGACGGGATGGATGATGAAGTCCTCGCCTGACCTCCGGCGCTGGTCGGCGTGGTGGACGCATGCGTAAACGAACGCGTCCTCCACACGGTCGCGGTCGATCACCACGGCCGCGTGGTTGGCGTGCTCCTCGACGATCGCGAACAGGTCGGCCAGCAGCCGCTGCTCGATCTCGGACAGCTCGGCGCGCTCGATCAGCTCCCGCGCAGCCTGGTCTGGCACGCGGTCGACCACCGGACGCGATCCCGTCAGCATCACCGAGGATCCCGCGCGCCCGTCAGCGGGAGCGCCCTGGGCGCCCGACACCGCATCGGCGCTCGCCTTCGGGTGTCCGCCCGCCCGGCTTAGCCGCTTACTCGGTGATTTGCGCTGCTCAGGTATTGCTGGCCATCCTCGTATCGCTGTGCATAGACCCTGAATGACGGCGAGCGCTCCAGCGCGGTCGGCGCTGCACCCGCTGTCGCCAGGGCCGGCAGATCCCGATCGAGGCTGACGAGCTCCAGCTCCGCTAGCACCCTCACCAGTCGGGCGGCCAAACCGGCCGAACGACCGTGCGGACCGTCGCCGCGAAGCAGTCGCTCGAGCTCCTCCCCGGCCACCCGCTTCCGCTGCCTGAGGCCCCGGTAGAGGGTGACGAGTGAAGCGCGGAGTCCGTACTCCAGCTCGTGCATCTGCTGCGCAAAGCGTAGCTCAGCGTCGCCCCAGGCCCAATGGGTGAAACCCTGACCGGTCTGAAGCAGTTGCGCCGATCCTTGATCGGCGGGCGGATCGAGGGCCACGAGGGCGCCAAACCGGCTCCCCGGCGCCGGCTCCCGGGCCAGCGCTCGGTAGGAGATCAGCGTGAAGCCGCCGACCCTGGTCTGCAACCCGGCGAGCCGGCGGGGCACGTCCGCGCACACAGCCAGCACGCCGCCGGCCGCGCACGCATCGGCCAGCACGGCGAGTGGGCTCTCGCCGCGGCGGTCGAGCAGCGTGCGACCCGGGGTCCCCCCCACCGGCGGGGTCTGAGGCGGTCCGACAAACGGGTCGTCGAGCTCGCTCAGCACGGCCGCCAGGAAATCCTGGGGTTCGCCCAGCACCTCGATCCTGGCCGGCCGGCAGGGCTGGGAATGATGCAGCACGAGCTGCGGTGAAACGGTGCCGTTGTAGACGTTTCGCGCCAGCTTGAAGGTGGCATCCAGCGGCTCGGTCGGGTCGGCCTTCAGGCGCCCCTCGCAACCGAACGCGACCGCGTTGGCCCGCACACCCCCCGAGCGGACCGAGAAGCGCGCATGGCGCCCCTCCCCCATCCGCCGCAGGTCGCCGAAACGTCCCCCCGGGATCAGCAGCCGCGGCGCCGGGTTGCCCAGACCGCACGGCTCCAGCGTTTCCAGCTCCTCGGCCAGCGGCATGCCGAGCTCGATGCCCGACACGATCGCGTCGACCCGCTCACGGCGCGCCAGCAACTCCTCTGTCAGCAGCTCGCCGGCATGGTGCTCGACCGCGTCACGGAAGCGGTCGACCATCTCTCGCCTGATCGTCAGGCCGGCGGCGGCTCGGTGGCCACCGTAGCGCTCCAGGTGCTCGCCACCGGCGTGCAGCGCGCCGAGCAGGTCAAAGCCGGGGATGCTGCGCCCCGAACCAGTCCCCAGCTCCCCATCCAGCGCGATCAGAATCGCCGGGCGGTGGTGATGCTCGACGATCCTCGAGGCGACGATCCCGATCACCCCCGGATGCCAGTCCTCGGCGCTGAGCACGTAGGCGCTGCGTTCGCCGAGCTCTGAGACCTGGGCCTCGGCCTGCCACACGATGCGCTGCTCAACCGCCCGGCGCTCGGCGTTGATCGCGTCGAGCTCGGCGGCGATCTCATCGGCCCGGGCGCGATCGTCGGTGAGCAGCAGCTCCAGACCGGCATCGGGCCGCCGCAGCCGTCCCGCGGCGTTGATCCTCGGCGCGAGGCGAAAGCCGAGCGCTTGGGAGTCCAGCGCGCTCGGGTCCGCGCGGGAGACGGCCATCAGCGCGCGCAGCCCCGGCTTGGCAGTGTTGGCCAGGACTCGCAGGCCTTCCCTCACCAGCCGGCGGTTCTCGCCGGTCAGCGGCACCAGGTCGGCAACCGTGGCCAGCGCGACGAGCTCGATGTCCTGCGCGACCGTGCCGGCGCCCAGTGCCTGGGCGACCTTGAACGCCACGCCGGTGCCGCACAGATGCGGGCACGGGTAGTGCCCGACGATCGGATGCACGATCGGGCAGTCGGGCAGCTCACCGTCCACACGGGGAGCGTGGTGGTCGGTGATCACGACGTCCAAACCGGCCGCCCGCGCCGCGGCGACTTCCTCAACCGCCGTGATCCCGCAGTCGACCGTCAGCAGCAGCCCCGTGCCGCGCCTGGCCAGGCGCGCCACGGTCGCGGATGAGAGGCCGTAGCCGTCCTGCATCCGACTAGGCAAGAACCAGTCCACGGTGGCTCCGAGAGAGCGCAGCGCCCGCACCATGATCGCGGTCGCGCAGACGCCGTCGACGTCGTAGTCACCGTGGACGGTGATCCGCGATCCCCGCGTGAGGTGATCGCCGATCAGCGCCAGCGCGCGGTCGAGTCCGACGAACTCACCGGGCTCGTGCGCCTCATTCGCCGCCAGGAAGGCCCGGGCCTCGTCGCTGCGGGCAAGTCCCCGGCGGACGAGGATCTGCGCGACCACGTGGCTGACGCCCAGCTCACGCTGCAAAGCCAGCGCCGCGCCGAGGTCATAGCCGGGGATCTCCAGCCGCGCCTCCGGGCGCCCGGGCGACGATGCCCGTTTCGCCTCGGGATTCCCGGAACCCGCCACCGTGGGCCCGTCCCCGGCGCGCAGCGTGGGTTGTGCCGGGGCGATGGCGCTATCGGGCGCAAGCAGGGCTGTCTGGGGCATGCACCCAGCCTAGGTGGAGCCCCCGACGGATCCACATGCCCCCAGCATGCACCCAGCCTAGGTGGGGCCCCCGACGGATCCACATGCCCGCAGCCGGCGGCGGCAGGTGACTACTTCTCGTAGCCGTTCTTGATCAGAAAGCGGTTCAGCGCCTTGATGAACGGCTTGCCGCTCTTGAGCATCGCGCCGGGCGGGGCGCGCAGGTCGCCCTTGGCCGCCTCGAAGGCCAACGTTGACTGCACCAGCTTGTCCTGGCCGAGCAGTTCCTCGTCGGCCGCCCAGGCGGCGATCAGGCCCACGGTGTTGTTCTTGACCTGCGGATGCTTGAACAGCTTCAGCCATCTGGCCGCGTCAGCCTTGATCAGATTGGGGTACCGGGCGCGGGTCACGTCGCGGAAGCGATGGGCGCTGAAGCTCCAGATCTGGATCGGCGCGCCGGAGTCCGCGTTGTCGGTGAACTCCCCGATGAACGCGCCGTTGGCCGACAGGAACTCGGGCGGGCCGTTGGCGGCCAGACGCTTGATCGCAGCCCCTTCGTAGAGGAAGTCGTGGTCGGTCTTGACGTAGGTCGTCTTGCCGGCGTTCAGGCTGAACACCTGATCGATGAAGCAGCAGTTGGCGCCCCCGGAGAACAGGCTCAGGATCACATCGGGCTGACCGTCGGATTCGATGTCCATCACGGTCACCGACGAGGCATGCGATCCGAACGCTCCGGGCCCGCATTGCGTGCCGCACTCAGTTGCGGGCGAGGTCACCGGCTGGTTGTAGAGAACCTTGCCGGCACGGACGATCTTCAACCGCTGGTGGGTGAAATTGAGAAATGTGCCGGCAAACGAGAAGGTCGCCGAGACGTCACCTGAGTGCCCGCTCTGGGTCTTCGCCAGCGTCCCGGCCGGGACCGCCAGACCGGCCGCCAACGTCAGCAGTGGCGCGAGCAGCTTGAGCCGGAGGGCCATCGCCGCGCAGCTTACAGCCCGACCGCCCCGGATTCGCCGCCGCGCTCACGTCGGATGCCTTCGAAGTACACCACCGCCATCCCGATCAGCGCACCGGGGATCGCCTCCAGGGTGGTACCGACATCGGTGGCGTGGCGTCCGGGGATGTGAAACCCGCTGATGATCAGGCCGCAGAGGGCGGCGCCGACGAGCGCCCCGATGAACGCGCCGACGATCCCGCCCCAGTAGCGATCGGGCAGCCAGATCGTGAAATGCCATAAGGCCAACCCCATCATCACCCAAGCAAGCATCCCCATGTCAGCGAGCTCCCTTCTCACGGTGATGATGCTTGCCGGCGTGCATCCCCATCAGCGGCGTCTCCCATGGCGGCGGCTGCGGGTGCGTGAGGACTTCGGTGCCGGCTTGGGCTTCGGCGTCTGGGCAACGCCCTCGTTCTCGGCGACGTCCGGAGCGCGCTCAAACCCGTCACCGTTGCCCTCGCCGGCGTCCCGGACCGGAGGTGTCGTCCGGCCTGAGCCGCCAGCGTCCGGTGCCGCAGGCTTGGTCTGGCCGGCGCCGTCAACCGGACGGCGCGCCTTGGGGCGCGGCTTGGACGGGGCGTCCACTTCGGCCTCGGGCGTGTGGGCGAGGCGCTGGGTCAGCGATGACGTATGCCGTGACGGCTCCTTGGTTTCGACCTCCAGGTCGCGCTTCATCTGCTCGAACTCGGCCGCCGAGACGGCGCCCTCGGGCTCAGGTGTGGTCAGCCTTCCCGTCCGGCCGCGTCCGCGATCGCGGACCGGCTCGACGTCGGCGCCGGTGGCCGCGTAAGCCGGCACGTGGCCGGCGTCGGCCTCGATCCGGCGGCGGCGAGCGCGATAGCCGGGCTCGCGCTCCTTCCAGTGGGTGAGCACCGGCGAGGCGATGAAGATCGAGGAGTAGGCGCCGGAGGCGACGCCGATCAGCAGCGCGAAGGCGAAGTCCTTCAGCGTCGAGCCGCCGAACAACAGCAGCGCGATAATCGGCATCAGCGTGCACGAAGTGGTGGCGATCGATCGCGTCAGCACCTCGGACATGGAGCGGTTGACGATCTGCGAGAACGCGGCGCGGGGCATCCGCGGGATGTTCTCGCGAACCCGGTCGAACACGATGATCGTGTCGTAGAGCGAATAGCCCAAGATCGTCAACAGCGCGGCCACCGTCGCTGTCGTCACCTCCCGGCCGGTCAGCGCGTACACGCCGGCAGTGATCAATAGGTCGTGCATCAGCGCGATCAGGACCGGAATCGCGAACTTCCATTCAAAGCGCAGCGCCACGTAGGCCGAGATCACCAGCAGCGACGCGATGATCGCCACCACCGCGCTGTTGGCCACCGTCTTACCGAAGGTCGGCCCCACCGACGTATCGTCGAATGTGCGCACCCCGAAATGGATCTGCAGCGCTGTGCTCACAGCGGCGATCTTGTTCTGCGGCAGCTCCTTGGAGGAGATCTGATAGACGCTGTTGCCCAGCGCCTTGTTGGTGATCTTCTGGACCGTGGGGTTGGCCGCCCCGGCCTGGCTGACCACCGAGCTGACCTGTGACGCGGTCGTCTGATGCGACAGGCCGGTCGTGATCCGGGTGCCCGAGGTGAAGTCGATGCCGAGGTTCAGCCCGCGGCCGCCGATCGCCAGTGCGCCGACCAGCAGGATCACGCCCGACATCGAGAAGAAGTAGCGGCTGGCGCCCATGAAATCGAACCGCCAGACGCGCTTCTTGCCTCCCGCGCCAAGCGCCGAGGGACGCGAGATCGTGCGCGAGTCCCCCATCGTCATCAGGATCGCCTGCGTGGCCAGGACGGCTGTGAAGAGCGACACGATCACGCCGATCCCCAGCGTGAAGGCGAAGCCCTGCACCTCGGCGGTGGCGAGCACGAACAGGATGAACGCGGTCATGATCGTGACCACGTTGGCGTCGATGATCGCCGTCAGACCCTTCTTGTAACCGGTGATGATCCCCTGCCGGATCGAGCGCCCGGCGCGGATCTCCTCCTTGACGCGCTCAAAGATCACGATGTTGGCGTCGGCGGCGACGCCGATCGTCAGGATCAATCCGGCGATCCCCGGCAGCGTCAGCGTGATCGGGATCAGCTTGATCAGCGCGTAGAAATACAGCGCGTAGACGGCCAGGGCCGCAGTCGCGATCAGGCCCAGCACGCGGTAGTAGGCGAGCAGGAAGATCGCCACCACCAATAGGCCGGCGGCGCCCGCGACCAGGCCCTGGTTCAGCGCCTGCTTACCCAGCGTGGCCGAAACCTGGGACTCGGAGATCAGCTGGAGCTTGATCGGCAGCGCGCCGAGGCGCAGCTGGGTCGCCAGATCCTGAGCGGACTGGATCGTGAAGCCGCCGGTGATGTCAGCACCGCCGCCGCCGCCGAGGATCCCGTCGGGATACTGCTTGAAGTCGATCGACGGGACCGTGATCAGCTTGTTGTCGAGGGCCACGGCGAAGTGCTGCCTATAGGTCGAACCCAGCCCGCTGACCAGATCGCCGCGATGGGCGATCTCGCCGGTGACCTTCTGGAACTCGTTCGCACCCTTGGAGCTGAAGCCGAACGAGACGTCCGGGCTGCCCGTCTGGTCGGTGCTCTGCTGCGGGTTGGTGATGTCGTTGCCAAACAGCGCGACGTTGTCCTTGAGCACGAAGTACTGCGCGTCAGGGCTACCGAACTTCACCTGCTGCGACGCAGTCGGCGCCGCAGCCAGCAGCACAACCGTGCCCTGGGGGACCACCAGTTCCTGGCCCTGGGAGGCCTTCACTCCGGCCGGCAGCCCGGCGGCCAGATCGCCGGCGATGATCTGGGGATTGGTGCTGGTCTCATCGTCGGGCCCGGACAGCAGGCAGTGCACACCGGCGACGGCGGTCGTGTGCTGATCCTTGGCGGCGGTTGCGCACGCAGCGGACCCGGGGGCGCCGAACAGGTAGTACTCCTTGCCGTCTCGCGCATTGCCGGCGCCGACTGACGGTGGCTGCTTGGAGGCGAGCTGCACAGCCTGATACAGCGGCAGACTTCCGGCACCCGGATTGCCCGGCGCGACCGCCGCCGACCCCTGACTGATCTCCAGCGCCGTCGCATCCTGGGTCTGCAGCTGACTGGCCACCGTCTTGCTGTTGGGCGTCAGCGCATTGGCCTCCCAGTCATAGAACTCCAGCCGCGCCGTGGTGCCTACCTCATTGATCGCCCGCTGAGTGTTGGTCACATCGGGCAGGCCGACCGTGATCTGGCTGCCGCCCGTCGTCTGGATCTCTGGCTCGGAAACGCCGAGCTGGTCGACGCGCTGGCGCATGATGTCGACCGCGCGGCTGAGCGAAGCCGGCGTCACCCCGCTCTGCGGCGTCGGCTTGCCCTGGTAGACGAGCTCGATCCCGCCCTTCAGGTCCAACCCAAGGCGGGTCGCCTGTTGGGTGATCACGAACACCGAGGCGGCGATCAGCCCGGCGACGAGAAGCAGGACGAAGCCGTGACGCTTTCGGTCTGTCATGGGCCTGGCTGGATGCTAGTCGCCCGGGGGCAACCGATGCGCATCACTAGCTGTGGTTGGTCGGCGTCAGTACGACGAGCAGGCCACCGTCCTCGTCGTCGTAGGCCGGAAAGATGTCGGCCACCGCCCGCGCGGGGAGATCGCGCTCGGCGTTGACCTCCACGGGCTTGCGCTGCACGCGGACCTCCCATTCCAGCGCGGTCGCCACGTAGTCGGTGCCGTCCTCGAAGCGCAGCCCCAGCACCTCGCCCACAGGCCGGCCGATCGCCTGCTCGGTCTTCAGGCCGGTCAGCTCGAACGAGCCCCGCCCGCAGTCGACGATGCGCCCGTCGGAGTCACAGGCGAAGAAGGCGGCGGTGGGGGCGGGGTAGTAGTCGTCGAGCAGCTCGAACAGGTAGGCGAAGCCGCATTTCTCACATCCGCGGGCCTCGCGGCGGAAGCCCGCGTTGCGGTCGGGAGCCATCGACCGGTTCCCGCAGTGGGGGCAAATGAAGTAGTGCTCGTTGCTCATCGGGGCCCCAGGATAGAGACACACGGCTCGCGGCATGTGGAGCAAAGGCCCACCGGCCCCAAGTGCATCACTGATCGCAGGGCGCGCCTCAGCCCTCAAGGCTCTCAGAGTAGCGATCCCTGCCCCGCTGGCGACAGTCCGAGGTGTGCATACGCCCGTCTGGTGGCAGCTCGTCCCCGCGGCGTACGCTCGATCAGGCCGCGCTGCAGCAGATACGGCTCGTAGACGTCCTCGATCGTGTCCTGCTCCTCACCCACCGCGACGGCCAGCGTCGAGAGCCCGACGGGGCCGCCGCCGAACTTCTCGCAGATCGTGCGCAGGATCTCCCGGTCAAGCCGATCCAGTCCCTCGTCATCGACCTGCAGCAGGTCCAGAGCGTCGCTGGCGATCACCCCGGTGACGATCCCTCGGTGGCGGACCTCGGCGTAATCGCGCACGCGCTTGAGCAGCCGGTTGGCGATCCGGGGGGTGCCCCTGCTGCGCCGGGCGATCGCTGTGGCGCCGTCGAGCTCGAGCTCGACTCCGAGCAGCCGCGCCGAGCGCCGGACGATCAGCGCCAGATCGGCGGCGTCGTAATGCTCAAGTCGCTGCTGGATGCCGAAGCGGTCGCGCAGCGGTGTGGTCAGCAGGCCGGTCCTGGTCGTCGCCCCGATCAGCGTGAACGGGGGAAGCGGCAGCGTGACGACCCGGGCGCCGGCTCCCTGGCCGACGGTGATCGGCAGCGCGCCGTCCTCCATCGCGGGGTAGAAGGTCTCCTCCAGCGCGCGGGGCAGACGGTGGATCTCGTCCACGAAGAACACCGAGCGCGGCGCGAGTGCGGTCAAAAACGACGCGATGTCGCCCTTACGCTCCAAGGCGGGACCGGCGGTCTGCACAAACGGCACGTCGAGCTCGATCGCCACAATCTGAGCCAGAGAGGTCTTGCCCAGTCCCGGGGGGCCGGCCAGCAGCACGTGATCGAGCGCTTCACCGCGCCCCGCGGCCGCGGCGATCGCGATCGCCAGCTGATCCTTGAGCGCCTCCTGGCCGACGAAGTCCTCCAGCCGGCGCGGGCGCAGGGAGCGATCGAGCTCCAGCTCCTCTTCTGATAGCTCCCCGGGAGCCTGCAGGCGGGACTCCGCCGAGCTCATTGGCGGGCGCTCCGCAGCGCGTTGGCCAGCAGCTGCGCGGTGTCCTCGCCCTCGGCGCCGTCCAGCAGCTCGTCGGCCTCGGCCGGGCCGTAGCCCAGGCCCAGCAGCGCCTCACGCGCCAGCGAGCGGGGGTCATCGCCGCGAGTGACCGAGATCGCCCCCTCAGGGAGCGCCGCCCCGACCTTCTCGCGCAGTTCGACGACGATCCGCTCCGCCGTTCGCTTGCCGACGCCGGGTGCGGCCTGCAGCCGGCCCACGTCACCGGCCGCCACCGCGCTCAGCAGCTCACGCGGCGGCGCCGCTGACAGCACGGCGAGCGCCACCTTCGGGCCGACGGATTGCACCGCCAGCAGCATCAGGAACAGGTCGCGCTCGCTCTCGGTGGCGAATCCGTACAGCGCCAGCGCGTCCTCGCGGACCACCAGGTGGGTGTGCAGGGCGACCGTGCGTCCCACCGCCGGGACCTGCCGCAGCGTCTCGCCTGAGACCGCCAGCCGGTAGCCGACCCCGCCGCAGTCCACCACCACATGGTCGCCACGGCGCACGGCCACCGAGCCTGAGATCAGGGCAATCATGGCTGCGCTCCGGCCGCCGACGGCGCGGCGGCCACCGCCAGGGCCAGCGGAGCGCGGTTGAGGTCACAGATCGCCACCGCCAGCGCATCGGCGGCGTGATCGGGTGTGGGGACCGACGCCAGCCCGAGCAGCCGGGCCACCATCCGCCCCACCTGGTCCTTGCCGGCCCGGCCGTGCCCGCAGACGGCGCTCTTGACCTGCTGGGGCGTGTAGGACCGCGAGGGGACGCCACGCTGGCCTGCCGCCAGCAGCACCACACCCCGCGCCTGGCCGACGGCGAACGCCGTGCGAACGTTGGCCCCGAAATACAGCTCCTCGACCGCCACCGCGTCGGGGTGATGGGCGTCGAGCAGCTCGGCCACCCGGGCGTGGATCTCGGCCAACCGCCGCTCAAGCGGCACGCCCGGTGCGGTCCGGATGACACCCTCCTGCAGTGCGTGAAACTGAGAGCCCTGGCTGCGGACCAGGCCATAGCCGGTGCTGGCGGTTCCGGGATCGATACCGAGGACGAGCATTGCCTGCAGACATTCTGCGCAGCCAACCGGACGCCTGCCCGGCAACGGGCGCAATCGTGCAAGCGGAGCGTTTGGCGCAACATCTGGGCGGTTCTGCTGTTCTAGCTGTGTCAGACCGAAGACGACCTCACTCCGGGAGGGCCGCAGAGCTGCGCCGGGCGCTTAGCACCCTCCTACCGATCACGCTCGCCCTGCTGGCCTGCGCGGCGCTGGCTCCTGCAGCCGGCGCCCAGCCCGTGCTCGCCTCAAACACGGTCGTGGACGGCCCCAGCGCCGCCATCACCGGGCTCACGGGGATGTCGGTCGCCCGTGACGGCACCGGTGGTCTCGTCTACGTTAAGGACGTCTCCGGCGTCGAGCACGTCTTCCTCTCCCGCTTGCTCAACGGGACCTTTCAGGCACCTCAGCAGGTCGACACGGGCCTGGCCGGCGCCTCCTCCCAGCCCGTGATCGCGGCCGGGCGCGGGGGGCTGCTGTTGATCGCGTTCATCAACGCCGGCCAGCTGTACGCGGCAAGCGTCCCCAACGCGCTCACCCCGCTGAGCGCACCGTCGCTGCTGTACTCCGGAGCCGTCAGCCCGGCGATCTCGATCACCACGCTGAGCAAGGCCTATCTGGCTTTCACCTCGGTCGGCGCAGGCGGCGACGACGTCCGGGTGGCGTACTACGCGGCCGGCCAATGGTCGCTGGTGAGCTCGGTGCTTGACGCGGCGCCGGGCGACAACGCCGGCAGCGGGAGCGGGCGCCCGGCGGTGGCTGCCGCCAACGACGGCATCGGGATCGTGGTCTGGGGCGAAGCGGGCCACATCTACTCCCGCCGGGTCTCGGGCACGGCGCCGAGCGTGGTCGACGAGCAGGCCGACGTCCCTTCGCTGTCAGGCTTCAACGAGGTGACCGCGGACGAGCCCGCGATCTCCACCGGAGGCGATTCGTCCTACGCGGCGGTCGTCTTTAGGGCAGTGCTCAGCAACGGCTCCCTGCAGCAGTCGCGGGTGCTCTACAACCGCCTGCACGGCTCCCAATACGACGGCATCCAGACAGCGGACGGCCTGACCACGCCCGGACCCGAGGGCGCGCAGCAGCCGCAGGTGGCGGTCACCGAGTACGGGCGCGGCTTCGTGACCGCGGCCGGCGATCAATCAGAACAGCTGTTCGCCACCCCGTTGGGCACCAACGAGGCCCTCGGTGCGACGCTGCGAGTCGACAGCCTGCAGAACTCTGGCGCTCCGTACGCCGTGCCGGCGGCGGCCGGGCTGTACTCCAACCTGATCGCCTGGCAGCAGGACCCGGGGGTGGCCGGCAGCCCGGAGATCCGCCTCCGCTATGCCCAGCACGGCTCTGACCTCGGACCCGAGCAGGTCGTCTCGACGCCCAGTCAGGGTCCCGCGGAGGCGTCCACCGGGCTCGTCGCCGCCGGCGACCCCGACGGTGACGCTGTGATCGCCTGGGTTCAGGGGACTGGCGCCGCGACGCAGATCGTGGCCGCCCAGCTCTACCAGCCGCCCGGGGGGTTCGCGCTCGCCAGCCGGCCGCTTTACAGCATCAGCGCCCAACCGCTGCTCTCTTGGACGCCGTCCGCGGAGATGTGGGGCTCCCCCACCTACACGGTCCGCGTTGACGGCGTCGTGGTCACCCAGACCGACGGCACCCTGATCCGGGTCCCGACCACGGTCAGCGACGGGCCCCATACCTGGCAGGTGACCGCCGTCAACCGGGCAGGTGTGACCAGCGCCACCAAGACCGGGAAGTTCTTCGTCGACACCGTGGCTCCCGAGGCCTCGTTCACGCTGACCGGACGCCAGCGCGCCGGCTCCTACCTGCACGTCGACGTGCGCTATGCCGATCTGCCGCCGGCCGATGAACCCGGCGCCAGCGCCTCGGGCGTGGCGTCGGTGCAGGTCAAGTGGGGGGACGGCTCCGCCTACACGATCAGCCATGGCAAGTTCCACGCCTACCGCAAGCCGGGCCGCTACACGATCACGGTGATCGTCGAGGACCGGGCGGGCAACACCACCACGCTCACGCGCCAGCTCAAGATCGCGCCCAAGCCCAAGCCCAAGCCCAAGAAGCGCCGGTCAAAGACGGCCAAGCCCAAGCACGGATGAGCCGCCCCCGATCGACAGGAGCGACTCCCACGTCACAGTGCCGACTAGTGCCCGACGCAGGCGCTCGGCGGCAGGCGCGGATCGGTCAGCCGCACCACGGTCCAAACGCCGACGTGGGCCAGGGTCTGCACCGTGGTCAGTCGCGGATCGACGGCGGCCGCGGCACCGTCGGTTCCGTTGTGGGGGCCGATGAAGTCCACTCCCGGTGCCGACATCACCGTGTGGACCCGCTCGAGCGTGGAGTGCAGCTTCCAGGCCAGCGCGGTCTGAACGGAGTGGTTGACCGCGGCAAAGCTCGACTTGCAGGGGAACACGCCCCGGTGACCGCCGACCGCGGCGACCGCCTGGCTGAGCTGATTGAGGATCGATACGGCCCGCGAAGCGGTCGGTTCGGCCGCCCGCGCCTCGGTGAAGCGGGTGGTCGTGAACGGGATGCAGACGATGACCAGGACCGCAGCCACGCCGACCACGACCACCGGGGTGCGGCGCTTGAACAGGCCGCCGGCGAGCAGCGACATGCGGGTGATGCCAACGCCGCCCAGCACGCAGGTCAGGGCGGCGGCCGGCAGGAAGAAGCGCTCGAGGCCCGGATAGCCGTCCAGCGTCATGGCGACGACCACTACCCACCACGCGGCGATTGCCACGCCCATCGCCAGCAGCAGCCGGTTGCGCTCACGCCACCAGCCGATCGCCACCGCCACGATCGCTGCGATCAGGGCCGGCAGGACCTGGAGATCGATCCCGCGGCCGATCACCGCCCGCAGCGGATCGGAGCCCAGATGACCGTTGTAGTCGGCCGCATGGGTGGCGGCCAGGAACGGGTCGCCGGAGCCCACCCAGGGCGGCACGAACCAGAAGAAGGGCAGCGAGAGCAGCCCGGCCACCAGCAGCAGCCGCATCGGCCAGCGCGTGAACTCCGGCTCGCGAAACCACAGCCACAGCGCGTAGAGACCGATGAACGGCCACCATTCGGGCCGGATCAGCCCTGCCGCCACCGCGAGCAGGAACGCCTGCGTCTTATGACCGTCGAGCAGGCGATCGATCGCCCACAGGGTGGCGCCGATCAACATCACTTCCGATGTGCCCCGGAACCAGTAATAGAACCAGTCCTGGGTCAGCAAGACCCCGATCACGGCCAGCAGACCGGCGAAGACCCCGGGGCGCCCGCCCCCGACCAGGCGGCTGGCCAGCCGCCAGGCCGCGATCAGTCCGAGCAGCCCCCCGGCCCGCGCCGTGATCACCCACAGCGTCGGAGCGGCGCCGCCGAAGAAGCCCCACAGGGTGGTGAAGATGAACGGCAGCGGCTTCCACGATGGTCCGCCGCTGACCGCGAAGCTGAGGTGTGGGTCAGACACCTCCCGGCCCCAGACGATCCACGACCACGGGTCATAGCTGGGGACGGTCGGCAGCACCGCGGCCGACAGCATCGCCAGCCCGATGCCGGCGAGCACCAGCAGCACGACCGGCGACGCCAGGCGGTCAAAGCGCCCGGGGGAACGGGCCGATGAGTTCTTGGAAGGCTCCTGATCCGATCGCCGAGGTGGCGGCTGATCGACGACGTCCTGGCCCAGGCTCGGACCGTCGGCCGCCTCGGTTTCCAGGCTCGCCGGCTGTGGCCGGGCTGAAGAGATCCGGCGATCGCTGGCGGGCATGCGTCGGCGATTGTAGCCACGCCGCGCTAACGTCAGGCTTAACCGCGGCGACCGGGATCAGTCGCAGACCCCTGATCTTGATCCTACGCTCGCTCGTCATCTCGCTCGTATTCGCGCTGGGCATCGCAGCGGTGGCCGGGGCCCAGACGCCGACGCCCTACGCGGCGACCCCGCCCACCAAGGGCGCGCTCTACCAGGACGGCCAGAACGATCGATATCTGCTCGGCGGCACCTGGCTGTACCGCGCCGACCCCACCGATGCGGGCATCGCGCAGGGTTGGTGGCGAAATATCGCCGACCCGACCGGATGGTCGCCGGTGGCCGTGCCCAACTCCTACAACGCGGGGGATCTATCCGCGGCGAGCATGAGCGGATCGGTGGGCTGGTATCGCCGCGACTTCACGCTGCCGAGCTCCGCCTTTGCGCGTTACGTGCCCGCTTCTGACCGAGCCTGGATCGTCCGCTTCGAGTCGGTCAACTACTACGCAACCGTATGGCTCAACGGGCGCCAGATCGGAACCCACGCCGGCGCCTATCTGCCGTTCGAGTTCGACCTCAAGGGCGTTCGCGCCGGCGTCAACCGCCTGATCGTCCGCGTCGATGATCGCCGCTCCCCAGCCTCGCTGCCACCCGGGCCGGGCGGCCAGTGGTGGAATTTCGGCGGCCTGCAGCGCGAGGTCTACCTGCGCTCGGTGCAGCGCGCCGACATGTCCATGGTCCAGGTCCGCCCACTGCTGCCCTGCCCGACTTGCGCGGCCACCGTGGATGAGCAGGTGTCGGTTACAAACGTCACCGGCGCGCCCCAGACAGTGGACCTGCGCGGCTCCTATGGCCCGGCGAAGCTCGACTTCGGCACCCAGACGATCGCCCCGCACTCCACCTGGAACGCCGTCGGGTCGGTCAGGCTCGCCCACCCGCAGCTGTGGTCGATCGACCACCCGTACCTGTACCGCGCGGGTCTGGCGCTGTCAGACGCGCACAGAAGGCCGCTGCAGGGTTATGTGACTTACGGCGGTGTCCGCAGCATCCAGGTGACCGCCGACGGCCGGCTCGAGCTCAATGGGCGCCTGCTTGACCTGCGCGGCGTCAACATCCACGAGCAGAGCCAGCTCACGGGAGCGGCGCTCGATCCGGCTCAGCTCGCGCAGCAGATGGCTTGGACACGAGAGCTGGGAGCGACGGTGATCCGCGCCCACTATCCGCTCAACCCGGAGATCGAGGAGATGGCCGACCGGGACGGGATCCTGCTGTGGTCGGAGATCCCCGTCTATCAGACATCCAGTCAATATCTGAGCCAGCCGGGCTGGCTGGCGCATGCCCACAGCGTGCTGACCCAGAACATTCTGGCCAACCAGAACCATCCGTCCGTGATGCTGTGGAGCATCGGCAACGAGCTGGCCACCCCGCCCGATGGCGCTGAGGCGGGCTATATCGCCGGAGCGGCGGCACTCGCCCACGGGCTCGACCCCACGCGACCGGTGGGGATGGCGATCGGCGACTGGCCCGGCGTGCCCTGCCAGAGCGCCTACGCGCCGCTCGACGTGATCGGCTTCAACGACTACTTCGGCTGGTTTGATGCCGGTGGGGGCGCCACCGACGACCGCGATTCGCTGAGCCCGTTCCTGGACTCGCTACGCGCCTGCTACCCGACCAAGGCGCTGATGATCACGGAGTTCGGGATCGACGGCAACCGCAACGGCCCGGTCGAGGAGCGCGGCACATACGCGTTTCAGTCCGATTCGGCCGCCTACCACCTGGGCGTGTTCGCGAGCAAGCCGTGGTTGTCAGCGGCGATCTACTTCACGCTGCAGGAGTACGACGCCTTCCCCGGTTATTCCGGCGGCAATCCCTACCCTGACCCGCCCCTCAACCAAAAGGGGCTGGTCGACGTCGCTGGGAACTTCAAGCCGGCGTTCTCGATTGTCGCCGCGATCTACCACGCCACGGTGCAAATTGCTGCGCCACCGACGGCAGCGGTGCGCCACAAGGCCCTCAGACGCCGGAAAAGCGGCAGCGCAAGAGCGTCGCGATCACGCGGAAGCCGTCGAGCGCGGTGAGCTTCTTGCCCTCCTCGTTTGACCGGGCGCGGTAGTGCACCGGGACCTCGAAGATCGGCTCCCGGTGCTGTACCAGCCGGGCGGTTATCTCAGGCTCGATCGCAAACCCGGCTGAGGACAGATGCAGGCTGCGGAACAGCTCGGTCCTGATCATCTTCTGGCAGGTCATGATGTCGTGCAGGTACACGTTGAACAGCACGTTGCAGGCGAGCGTGACGCCCTTGTTGCCGAGCACGAACAGGAACGAGTGGCTGGTGTAGCCGTCGAACGCCCGCACCCCGAAGCAGGCGTTGGAGCGTCCGTCGAGCAGCGGCGGCATCAGCAGGCCCAGGTCGGCCGGGTCGTATTCGAGGTCGGCGTCGAAGATCGCCGAAAACTCACCCTGAGCGTGGCCCAGCGCGGTCTGCACCGCCGCGCCCTTGCCCTGATTGTGCTCGTGCTCGAACAGGCGTACGCGCGGATCCCAGCTGCCGTTGCGCAGGATCTCCCGCGTCCCGTCGGTGGAGCCGTCGTCGACGATGATCAACTCCAGCTCGGACGGCAACTCGGTCTGGAGCACCTCGGCGATCGCGCGCGCGACGCGTTCGCGTTCGTTGTAGACGGGCATCAAGATCGAGAGCATTTGGCTTTGGACTCCGGGGTCGACGGGCGAAAGGCGCTGATCCAGGGCACCCGCGAGCAGAATGACTCGCGCGCCGCCCATCAAACGAGGCTGGATCGCGAGCGGGCGGCGAGCACGAGCGCGAGCGCGGATAGTAGCGAACCAGGCCGCTTTCAGAGAGGATGCCGGGATGGACTTCGAGGCGCTTGGACTGCTCGAGGGGCTCGAGGGCGACGAGCGTCTCGGGCGCGAGCAGCTCCTGGCCCGCCTCGCCGAGGAGGGGTTCAGCTCCGACGAGCTCAGCGCGGCGGTGCGGGAGGACCGGCTGGCGCTGCTCCCGGTCGACCGCGTCCTGGGGGGCACTCTCACCGCGACCGAGGTCGAGCGCGAAACCGGCGTCCCGGCCACACTGATGATCCGGATCCGGCAGCTGCAGGGAGTCCCCCAGCCCGGACCCGGGGACCGGGTGTTCGCCGACGAGGACATCGCCGCGGCGCGTTCGATCAAGCTGTTCATCGACGCCGGATTCGACGAGGACACGCTGGCCGAGATCACCCGCGTGCTGGGCGAGGGAATGGGCCGCCTGGCCGCGACCACGACTGCGGCGTTCGTGCGAACCTTCCTGGCACCCGGCGACAGCGAGGCCGACGTGGCGCTGCGCTTCGAATCGCTCGCGCAGCAGCTCACCCCGGCGCTGGCCCCGGTGCTCCTGGCCGCCTACAAGGCGCACCTACGTGAGAGCGTCGCCCGCGGGATGCTAGGCCGCGAGGAGCGCCAGGCGGGCGAGCTGCGCGGCGCCCAGGAGACGGTGGTCTGCTTTGCCGACCTGGTCGGCTTCACCCGGCTCGGAGGCCAGATCGAGCTGCAGGAACTGGGCAGCGTGGCGGGGACGTTGGCCCGGCTGGCCGCCGAGGTGACCAGGCCACCGGTACGGCTGGTCAAGACGATCGGCGACGCGGCGATGTTCGTCAGCCCCGTTGCCGGGCCACTGATCTCGGTCGCGCTGGCGCTCATAGATGCCGTCGGGCAGGCCGATCTCCCCAGCCTGCGAGCGGGCATCGCGATCGGCCCGGCGCTGGTCAGCGCCGGTGACTACTACGGCCATTCGGTCAACCTGGCCAGCCGGGTGACAGGGATCGCGCGGCCCGGCAGCGTCCTGTGCACGCAGGCGGTCCGCGACGCGGCGCCCGACGCCGCCGAGTGGTCCTCGGCGGGCCGCCACAAGCTCAAGGGGATAGTCGAGCCCGCGGCGCTGTTCAGGGCGCGACCACGCGCCGCGGAGCCCGACCGTGGGTCAGCGCCCGCCGCGGAGCGTGAGCCATCGGACGACGACGGCTCGCCCCAGGAGGCTAGGAAACCCCGTGAAGGTCGATCACGAAGACGAGCGTCGAGTTAGCCGGGATCTTTGCCTGTGCCTGGTTCTTGTAGGCCAGGCTCGGCGGGATGATCAGCTCGCGACGGCCGCCCACCCTCATCCCGGGGATCCCCTGCTGCCAGCCCTGAATCACGCCCGACAGCGGAAACGAGACCGGCTGGCCTTGGTTGTCGTTCCAAGAGGCGTCGAACTGCTTGCCGTTCTTGTCGAGAACGCCCACGTACTGGACGGTGACCGTCGAGCTGGCGGTGGCGACGGGTCCGGTGCCCTTGATCAGATCCTTGATCACCAGCTTCTTGGGGGCCGGTCCGGTCGGCACGACGATCGCGGGCTTGGTCTTCAGGGCGGCCGGAAGCGGCGTGGTGCTCGTGCTGGTACTGGTGGCGGTCGTGGTCGTCGAGCTGCTCGTGGTCGTGGTCGTGGCGGTGGTGGAATCGGCCGTTAACCCGGCGGAGGGAGCCAGCTGGACGCCAGCCGCCTTGGTGGAGCTGCTGCCGCAGGCCGACAGGCAAGCGGCCAGGGCGATGATCAATGAGGTGGCAGACAGTCGTAGGCGCATCGGACCGAGGGTAGCGAGCCGGCTCAGCCAGCGATTCGCTCGAGCACGTCGGCGTCCACGTCGAAGTTGGCGTGCACGGCTCCGACGTCGTCGGATTCTTCGAGCGTGTCGATCAGCTTGAGCAACCTGGCGGCGTCGGATTCCTGCACCGCCACGCGCGCCTTGGGTCGCTGCGTGACGTCGGCGCTCTCGGCCTCCACGCCGGCCGCTGTCAGAGCGTCTTTGACCCGGCCCAGGTCGCCGGGCTCGGTGATCACCTCGAACACGTCGTCATCGAGCGAGATGTCCTGAGCACCGGCGTCAATCGCCACGATCAGGTCGTTCTCGTCATAGCGCGCGGCGTCGACGACGATTACCCCGCACTTGTCGAACAGATACGAAACCGACCCCGGCTCACCGAGGCTTCCGCCGTGCTTGGACAGCGCGTGGCGGACGTCGGCTCCGGTCCGGTTGCGATTGTCGGTGAGCGCCTCGATCAGCAGCGCCACCCCGCCGGGACCGTAGCCCTCATAAAGCACCGTCTCGATCTGGTCGGCGTCGGCTCCCTCGCCCGTCCCCTTGGCGATCGCACGCTCGATGTTGTCCTTCGGCATCGAGGCGTCGCGGGCCTTCTGGATCGCCAGCGCCAGCGCGGGATTACCGTCGGGGTCACCGCCGCCCTCGCGGGCGGCAACCGTCACGGCTCGGGCCAGCTTGGTGAAGTGCTGGCCGCGCCGTGCATCGACGATCGCCTTCTTGTGCTTGATCGAATGCCATTTTGAATGACCCGACATGCGTATGAGTCTAGATCGGGCGCCGGTGTGGCACGGCGCCGCCTACGGGCTCACGACGTGGGCCCGAGATCAGCGACCCCAACGCGGCGGGGTGCTCGCGATACCACTGCACCGTTCGCGTCAGGCCCTCGCGCAGCGGGACGCGGGGCTGCCAGCCGGTCAGCTCGCGCAGCTTGCCGGCATCGACCCACTGGCGGTCGATCTCCCCGCTGGGAACCCCTTGCCCTCTGATTTCGGGCTCCAGGGCCCCGCCGGCCAGCTCGCATACGAGCTCGACGACATCCAGCACCCGATGCGGAGCGCCTCCGCCCGCGTTGAAGGCCTCCCCCCTTCCGCGGCCGGACTCCAGCACGCCCCAGATCGCCAGATAGGCGGCGACGGCATCCTCGACGTAGAGAAAGTCGCGTTCGGGCGAGCCATCTGAGCGGATCACCGGCGGGCGCCCGGCCAGCGCGGCTCCGACCGCTTCGGGGATCAGCCGGGCCCGGTTGGTGTCCCCGCCGCCGTACAGATTCGCACAGCGAGTCACGGCCACCGGCAGCTGGAACGTGTGCCAGTAGCTGCGCGCCAGCAGGTCGGCCGCCGCCTTGGAAACGTCATAGGGGTAGATCGGCGCCAGCGGCTGATGCTCACGATAGGGCAGCTCTGACTGCGAGCCGTAGGCCTTGTCGGAGGAGGCCACGATCACGCTGCGCACCTGCTGCGTACGACACGCCTCCAGCAGCAACCAGGTACCGCGGATGTTGGTCTCAAAGGTCGACAGCGGCGCCCGGTTGGCGGTTCCCACCTGCGTCTGGGCGGCCAGATGAAAGACCGTGTCAGCCTCATACTCAGATAGGGCGCGGGCGATCAACTCGGCGTCGCAGATGTCGCCGTGGACCACGTCGACTGACTGTGCCAGGCCCAGCAGCTCCAGCGCGTTGACGGCTGGCTCGTCACGGCGGACGGCCACCACGCGCGCCCCGCCTTCAAGCAGCGCGCGCACCAGCCACGCCCCCAGCAGGCCGTGCGCGCCGGTCACCAGCGCCGTGCGACCGTTCAGTTCCACAGTTGCCACGGGGCTCGCCCCCGTGCCCACAGGTCGTTGAGCACCACGGCGTCCTTGTAGGTGTCCATGCAGTCCCAGAAGCCCTGATGGCGAAAACCTCGCAGCTGACCTTCGGCCGCGAGCTGAGCCAGCGGCTCGCGCTCGAGGACGCTGTCGACATCCAGCAGGCTCAGCACCGAGGGTTCAAAGCAGAAGAAGCCGCCGTTGATCCAGTGCTCGCTGCGCGGCTTCTCAACGAAGCCGCGGACGATGTCGTCGCCGTTGAGCTGGGCGACGCCGAACTGGAGCTCAGGACGCACGACGGTCATCGTCGCGCTCGCGCCATGGTCGGCGTGGAAGGACAGCAGCGCCCCGAGGTCGATGTCGGCCACTCCGTCGGCGTAGGTGGCGCAGAACCCGGCACCGCCGAGCGCCTCGGCGGCCAGATGCAGCCGGCCCCCGGTGGGCGTTTCCTCGCCCGTGTCCAGGCATCTGATCTCGCTGTCGGGTGGCCACGGCTGGGCGCTCACGAACGACGCGATCTGGGCTCCCTTGTAACCGGTCAGCAGCATGAAGCGGCGAAAGCCCTGGGCCAGATAGATCTGGATCACGTGCCACAGGATCGGACGGCCGCCGATCTCGACCATCGGCTTGGGGATCGACTGGATGTGCTCCTGCAGCCGCGTCCCGCGCCCGCCGCAGAGGATAACCACGCTCGGCCTCACGGCGGCGGATTATCGGGCATGCGGGGTAGGATCGGACGTCGATGGGCATCATCGATCCCGCGGTCTTCAAGGCCTACGACATCCGTGGCCGTTACGGCGAGGAGCTTGACGCCGGCAGCGCCCGGGCGATCGGCCGCGCGTTCACGCGGGTGATCGCAGACCTGGCGGGTAAACGGCCGGCCGAACTGTGCCTCGGTCTGGGCCGGGACATGCGGCTCACCGCGCCCGAGATGGCGGCCGCCTATCGCGACGGCATCTGCGACGAGGGCGCCATCGTGCTCGACGCCGGGATGGTGGGCACCGAGATGCTCTACTACCTGGTCGGCTCGCGGGACCTCGACGGCGGGCTGATGTGCACCGCCTCGCACAACCCAAAGGCCTACACCGGCGCCAAGCTCGTCGGCCGAGGTGCGATCGCCCTGTCGGGCGACACCGGGATCGGCGATGTCCGTGACCGAATCTCCGCCGGCCTGGGAGAGCCGTCCGGCGGCGGCACGGTGCAGGACGTCTCGGTCTGGGACGAGTTCCACGCCGCCGCACTGAAGTTCATTGATCCTTCGGCGATCAAGCCGCTGCGCCTGGTCGTCGACGGTGGCAACGGGATGGCCGGGCCGATGGTCGGCCCGCTGCTGGAGGGGCTGGGGCTGGAGCTGATCGAGGCCTACTGGGAGCCCGACGGCAACTTCCCTGACCATGAGCCCAACCCGCTGCTGCCTGAGAACCGCGAGTTCATCATGCGCGAGGTGGTCAGGCGCGAGGCCAATCTCGGCATCGCCTGGGACGGCGACGCCGACCGCTGCTTCTTCATCGACGAGCAGGGCGAGTTCGTCGACGGTGACTTTCTCACCGCCCTGCTGACCGAGTCGATGCTTGCCAAGGAGCCCGGCGCGACCGTCCTCTACGACGTCCGCGCCAGCCGCGCGGTGGCCGACACCGCGCAGCACGAAGGCGGCAACGCTCTGATGAACCGAGTCGGGCACGCGTTCTTCAAGACCCGGATGCGCGACGAGCACGCCGCCTTTGGCGGCGAGGTCTCCGGTCACTACTACTTCCGCGATTTCTACTGCGCGGACTCGGGCACGCTGCCGGCGCTGCTGGTACTGGAGCTGCTCTGCACCCGCGGCGCGACGATGTCAGAGCTGTTGGCGCCCTACCGGTCTCGCTACTTCATCTCGGGCGAGATCAACACCGAGGTGGCCGACCCTCAGGCCAAGATCGAAGAACTCGCCCAGCGCTACGCCGACGCCGAGCAGCACCGGCTCGACGGCGTTTCGGTCGATTATCCACAGTGGCATTTCAACGTCCGCGCCTCCAATACCGAGCCGCTGCTGCGGCTCTGCCTCGAATCGCTGAGCTCCCGCGAGGACATGGAGCGCCGCCGCGACGAGGTGCTGGCCGTAATCCGCTCGTGACGACGCCGGATTCGTCCGCCGCCACGGCGCGGTCACTGGCGCTCGCAGCCGCGGCGGGAATCCATCTCCTGGAGATCCCGACCCCGTTCCTGGTCGGTCGCGTCAACTGCTACCTGATCGAGGACGACCCGCTGACGCTGGTCGACACCGGCCCTAACTCCGGCACGGCACTCGACACGCTCTCCCGGGCGCTCGCCGAGCACGGCCGGCAGATCGAGGACCTGGAGCTGATCGTGATCACCCATCAGCATGTCGACCACCTCGGACTGCTGGAGATCCTTGCTCGCCGCTCGCAGGCCGAGGTCGCCGCGCTGGACCTGCTGGCGCCCTATCTGGAGGATTTCAACGCCAGCGCCGCCGCCGACGACGAGTTCGCGTTGGCGATGATGCGCCGCCACGGTGTGCCGGCCGACCTGACCACGGTGCTCGGGTCCGTCAGCGCCGCCTACCGATCCTACGGCTCCGGCGGGAACGTGACCCGTCCGCTGCACGACGGCGATCAGCTCGCGCTAAGCGATCGAACCCTGCGCGTGCTGCACCGCCCCGGCCACAGCCCCTCGGACACGATCTTCTTCGACGAGCAGCGCCAGATCCTGATCGCCGGCGATCATCTGCTTGCGGGCATCTCCTCCAATCCGCTGCTCACGCGGCCGCTGGGCCCCGGTGGCGGTGCCGGGCGCCCGCATGCCCTGATCGATTACATGGCCGCCATGCGCGCCACCCGCGAGCTGCCGGCCAAGCTGATCCTTTCGGGCCACGGCGCGCCGATCACCGACCACGTGAAGCTGATCGAGGAGCGCTTCCGCGGGCATGAGCGCCGCGCGCGCAAGCTGCTGCGGATGCTGGCCCCCGGGCCGCTGTCGGCTTATGAGCTCGCTCAGGAGATGTGGGGCAACGTCGCCGTCACCCAGGCGTATCTGACGATCTCCGAGGTCCTTGGGCACATCGACCTGCTGATCGCCCGCGGCGCGGTCAGCGAGCTCGACGACGGTCAGCTCACGCGTTTTCAGGTGCCACGTGGCGTCCGGTAGGACCACCTGTCAGTAGAAACCCGCAGCGACCGCGGAATGGTTGGGGAGTGGGCCTGCGAGGCCCGCGGCCGATACGCCGGGCGATCGGCGCGGATCTACCCCGGGGAGGTAAGGGGTCAGGGGTAGGCGGTGTTTCCGGGGCGCAGGGGCGAGACCGTCGTGGTCCCGCATTCGTAGGCGCCCTGGGGGATCGAGACATGCAGCGTCGCGGTGTCGTTGGGCGGGATCACCTGCAGTCCGTAGGCGGTCGTGCAACCCGCGCTGGAGGCGGCGCCATGCGTCACCCCGAGCCGGAAGGAAACGCTCGCGCCGGGCGCCACAGTCAGAGCCACGACCGGCGTGGAGCCGAAGAAGTCGTGCGTGGTGCGGGTGGAGTCGGTTGGCAGCGGCGCACCTGATTTATCGAGAAACTGGACCCCGGGAAAGCCGTAGGTGGTACAGCTCGCCGCGCTCGTGTTGCGCAGCACGAATCCGAGCTCGCCGTGGCCCGTCGCCCCCTGCCCGCCTAAGAACGACAGCGCCAAGTCGGCCGCCACGCACGCACCCGATCCCGACGGACTGGTCGAACTTGTCGTGGCCGGGGTAGTACTGGAACTCGACGTAACCGGCGTGGTGGCGGTGCTTGTGCCCGTGGCGCTCGTGGTTGCCGAGCTGGCGACCGTCCGGGTGCTGACGGTCGTGGCCGAGCCGCCGCAGGCGGCGAGCGCCAGCGCGGCGAGCAGTGTGAGCATGACGAACCGAACCCGCATACCCTTATTTTCGGCCTTAGGGCCGTCAGATCCTTCCCAAACGGCCGGCATCTTGGAACCCACTCACTCAAACATCACCGACCCGGTTGGCGCCTCGCTCGCCCGGCACGATCGCTTCTGGGGTCCGCAGCTCGTCGTAGCCGGGGCGATCCTGCTCGACTTGACCCTGTCCCAGAAGCTGATCCTCGGCCCCCGGTGGCTGCTGCCCGGCCTGGAGGGGCTGGCCCTGCTGGCGCTGATGATCGCTTCGCCGCATCCCCGGATGCGCCATTCACCGCTGCGGCGTCAGATCGCGATCGCCCTGATCGGCCTGGTCAGCGCGGCCAACATCGCCTCGCTGGTACAGCTGTGCCACTTCCTGCTGCAAGGCGGCAAGTCCAACGGGCGTACGCTGATCGGCTCGGGGATCGTGCTGTGGGTCACCAACGTGCTGCTGTTCGGGCTGTGGTACTGGGAGCTCGACCGAGGCGGGCCGCTGGCCCGCTCGCTGGAACCCCAGTCCGCACCGGACTTCCTGTTCGTGCAGATGACCGAGCCCAAATGGGCGCCGCCCAATTGGCGGCCGGGGTTGGTCGACTACCTCTACACCTCGTTCACCAACGCGACCGCCTTCAGCCCCACCGACACGATGCCGCTGACCCCCACCGCCAAGTGGCTGATGAGCGCGCAGGCCCTGACCGCGCTGGTGACGATCGGGCTGGTGGTCGCCCGGGCCGTCAACATTCTGTCGTGAACACGCACCGTTCCCCCGGCACCGAGCGCGAGCGCCCTTCCCCCGGCGCCGAGCGCGAGCGCCCTTCCCCCGACACCCAGAGCAAGCGTCATCCGCCGGGCACCCAGCGGCCTCGGCGCCGTCGCCAGCTCGATTGGGAGCTGATCTCCTGCGGAATCCACGGCCACGCCCTGGTCAGCATGGACGCCCGCGAGCTGCGCCCCCAGGACGCGCTGATCGCCGCCGACCAGGGCGAGGTGCGCTGGCACCGTTGTCTGCGCTGCGACACCTGGATCGCCCTCCCCCGCCCCCAGGCGGCCGCCGACCACCACCCCCCCGATCGGGAGGCAATCGTCGTGCCGCTGCGCGGCAAGGCGCTGCGCGATCGCATCGTGCTGCGGCTGATCGCGTGTGACCGGGTGCTGCACTTCCTGGTCCTCGGTCTGCTCGGGATCGCCGTTTTCGCCTTCGCCGCCGACCGGGCGAGTCTCCGGGGCGGCTTCTACAGAGTGCTGACCGCGCTTCAGGGCGGTGTCGCCGGCGGCCCGGTCCAGACCACAGGACACGTCGGAATCGTGCACGATCTCGACAAGCTGTTCTCGCTGCGCTCGGGGACGCTGCGCGAGGTCGGCATCGCGCTGCTGGCCTACGCGCTGTTGGAGGGCGTGGAGGCGGTGGGGCTCTGGTACACCAAGCGCTGGGCCGAGTACCTCACCTTCCTGGCGACCGCGATTCTGCTGCCGCTCGAGATCTACGAGATCATCCACGGGGGAACCGTGCTCAAAGTCGTCGGCTTTTTGATCAACCTCGCCGTGGTCGTCTACCTTCTGTTCGCCAAGCGGCTGTTCGGGCTTCGCGGCGGCGGTGCGGCCGATCAGGCCGAGCGCGACCTTGAGATGAACTGGAAGACGATCGAGTCGGCGACGCTGGCGATTCCAGGGCGCCCGGCGCCCGAGCGGGTCATCGCATGACCCCGCCGGTCGCCCCGCCCGAACTCGACGAGGACGCCGTCGAGGCCGGGATTCGCCAGATAGGCGCCGAGCTGGCCGCTGCGTTTCCCGCCGCGATGCGCAATCCGCTGCGGGCGATCGATGCGCGGGCGATGGAGCTGGCCTCCAGCGACAGCGAGCTGCGCACGGCCCTGTTTCGGTTCGTGGACGTGGTTCCGGCCTGCCGGTCGCTTGACGATCTCGCCCGGCACCTGACCAGCTTTCTGGCCGAGATGCCTGAGGTCACGCCGCCCGTCGCCGCGGCGATGCGGATCTCGCATACCAGGCCCGGCCGTGCTGCGCTCGGCGCTGCCGCGGCTGGCGGGGTCCGTCACATGGCACATCGGTTCATTGTCGGCGAGACCCCTTCGGCCGCGCTCGGCGTGCTGGGGCAGCTATGGGCACACGGGATCGCCAGCTCGGTTGATCTGCTCGGTGAGGCGACGGTGACCCAGGCCGAGGCCAACCGTTACGCCGAACGTTGCGCGGAGGCGCTGGAGCAACTCGCGGTCGCCTCTCGCGCCTGGCCGCAACGACCGATGCTGGAGGCCGATGCCAGCGGCTCGTTGCCACGCGCCAACGTGTCGGTGAAGATCTCGGCGCTCACACCGCTGCTGCGCCCCGACGCGCCAGAGCTCGGCCGGCATGACGCGGAGGCGCGCCTGGCGCCGCTGCTGCGCCATGCCCGCTCACACGGCGCCCACATCCACATCGACATGGAGTCGCTGGATTCCCGTGAGGCGGTGCTGGAGTTGGTCCTCAAGCTCCTGTCAGCCGAGGAGTTCTCCGAGGGACCCTCGGTCGGCCTGGTGCTGCAGGCCTATCTGCGTGACTCGCCCGATCAGCTGACGCAGGTCCTGAGCTGGGCCACGGAGTCGCGGCGGACGCCGCCGCTGCAGGTGCGTCTGGTCAAGGGGGCCTACTGGGATCACGAGCTCGTGCAGGCCCGTCAACACGGCTGGCCGGTGCCCGTGTTTGAGGACAAGGCCGACTGTGATCGCAACTTCGAGGCGCTGACGCGCCGGCTGCTGGCGGCGCGCCCGGCCGTTCGGGTGGCGATAGCGTCGCACAACCTGCGCTCGGTGGCGCACGCGATCGCCGTCAACCGACTGCTGGGCGGCGAGGACCGTACGCTGGAGCTCCAGGTCCTGCGGGGGCTGGGCGACGAGCTCCAGGACGCCCTGGCCGCGCGCCGGTTCCGGGTGCGGACATACTGCCCGGTGGGCGACCTGGTCGCCGGCATGGCCTACCTGGTGCGCCGCCTGCTCGAGAACACCTCCAACGAGTCCTTCCTCCACGAGCAGGCCAGCGGCACCCCGCTGGAGCAGCTGCTGCGGGCGCCGTGAGCGGCGCTGAGGTCAGACTCCGGTGACACTCGGTCCATTCGCCAACGAGCCGACCCTGGAGCTGCGCCGCGCAGCGGTGCGCGCGCAGCTCGCCGACGCACTTGAGCGCGTCGACCGCCAGCTGCCGATCCGCGTGCCGGCGCTGATCGGCGCCGGCGAGCGGGCCGGCGATCAGCTGCTCTCCAGCGATCCGGGGCAACCGGAGCGGATCGTCGCGCAGGCTGCGGCGGCACAACGGTCCGAGGTCGACGCGGCCGTTACGGCGGCCCGGGAGGGTCAGCGGGGCTGGCAGCAGATCGGCGCC